>JAAFHV010000045.1:20226-27249 GCA_013297655.1 Myxococcales bacterium | reverse complement strand
CGAAGACGAAGAGTCGCGCTACAACGAGCTCTCCGAGCGCATCGTCGCTCACCTCCCCGCGAGCGACTCGGTTCGCAAGACCGCCCCCGCGTCGATCAAGAAGGGCATCGCCGCGTTCAAGGCGGCCGAATCCGACCTCGACAAGGCCGAGCGCGCTCGCGGCATCGCTCGCACCGACCTGGAGCGAGCCACGCGAAACGCGCTCCGCCAGCTCGAGAAGGTGTACGGCGCGATCATGGCGGAGGATGGTAAGGCCGCCGCCGAGTCATACTTCCCGAAGACGTCGCGCTCGAGCGCGAAGGGAAAAGAAGAGAAGAGCCCGGATCCGGTTCCGTCGCCGGAAGATTGAGTCGGGGCGGGAACGCCAACAAATGCGTGGATCGAAGGCTCGGCGCTCCCGGGCCTTCGCTTATTTCGCGTGTCGCGGGGAGCGTTCGGCCGGGTCCGCGCGCGGTCCGATGCGTGGGCTCGGCGCTACGACGCGTGGCGACGCCGAAGACGAATGCGCATGCGACGCAACGAACCTTCGCGCTCCGATTTCTTCGGATTTACGCTGTCGTTGACAGCATCGGACCGACCGAGGGATCAACCACCCGCAGAGTGGGCGCGCGGACGCCCACCGAGCGAGCAGCGGACATCCGCAGAGTCCGCGCAGACCTCCGCCGCGGAGGTCGTCGTTGTCAGTCGGTCGTGGCGTCGGTGGGGCCTGCGTCTGCGGCCGAGGGGAGTGACCGGACGAGGCGGAAGCCTACTCCCGGGCTCGATGCATTGCGAATGGTGGCAAGCGATCTCGCCCCGGCCCGAACTCCCCACGGTTGGGCGCTGGCGAACCCGCCCCGGATTAGGTCTGAGTCGTCGGTCGGATTGAGTACACCACGGAAGTCGACGAGCGGTCCTGCCGGTGTGCTCAACCCGATACCTTCTTCGGTAATTCGCTCGCCCGAGTTGCCGAGGATATCGTACACGCCCCAGCGGTTCGGGATCTTCTGCCCAACCGGGTGCGTCCGGTGCCCGCTATTCTCCGTGAACCAGGCGACTTCACGAAGGTGCAGCTCGGGGCCATCGCCCGTTCCCGTCATGGCCCCGGAGTAGAACTCCGTGCGCGTGCCGCCTCGCGCGGCGTACTCGTACTCGGTGCGCGTCGGGAGGCGATACCCGCGGCACTCGTAAAGGCTCGGCACGAGCTGCTCGATGCGTTTGCACTGGAGCCCGCCTCCCGGAGTGCCCGTGCATTCGCGTGGCTCGGCGCAGTGCTCGAGGCCTTCCCGGTCGTTGAGGATGTTTGCATACACCCACGTGTCGAACCAGGTGACTTTGCCCACCGGACACCGCTCTTCGAGGCAGTCGCTCACGAGGTCGGGACGCTGGTTGTCGGCAGACCGGTTTGGGAGGCCGGCCGCCTTCCACTGCTGCTGTGTCGTCTCGAACTGAGAGATGAGCAGATCGTGCGTGAACGTGGTCTCGCGTTGCTCTTCGCCGTACCGCGATCGACTCTTTTCGGTTTCCGGCGTGCCGAAAAGGAAGCAACCCTTTGGCAACAGGCACCACCCATTCTCACACCGCGAGACAACAGTCGGATGATGGCACGTAGGACTATCGTACGGGGCCGCCGGGGGAAGGACGAACGGCGGCCCGGCTTCGGCGGCGTCCGGACCGGGACGCGTCGTCGCGGCGTCCGTTGCGACGGGCATCGCATCGGGAGCAGGTGAGGTGGGGACGGCGGGAGCCTCCCCCGTGGTGCAGCACCACAGGAGGAGGCCGAGCACGCCCACGGCTACCGCAGAGGCCGTGGCAGTTCGCATGTCAGTGATCCACCGATCTGTCGAAACCGTTGGTGGGCACGTTAGTCGTTGGCAGCGTCCGCGGAGCCTGCATCATGGGAGGTAGGGAGTGACCGGACGAGTCGGAAGCCTAATCCCGTACCCGACGCGTTGCGTATGCTCCCAAGTGAGCGCCCCCCGGCGCGCAACTCCCACGGTGCGCCGCTAGCAAACCCTCCTCGAATGAGGGCAGAGTCATCCGTGGGGTTTAGAATACCTCGAAAGTCCACGAGGTAGCCTTCGGGAGTAGCTAGTCCAATACCTTCTTCCGTGACCCACTCTCCGGCGTTCCCGAGAAGATCGAAGAGTCCCCAGCGATTGGCGACCTTCTCGCCGACCGGATGCGTCCGGTGACCGCTATTCTCCGTGAACCATGCGACTTCGCGAAGGTGCAGCTCGGGGCCATCGCCCGTTCCCGTCATCGCCCCGGAGTAGAACTCGGTGCGCGTGCCGCCTCGGGCGGCATACTCGTACTCGGTGCGTGTGGGGAGGCGATACCCGCGACACTCGTATAGGCTCGGCACGAGCTGCTCGATGCGCTTGCACTGGAGCCCGCCCCCCGGAGTGCCGGTGCACTCGCGCGGCTCCGCGCAGTGCGCAAGGCCCTCACGGTCGTTGAGGATGTTTGCGTAGACGCGCCCTCCGAGTCCAACAGGTAAACGCACAGCGCACCCAAATGGCCATCACCGCGGACACTCTGTCTCCGGTGATGGCCATTTCGTCGTTCCTGGCGTCGCCGACGACGGCCATCGCGAACGACAACCGGGGACCCAACGCGATGGACATCACGGGCGCCACGCTAAGCACGAATCTGACGCCCGCCATCGTGGTGGCTCACGACGCCATCATCCAAACGGCTTGGGGACACCTGACCGCGGCCTCGGGCGACGTTCGCAGCCTCTGCCCATCGAGCTTCGCCTAGGACGTCGTCGACGATGGGTATACTTGCGCGAAGGAGCGCTTCCTCGGGTGCGTCTTCGGCCTTGGGGAGGAGGGGCAGAGCTGGTGCCGAGCAAACGTCGACTGCATCGAGGCTGCGACAGGGCCTACAAGGAGGCAAGCCTCCGTCAGATCAGATGTGCAAGCGAATCGAGAACTGTGACGCCAAGTGCACGCCGACGTCGACGACCCTCGTTTAGTCGAAGCGACGTCAGCGGCCGGCGAGAGGCGTAATTTCGCGAGGCGGGGCGCTTTGCGCGAATGAGCTTCCTTGTCCCCGCTCTCAGCGCGACTTCGACTTGATCTTGGTGAAGTACCGCCGCGCGATGCCGTAGGTCGCCGCCGCTTTGGCGACGCTGCCCGAGGTGCGCTCGAGCGCGACGGTGACGAAGCGACGGTCGAACTCGTCGAGCACGCGGCGTCGCGCGATCGTGTAGGGCACCGTCTCGTGGAGGAGCGTATCGAAAAGATCGTTGCCCTGCCCGAGCGGCTCGGGACGGTCGGCGCCGTCGTCCCATACTTCGGTTTGGCCGAGGGAGAACCAGCGCTGCACGGCGTTGTAGAGCTCGCGCACGTTGCCCGGCCATTTGTAGCTCTGCCAGCGCGCGAGGAACTCGGTCGGGAACGGGAGGTTGCCCTGCGAGAGCTTGCTCCACAAGTGCGTCGCGAGCAGCTCCACGTCACCATCGCGCGAGCGTAGAGGGGGCACGAAGAGACGCGCGACGGCGAGCCGGTAGTAAAGGTCGTCGCGAAAGCGCCCCGCCTGAATCTCGGCTTCGAGATCCCGACGCGTCGCGGAGATGAGCCTGACGTCGACCTTGATCCACTTGGTGCCGCCGATGCGCTGCACCTCTTGCCGCTCGACGGCGCGGAGGAGCTTGGACTGAAGCGAAATGTCGAGATCGCCGATCTCGTCGATGAGCAACGTGCCCCCGGTCGCGACCTCGAAGACCCCCGCGCGTGCCTCTTGCGCGCCGGTGAAGGCCCCGCGCTCGTGGCCGAAGAGGCTCGCCTCGAGGAGCTGCGGAGAGATCGTGGTGCAGTCGAACACGACGAAGGGCTTCTGTGCCCGCGCGCTCGCCTCGTGGATGGCCTCCGCGATGAGCTCTTTGCCAGTGCCGGTCTCGCCCTCGACGAGGACGGGGATGTCGGTCGGGGCGACCTGCTCGCAGCGGGCGAAGAGTCGCCGAATGGCGGGGCTCGCGCCGATCACGCGCCCAAAGCGGGTTCGCAGCGAAGCGCGCACGGAGGCCGGCTCGTTCGCCTCGACCACGTCGATCCCGAGCAGCGTATCGCCGAGTCGCAAGCGATCGCCGTTGCCGGCATATCCCTCGATCACACGCGCGGCGTTCAAAAATACGCCATTCGTGGAGGACAAATCGGACACCCTAAGACCGAGCGGCTCGGGAGTGAGCTGCACGTGGCGACGCGAGATCTTCGGGTCGGTGAGGGTGAGCTCGCACGTCGCGCTCTTGCCGACGTACGACGTGGTGGTGACCACGTGCGAGCGGCCGCGATCGACGCCCTCGAGCACGTGCACCCGAAACGCCTCGATCGTTCGGACCTTGGCTCCGTCGTGGGCCGTACCTTGCGTAGCTTCGTCGAAGTGGATGGGCATGACGTTGGGGGACTCCTACAGAACAACTGTCGTGAGCACGAGACGTGCCACCCGCAGGCGTGCGCAAAACATCCTAGGAACGGGGAGATCCTGGCGGAATGTGGATCCCGGGCGCTCGAACGAGGAACGATTCGAGCCTCGTTCGGCGAGCACAACGGACCGAGGACTTCCGCCGCTCGCGAGCTGCTCCGCGCAAGGACGACGCCGCCGAACGCGCGAGCCGCGAGAGCACCGAACCGCTTGATGACCGAGGATTTTCGCCGAGTTGCGAGCCGTGCAAGGCGCGACGACGACCCTTGGAAGTCCGTGACGAGGGACGAGTCCTCCTGGTGCGAGCCGAGGAGGAGCAACGAAGCACGACGCGACAGGGCAGCAAGTCCCTGACGAGGGACGGCGAAGTAAGTCGGCGGAAAGCCGACCGAATGAAGCGGTTCGGTGCTCTAGAGCACCGAACCGGGACCTCGGTCGCTTTAGGGCGCCTTGGCGACCGGGGACTGCGTTCCCTCGACGAGCGCCTTGAGGGTCGTGACGAGCTCTTTCCGCATCTTCTCCGGCATCGGCCCCGCGTGGGAAAGGAGGACGCGGCCATCCCTCCCGTAGAGCACGATGTTCGACCGCTTCGCGTCGAGGCCGAGCGTGGTCCTGAGCCCGCCGTTCCAGTCGCAGTAAATGGGTGTGCCGAGCTGGGAAGACTGGGTGCGAATGGCGCTCTTCGCGAAGCCCTTGGCAGGGAAGAAGTCGTACCCGCTGACGTCGGCGACGGCGAGGAGGAGCACCTTGTTTTTGTAGGCGTCGCCCTTCGCGAAGCGGGAGAGCTCGTCCTTCAGCGCGACGTTCTCGTTCGCGGAGTCCTTGTCCTCGTAGACGAGGAGCACCGGCTTCGTGCCAGAAGCAGGCACGACGAGGGGGCGGTCCCACGCGTCGATGACGGATACCATCGGCCGCGGGCCGCCGACGCGGGGCGCTCCGATGGCCTCGTGCCGATCGGCAACGAGCGCAACTATCGCGATGGCGCATGCTCCGACCAGCGCAACGGATCTTCTCATATTCACGTCCCTTCGAGCGCGGGGAGAGACCCTCGCGCTTGGAAAATCACCTCACCGAGAGCGCCACGGAGCGGTCGCGACGCTGCGATGACATGCCCACCGACGGCCTCGACCTCCGCGGCGATTGCCTTCGCGCCGCTGCCGCCGACCACCCAAGGCACGCCTTCGCAGGCAGCGGCGTAGGCCTCGCACGCGACGCGCGCCCCGTCGCCCTGGAGCGGCGACGTGGTCGACAGGCACACGAACCGCGGCGACATGCCTCGAACGGCCTCCGCGACCGCTCGCGGCGGCGTACGCGGGCCGAGGATCACGGGGCGCAGGCCGAGGTCCGACAAGCAGAGCGCCATCGCGAGCAGCTCGAGCTCGCGCGACTCCTCCGCGAAACACGCCAGCAGCGCGCGCTCGGGGGCCGCAGATCCGGGAGACTCGGACAGGGCTTCGCTCATGCGAACGCGGATGGCGTGCGACGCGAGGCGCTCTTGCGCGTCGGTGATGCGCCCCTCCGAGAAGTGGCGCGCGACGCCTTGAATGGCCGGAAGCAGCACGCGATCCATCACCACCGCCGCGGACCCGAGCTCCATCGCACCGTCGAGCGCGCGCTCGAGATCGTCGTCGTCGAAGCGCGACACCGCGTCGACCACGGCCCACACCGCGAGGCGATGCGCGTCGTGCGACAGCTCGGCGATGTCGGAGCCCGTGGCCGAGCGCGCGGACTCCCTCGCGGCGAGCACGACCCGCGCAGCCTCCCCTGCCCCGAGCCCGCGCTCGCAGAGGCGCATCATCGCGCGGACCTCCTCGAGCTCGCGCGTCCCGAAGAGGCGATACCCACCGCGGGCACGCGAGGGAGCGGGCACCCCGTAGCGCCGCTCCCAAACGCGCAAGACCTGCTCCGAGAGGCCCGTGAGGCGCGCGACGGTTCGGATCTGGACACCGGATTCGTGTCCCGTCACGAGCGCGAGGTGAGGCGGCGCAGGGGCCGGGAGGGGCGGGAGGGGCATGGGTTCGGTGGCGGTCGGTGGAGGTCGGTGGGGACCGGGCGCACGAGCGCGCGCACGAACGGCTCTCCGACGAACGGACGCTTTTGGATGCGCGGCGACCACCTTTTTTTTCCGAGCGAAATTACCGAGGAACGAACCGTTCCGCGCGCAAGAAGTCGAAAATCTTTTCGATCCGGCGAATCCAAGTTCGCGTGGTCGACGGACAGTCAGGCACCTCGACGGCAAGCGCCGTCGCCCCATCCGGATGCCCGCGGGTGTCCTCTTACGTCCACGGAGACGCCATGAAAACGATCTCGCTTCGTTCGTTCGCTCTTGCCTCTTTTTCGCTCGCCGCGCTGATCGCGTGCTCCGACAGCGAGACGACCGGGCCGAGCCCCTCCCCGAGCGCGACCACCCAGCCGACGACGCAGCCGACCACCCAGCCGACCACCCCGCCTGCGCAGGCCGCCGACATCGTCGACACCGCTGTCGCCGCTGGAAACTTCAAGACGCTCGCGGCAGCCTTGGGCGCCGCCGGACTCGTCGAGACGCTGAAAGGCCCGGGCCCGTTCACTGTGTTCGCCCCGACGGACGAGGCCTTCGCGAAGCTCCCCGCCGGCACC
>JAAFHV010000045.1:0-20216 GCA_013297655.1 Myxococcales bacterium | reverse complement strand
ACGCTCTTGAAGCCCGAGAACAAGGCCGCGCTCGCGAACATCCTCACGTACCACGTGGTCTCCGGCAACGTGAAAGCAGCCGACGTGGTGAAGCTCTCCTACGCCGAGACGGTTCAAGGCGGCGACGTGAAGATCAAGGTCTCCGGCTCGGAGGTGACCCTGAACGGCGTGAAGGTCACGAAGACCGATATCGTTTGTAAAAACGGGACGATCCACGTGCTCGACGCCGTGCTCGCGAAGCCCCCGGTCGACATCGTCGAGACCGCGAAGGGCGCCGGATCGTTCACCACTCTCCTCGCGGCGGTCGGAGCCGCAGGCCTCACCGAGACCCTCAAGGGCAAGGGACCGTTCACCGTGTTCGCGCCCACCAACGAGGCCTTCGACAAGCTCCCCGCCGGCACCGTCGACAACCTCCTGAAGCCCGAGAACAAGGCGCAGCTCGAGGCCGTGCTCAAGTACCACGTGGTGTCCGGGAAGGTCCGCTCCGACAAGGTCGTCACGCTGACGACCGCGCCCACGCTGCTCCCGTCGAAGAACGTCACCATCAAGCTCGAGGGGACCAGCGTGTTCCTCAACGGCGACACCACGGTGACCGCGGTCGATGTCGACTCGTCGAACGGCGTCATCCACGTGATCGACAAGGTTCTCCTCCCCCCGCAGTGAACGGTCGCGGAGAAAAATGAGCGGACCGCTGCATCCGTCCGTCGCCGTCGCTCGGATAGTCGATATGACGTTGGCTTATCCGAGCGCGCTTCGGGTAGATGGATGGTCGATGCGGGATCGGAGCGAAGACAGGCCGGGCGCGACCGTCGGCACGTTGCTCGACCGGATCGCCGCGGGTGACGAAGAGGCGGCCCGCGCCTGCATTCGTCGCTACGGTCCGCTCGTCACGGCGATGGCGCGTCGCCTCTGTCCATTCGAGGTCGACGACGCCGTGCAGGATGCGTTCGTCGAGATATGGCGCAGCGCTCCCAGGTTTCGCGCCGACTCGGGTCCCGAGCATGTCTTCGTCATGACGGTCACGCGCCATCGCCTCGTCGACCGGAGGCGCGCGGCGAAGCGGCGTGGACCACCGCTCGTGCTCGCGGACAGCGCGCCAGATCGAGGGGCACCGCCCGAGGTGCTCGTCGATCTCTCGCGCTGCCGCGACGCCATCGCTCGGCTCGACGATGGCCCACGCGCG
The DNA here is from genome assembly GCA_013297655.1 of Myxococcales bacterium. Lineage (GTDB taxonomy): Bacteria > Myxococcota_A > Polyangia > Polyangiales > Polyangiaceae > JAAFHV01. Next base: position 19,033 of record JAAFHV010000045.1, on the reverse strand, counting down.
GCGGTGATGCTCGCGTGCGAGGGCCTGACGCACGAGGAGATCGCAGAGTCTACGCAGCTACCTTTGGGAACGGTCAAGTCACATGTCCGCCGTGGGCTCGCCGCCGTTCGACGCGCGCTGCTCGGAGAGGATTCGGAATCATGAAACGTCGCAACGACTCCGCGATAAAGAACCTCGACGACGAAGAGCTCCTCGCGCTCGCGACGATGGCGAGCGTCGACGAGGCACCCGCTCTCGACGCGCAGACCGAGGCGAAGCTCATGTCTTCGTTTCGCAAATCGAAGGCCCGGGTCGGCGTATCGACCACCGCCGCGGGGACGCAGGTCGTCGAGCTCGACCACCTCCCGGCAGTGCACCGTCGGAGGACCTTCCCGATCCGGCCTTGGGTCCTCGCGGCCGCGGCGACGATCCTGATCGCGGTCGGGTGGCGAGTTTCGATCGAGACACGAGACCACGCGGTGGCCGCCAGCCAACAGGCGGATACGGTCGTCGTCACCCGCGATTCTGCGGGTCGCCTCGTGCTTCGCGGTGTCTCCGCCGAAGTAGATTTGGTCGTGCGTGGCGAGCGCGGCGATGGAACGAGACTGACGATCGGTCCGTTTCGACTCGCGGCCGACGGTCGCTTTCCCGAGCCGATCGCGGCTCAGGTCACACCGGGCCAGGCCGTCAAGGTGATGCGCGGTTCGGTGGACGGCGTCGACGGCGTCGTAGTGTTCGAAGGGATAGTGCCTCCCCTAGCACCCCGTTGACGAGCGCGGGCCGCCGTAGGGCACGCCACGAAGCGCTCGCGGCGTGTCTCTGGAAGTGCTCGAGATAAGACATCTTTCTCCGACGGTCCGCGAAGTTCGAGCGCGGGTCGCGCGGCTGCGTGCGTGACGCGAAGCGGCTGACGATTGGCTCCCGTCCGACTAGACTCCGCTTGTCCGGATGAGCGAGACCCTAGACGACGCCGACTTCCCCGAATCCGCGAGGGGATACACCTTGCCGAAGCCCGGCGACGTCATCGATGGCAAGTACAAGGTCGGGCAGACGATCGGAGAAGGTGGCATGGGCCTCGTCCTCGCGGGCGAGCACGCGCTCCTGAAGCAGCCGATCGCGATCAAGGTGCTCGCTCCGAAGTTTGCGGCGGACAAGACGTTTCGCGCGCGGTTCCTCCGTGAAGCGCGCACCGCCGCGAGCCTCACGTCGGAGCACGCCGTCCGCATCATCGACGTGGGGACCACCGCCGAGCACCTGCCATTCATGGTCATGGAGCTCCTCGTCGGGGAGAGCCTCGAAGCGCGCGTCGAACGTGGGCCGATCGCGATTGCGTCTGCCGTCGACTTCGTGCTGCAGGCGCTCGTCGCGGTCGGAGAGGCGCACGGACGTGGCCTCGTTCATCGCGATTTGAAGCCTGGGAATCTGTTCCTCGTGCCACGCGACGACGGGACGACCAAGGTGAAGGTCCTCGACTTCGGGATCTCGAAGGTCCTCGGCGAGGTCGATCCTGCCACGAGCGACGCTTCCCTCACGGCGCCGCGCACGCTCCTCGGTTCACCGCTCTACATGTCCCCGGAGCAGCTCCGCGACTCGAGCGCCGTCGATGCCCGCGCCGATATCTGGGCGATGGGGGTGGTCTTGTTCGAGCTCGTAACGGGCCGGGCGCCGTTCGAGTCGGACTCCGTGCCCGAGCTCTACGCCAAGATCCTGAACGAAGAGGCGCCATCGCTCCGAAAGTTCGTCCCCACCGCGACCGCCCAGCTCGACGCTGTCGTTCGCAAGTGTCTCGCGAAGGACCGTAAGAATCGGTTCGCCGACGCCGCGGAGCTCGCGAAAGAGCTGACCCGCGCCGCGGCGCTGCACGTCGTAGGCACGGCCGACACGGTCGACGGGCTCGGCGTGGGCGTGAGCCGCAAGCCGCGGCGCCGCCTCGCGGCTGGGCTCGCCACGATGATGCTATTGCCCATTTTTGCGGTCGCTGCGCATCGTCTCCGCGCAAACGACCTCACGACCTCGACAATTCCGACGGTCATCGCATCCGAAACGACCTCCGGTACGGAGAGCCTTCCGAGCGTTCTACCGTCCCTCGTCGTTTTGCCTCCGTCTTCCCCGTTCCCCTCCTCTTTTGGGCCCGATGCCGGACCCTCCAAACCAGCCGAGACTGCTTCGGGTCCGAAGCCGAGCGGTATTCCCCGCGTCAAGGATCTGAAACACATCAAGCTCATCGAGTAGCCATGGCGCTCCGTCACCTCTTCGCTCTCGCGATCGCCGCGTCCGCGGCACTCGTCGCACCACTCGAGGCCTTTGGCGCGCCCTCACCTTCCGCTGCCCCCGTCGTTCGAGCCGCCAAGGTTCGAGACGCGCTCAAGGGCCCTGCGCGCGAGGCGTTCGACCGCGGGAGCCAGCTCTTCGCGAACGACGACTTCGCGGCGGCCCGCACCGAGTTCGAGCGCGCGCAGGAGCTCTCCGGCGAGCCCCGCATTCTGTACAACGTGGCGGTCTGCGAGAAGTCACTCCACCGTTATGGCAAGGCCACCGAGGCGCTCGAACGGAGCTTGGCGCTCGGCGGCGGCACCCTCCCGAAGAGCTATACGGAGCGCGTGAACGACACGCTCGCCACCCTCGCGCCGTTCGTCTCCACCCTCGCCGTCAACGTGTCGGAGCCCGGCGCGCGTGTGTTCGTCGACAACGAGGAGCTCGGTCTATCTCCGCTCGCTCGGCCACTCCGTGTCGACGTCGGCGAGCATGTCGTCATCGCCCGAAAGACGGGCTACCTCGAGACACCGAAGCAGGTTCGGGTCACGAGCGGGACCCCTGCAAAGGTGGATATCGTGCTCGAACCTACTCAGCGCAAGAGCGATGTCTCGGTCGACGCGAACGGCGTCGCCCGCGCGCGGGTTCTCATCGACGGTGTCGACGTGGGCGCTGCGCCCTTCACCGGAGTCTTGGAGGTCGGACGTCACGCCATCACGGTGAGGGCGCCCGACCATACGTCCGAGACGAAGGTGGTCGAGGTCGTCTATGGCGTCGCGACCCGCCTCGCGTTCTCGCTCGCGAAAGAGGCTCACGAGGCGCGCTTGCGGGTCATCACCGGCGACGACCGCGACACGGTGAGCCTCGACGGGCGCGTGATCGGGAAGGGCGGGTTCTTCGGCGCGGTCCTCGCAGGCGAGCACGTCATCCGCGTCACGCGTGAGGACGCGAAGACCAAGACAGTAGACGTGGTGCTGCGCGAGAACGAGACACGCTCTATCGATGTCACTCTCGACTCCGAAAGAACGGGGCTACCGGGTTGGGTTTGGGTGATCGGCGGTGTCGCCGTCGCTGCTGCCGCGACGACCACTGCCGTCGTGCTCGGCACCCGTTCGCCCGCCTACGAAGGGAGCGCCCCTGGGACGCTCGACCCACGCATTGTCCTCGCCAATGGAGGTATCCGATGAAACGTTTCTTCGTCGCCGCCGCCGTCACGCTCGCCATCGGCACCAGCCTCGCGTGCCAGCGCGAGGACACACGCACCCAAGTGACGGTCGCGCTCACGTCCGAGACCGAGATCCCGAAGGAGCTCGACACCCTGGAGGTCGTCGTCATCGACGCCGACGGCTCGGAGACGAGCCGGGTGCTCCACGACGTGCAAAATCCGCGATTTTTCCCGGCGACTCTCGCGCTCGTCCCGCGCTCGGCCGACTCCCTCAAGGGCTCACTGACGATCGAGCTACGCGGGTACTTGAACGGGCAAGACGCACAGGTGTTCCGTCGCGCCGTCGTGTCCTACGTCGAGGGCCGCACGCTGCTGCTCCCGATGCCGCTCCGGATGGCGTGCTTCAACTTCAAGGGTTGTGGCACGAACGAGACGTGCTCGGGCGGAACGTGCGAACCTGCCGCCATCGACCCGAACAAGCTCTCTGATTTCGACGAGCGCCTCGTGTTCGGTCGCGCGGCGCAAGAGAGCTGCTTCGACGAGGACACGTGCATCGCCGAGTCGGTCAAGGTGCCGGTGGTACCTGCAGATTGTTCGTTCGCGATCCCCGAGTCCGCGTTTCGTGAAGGCGAGCGACCGAGGGTCAATGTATCGATTCGCTGGAAGGCCGCGCCGAACCGCGTGATCGTTCTCGACTCGGCCGATCCGGTCGAAGGCTGGACGCTAGGAGAGGATCGTCGTGGGCACTTGAGCCGCGGAGTTTGTGCGTCGCTCCTCGACCTCGAGCCCGACCCGAAGAAGCGCGTCATCTTCGATCAAGCGCTCGACGTTTGGGTGTCGACGAAGTGCTCCGCGAAGGTCGCGCTTCAGCCGTTCTGCACGTCGAAGGATGGGCATGTGGGGATCGGGGCGGCGTTGAGGAGTCCTTGATCGAGCGCGAGGTCGTGGTTCGCCACGAAGGAAACGTTTATACTCGCTATGCCCATCTCTCGGCGATCGCCGTGAAGGCGGGGGACAACGTCGCCCTCGGCCAGCGCATTGGCGCCCTCGGCAACTCGGGTCTCAGCGACGGTCCGCACCTGCGTTTCGAGCTCGGCAAGCGCAGCGCCCCTTTCAATGTCTGCGGCGCGCCGCAGAACTTCGACAAAGTTCATAATCCGGCCAAGCTCCCGTACGGGCGCGCGGCTCGTTTTCCACGCGGATGCAAGGTCGCGACGTCGACGGCGAATGTTCGGTCCGCGCCGAATGGCACCGTCCTCAAGGTGCTCAACGCGGGGGCCTCCGTTCAAGCGAACCGCGCAGAGGGCACCTGGTATGCCGTCTCGTTCCGCCTCGGAGGAAAAGACTGGGGAACGGCCACGGAGCCCGCATACGTGCATTCGTCCCAGCTCTCGTGCCCATAGACGAATTTTCGAGCTCGCCCGCGAGGCGCACGAGCCTCACGTCGCTCTGGAGGCGCGAGCCTCACGTCGCTCTGGAGGCGCGAGCCTCACGTCGCTCTGGAGGCGCGAGCCTCACGTCGCTCTGGAGGCGCGAGCCTCACGTCGCTCTGGAGGCGCGAGCCTCCGTCAAGGGCAGCGCGCTTGTTCTTTCAGGTCGCCGCAGCGCGGGCCGCCGTCGGGTGGCGGGGCGGTCGTACCTCGTCGCGCGAGCCTCGCCTCGAAATCGGCGGAGAACGAGATCGAATCGCAAGGCGCCATCGCGTCGGGGCTGCTCCCGAGGTCGAGCGAGTTGCACGCCGCCGCTCGGAAAGCGCCGAACGTGAGCCCATCACTGCAAAGCGGCTTTCCCCCGACCTCTTGCTCGCCGAACGTGCGCAGAAGATCGGCCGCCACGACGCGTCCCGCGATGAGCCCTTGGTCGAGCTGCGGTCGCGAGCCCGCCCCACGCGTCAGCTTCGCGGTGAGCACGGCGTCGTACAGCAAGAGCTCGCTCCGACCGAGACGCATGGTGAATACATCGAACTTCGCCACCATTTGCCCACCACGAACCCACGCTTCGCGCGTGAAAGTGCGCGGTCGGCCTGCGATCACGGTCGTGTCGCTGACGCGCCACGAATCGCACCCTCCCCAGTCGGGTTTTGGTCGCCCTCCCCCGTCGACGCCCGCGTCGCCGGCGATCCCGCCGTCGCAGGGGGACGGAGGATCGAGGCCCGGCGAGTCATAGATCGCGACGAGCACCTGCGGATCGTCGGCACCACCCTCGTATTCGTCGAGCTCTACGAGGACCGTCTCTATGCCCTCGGAGGCCGAGAGGTCGAAGCCGACGTCGACGCTCGCGTCGGGACGATCGGGTACGAGGCGGGAGAAGAGCGCCGCAGCCCCGTTGTCGCGGCCACCAGGGCCATCGCACGGAGTCTGATCGGGCCTGCGAGGGACGCACGTCGACGCCCCGTTCGCGGCGGTGCCCGGGCGCGTCTCGCACGTGCACACTCCGTCGAGGTCGAAGCCGAGCCGATCGGCGTTTCCCGCGACGAGACTGAGATGCGAAAGCGCGAACACGATCCGCTCGGTGCTGCCAGTCGCCACCGTCGTAGGCCGGCTCGGCGGAACAACGTGCTCGCACGGGTCTGGGACCACCGGCGTCACCGAAGTGTCGGCGCCTGCCTCCGACGTAGGGCTTACTTTGTTGTCGAAGTCGCCCGCGTCGTAAAGCAACGTGCACCCCACGACGCCTACGGCGGCGAAGAGGCAGGCGGCGAAGCGCCGTCGGAGAGACATCAAAACCGCACCAAACCGCGGGAAAGCTCGACCCACGCCGCTTCTTTCGAGCCCGCTTGGCGCACGACCGTGGGCCTTACCAGGTAAACCACGACCGCGCCGACGGCCGCCGCGATGGCCAAGGAAAATGCGATATCGGCGGTAACTGTCTTCGCGCGTAGCCCGAGGATGTCGGTGTCGGAGCACCGGGTGGGACAGCTCTCCTCCAGTTTGGCGTAGTCGCTCGCGGCGCTTATTCCGAAGCCTGCACCCGCACCGCCGAGCACGACCGACACGCCGCCGAGCACGTACGACACGAGCGGCACCGGCCGCTCTTGGACGAGGGGGGCGGCCACTGGGCGCGGCGGCGGTACGCGGGGAGCGGCGGCCTGAGGTGGCTCGAGCGCGACCTTCCTGCTCTTCTCCCGCTCGCGAAGCACGATGCGCTGCTCCACCGCGCGCCCGGCGATGGTGCTGGTGACCACGTGCGGGCCAGGATCGAGCACGATCGCCCTCCCCGACGACGCGTCAGCGCGCGGCACGCCGTCGATGAGCACGGCGGCGTCGCTCACGTCGTTGCCTTTGGCGTCACGCACGGCGACCACGATCGAGGGCTGTCGCGCGGTCACATCGTCGAGCCACGCCGCACACTCTGTCGCGATGACCTTAGGGCACTCGGAGCGAATGCACCGGCCAAAAGACGCCTTCGCGGAGAAGAGCTTCCCCTCGTCGCGGAGCGCCTGGCCCTCTTCCGCTGCGCGCGCGCACGCGGTGGAAGCCGGTGACACCGCGCGCGCGTGAACGGGGTACACCAAGCTCGCCGCGAAGATGGCGAGGGTCACGACGTGGCGCGCGGCCGTAACCGAAGGGGGCGTGCCGCGTGACCAAGACGACCTCCCCCGCGCACTACGGGAGGCACTCGGCCCGGTATTTTTTCCGCCCATCGTGATCGACAGTGTACGGGACAGCGCAGTTGGGCGGCAACGGCGACGTCGCTCGTTTCTTCGCGACGGCAGGGCTCGAAGGCGTGACGCTCGGTACAGGAAGAGGCGCCGTCTCGGGGAGCCCGACCGGGGGCTGGGCGGGAGGCTCGCCCGCGGCAGAGAGCGTCGCGCTGGGGACGACGGCTGCGAACGCGCTAGCCGGGCGCGCCCCTCTCGATCCGAGCGCCGCGACGGTGAGCAGCGCGAGGCCAACGAAGACGACGACGAGCGAAACGAGCGCCCAACGTCTCGCTTTTGGAGGAGGAGGGACCGTGGCGGCGGGAGGGTAGTTGCTCGCGACTGGCGCGATCGCGGGCGGCGGCAACGAGCGTGGACGAGGCTCGCGTTGGGCCATTCGCTCCGCGCACGGGGCCATCGCGCGTTCCACCTCGAACGCGCTGGCGCGAGGCACGATCGCCTCGAGCTCGCGCGCCATCTCGCTCGCCGACCTGAAACGCGCCCCTCGGTTACGAGAGACCGCACGCGCGATCCATGCGTCGAGGCTCGTCGGCACGTCGGCGCGAAGGCTAGATATGTTCGCGACCGGCGCCATGAGCACACGACGCAAGGTGTCGGCGTCGTTCGCTCCCGCGAAGAGCCGATCGAGCGCGAGCATCTCCCAGGCGAGCACGCCGACGGCGTAGAGATCGGCGCGAAGGTCGGCCTCTTCGCCATGGATTTGCTCCGGCGCCATGTAGGCGACTTTGCCCTTCATCGTGCCGTCGCGGGTGGTCTTCGCCGCTCGACCGTCCGACTTCGCGACGCCGAAGTCGAGCACCTTCGCGATGCCGTCCGCGCCGACGATGACGTTCTGCGGAGACACGTCGCGGTGTACGACGCGAAGGTGGGTGCCGTCTGCTCCTCGCGCCGCATGGGCGGCGTCGAGGCCGGCGAGCACGTCCTGCGCGATCGCCGAGACGACCTGTGGCGTGAGCACGAGCTCGGCCTCCGAGGTCGCGACCATGAGCTCGGCGAGCGAAGACCCCCGTACGTACGGCATGACGAGGAGCACGCTGCCCTCGGCACGAAGTACCTCCAAAAGGGGCACGACGTTCGCGTGGCGGACGTGTGAGAGAACACGCGCCTCGTCGTGAAGCGTCAGCGCCGAGGCCTCGTCGTCAAAAGCATCGGCATGCACCGTCTTGATCGCAACGTAGCCCTCGCTGCCGGGCCTCCGGCCGAGGTGGACCGTCGCCATGCCCCCACGGCCGAGGACCGAGATTAGCTCGTAGCCTCCGACCATGCGTCCTTCCCCGCTTCCAAGCATTGCGCCCACAAAGAAAACCTAGCACGCCACACCGACCCCACGCTCGCCGCTTCGACGATGAATCGCGTCAAGGCTCGTTTGGCTTAGTCTCCGACGGGTTACGGGCGCAAGAGCGACATTCGTCGCTCCTGATACTCGATTGTTCGTTCAGGTCGGCCGAGAACTTCGCGGACGAACGCCCGCGAACGTGCCTGTCGGGACGAGCCCAAACGGCGCAAACGAGCTAGGGCGTGTTCCGAGCGCGGCACGAGGATTGCGCCGCGCTCAACCAACGGCCAGTCCTACCGCGGGTCCGCCTTGCAGCGGCCGTCCGGGTCGGCCCACGAAGCTGAGAAGTCACCCAAAGTCTGTGGCATCCGCGTTGTGTAGCTCCACTTCGGTGGGAGGTCGCCGTTCTGCGGAAGGTTTACGAACCAGCACCATGCGCCTGCTCCGTCATAGTAGTACTTTGACCCATTTGGGCTCCCGCCGAGCGGTGGCACTCCGTCGACAACGAAAGCTCCAGCGAGCACGTCCCATTCGCACCGGCCGCTTCCGTCTCGTCCAGCGACCCGCGCGCTGCCGGGGGGTACCACGGCGGTCGGTGCTGCGAGCGTGTTTGCATCCGAGTACTTCATGTTGTACCAGCACCAGCGGCGGTCCGGCCTAACCTTGAATTGCGCGCCGGAGCTCGCGAGCTTGTAGTAGCCCGCGGGAAGTGTCTCATAGCTACCCCCCGTTGGGCTCGGATTGGGGCTTGAGCTCGGATTGGGGCTTGGGCTCGCTGGGGTGGGGGGGCTGCTCGTGGTCTGGACCGGATATCCGGGACCGCGGTACCGAGGAGTGGTGCAAGCCATGAGACCGGCGCCCCATCGGCAGGTCGTCTGGCTATTCATCGTGCATGCACGGCCCGGCGCTTGCTCCGGGCTACATGAAATATTGTCGCCAGACTTATACCACTCCATCGTGATCCCGTCTTTGCCGTTGCCGCACGTCAACAGCGACGTTCCTTGTGCGCAGATCGCGCCGTAGAGCGAACCGGGAGCACTGCCGGGCAGGTTACACCGCGCACCGAGCTGCACGCCACCTGAACAAGCTTCCACCGAAGGCTTCACTTCCCGATACGTGAGCTGGTTCGCCCCGCCGAGGAAGCCGGGATTGGCTGCGAGGAGTCCGCCCCTCGCGGCATCGATTACGCTGTCGAGATCGTTCGGAGCGCCATCGACCACGTACACCGCGTGAGACTGAATCTCGGAACGCACCGCCGCCGGCCCGAAGAACTCCACTCCGCCCAGATTTCCGCCGACGTAGTCGGCAGTCTTGAGATACTCGCGGGTTACGAACCCTTCCTCGACGAGCCGAGTCAACAAGACAGGTACGTCGACCACGTAGTCGAAGAACGGTTGCCCGGGCACGGCGTCCGTTGTGCACCCGCCTGGATTGGCGGAGCGTACGGCGAGCTCGTTCTCTCGCGACACGTCCCAGGTCGGCCCGTCCAGGTCGACGACCGAGGTGCCGCACGTAGGGTGCGCCCACTCGTTCATTTCCGAACACTCCCAGCGTGCTCTGCCGGGCTCGGCGACGCCTCCGTTGCCCCAGCGACCGTCGGGGGTCACCATGAAACGAAGAAGGTTTACCGCGACCTCGAGCCCGGCGGTTCCGTTCGGTCGCAACGGTGGCTGCCGCGAGAACGGATCGCTTGCCGCGCGCCCGATTTTCGCGGCTTCCGCAGCAGTGTTCCGCATGCTCAGGTAGTAAAGAATGCGCCCATGAACTGATTCGCCGTTTAACACGCAGGCCGAAGCTCGCAGCCGGAAGTGAATATATCGAATGCTCGACATACGTACGGAGCCTGCCGCGGCGTACCCCCCCCCGCCGTTCGGCGCGTTGATTTGGAGCCCGACGTAAGGCGCGGCGATGTTCTGGGCAGGGTCCCGCCAGTTCTGACCGGGACCGATGTTCGTCAGCTGCACGACGCCAGTGAGTGCCTGCGACGTAGGGGTGTTTCCCGCGAGCGACCATCCGAACGAGGCTCCTGACGGCCCAATCGCGTTGGCCGCCAACTCGCCACCGATCCGGTCCGTCGCCACGGTGTAGAATGGCTCGTTCGGAGCTTCGGCGGGGCAGCTCGCGCCCGGAGCGCATATCATGAATGGGCGATGCCCGGGGAGGTCCGGTCGCACGACTTTGGCGCGGGCGATGGTCATTCCAGGATCGAAACCGCCGGGCCTGATGCGCTCGCCGGTCAGGCGGTACACGCTTCGACCGATGGCTCCGAGGTCGAGGTCTCGTGCGCTCGCCGCCGACTCACTCGTGCCGCCCGTGCCACCCCGATCGCCGGCGCTCGGTTGGCTGCAGTTGAGCGAGCTCGTCACGGACGCGCCTGCGGCGGCGCAGAGAAAAAGCCACCGGATGACGGCGACGTATCGGCGAAGGGGGGGGCAACTAGTCGGCATTCGGACCTCCAAAGTAGGTTCACCTTGCGATATGCATGCGGCGGGCCGACCGCTTCGTCGCGCTCCGAACACCGCACCTGTGGCGCGCGAACTCGTTCTGGCCCTGCCGAAAGAGAGACGCGGGAGGCTCTAAGTATACCGCCTACATCCCAGCGCGATCCGGGGGCCGCATGCCACGGTGTAGGCATTTCGTATTTGGTCAACGCCGAAGCGCTCGACTAGTTCCTGCGCAGACGACGCACGAGCGTCGCGGATCAAGAGAGACGCTTGCTTGGGTTGCGTGTCGAGCTTCTGCTGCGGGCAGAAGTGCGGTAGGTCTCGCGAGCGGGCCGGGCGAGCCGACCTCACCAGCTGACGGGAGAAGAGACGTGAAGAGTTCGGTACATAGGCGAAACAGGCGAAAGTGCCTTGGCAAGATCGAGCTCGACGAGCGTATCGCTTCGGGGATCGATTCGACCGGAACTCTTGAGATAAAGCTTGGCGGAGGTCGTTCGGACGCCCATCTCGAGAGCCTCGACGGTCGCTACGCGATCGCCTTCGTTGCTCCGTCGGGCGAGCTCGCAGGCATCCTTCTCCAGGACTACGTATACGAAGATCAGTTGATCCGCTTTGCTTTCGGTGAAATCGAAGTCATTTGCGATGGCAACGAAGTCGCCATTTACCTTCATCCGCACCGCGTGTGGTCCCCCGCCGTGTTTCACGCCGATACCAGCGTGGGGGTGGCCGAACGCCGGACGCGACGACGGGAGCACCGCGCACCATGGGGAAGCCCGACCGAGGTAGGGCATCGCGCTTGAGCGAGGCGACATAGTCGTTAGGGGTTCAGCGAGGTCCTCAGCGGCGAGGACGACGTCGGCTAAATTAGCTAGTCCCGTCCGCGATTCATCCGCCATTTTTTGGTTTTGCTCAGTCTCGGCTTTTGCACGGAACCGGAACCTCAGCGGTGGATCGATGCCGCCGCAGAGTCGACACCAGCTCGCAACGCGTCGCCGATTCGCTTCACGCTACCCGTGGCAACGTGCGCGCTAAGAAATCCGGCGGCCCAGACCGCGAAGATGAGCGAGAGAATGATCCCCCGCCGCCGCCACGGCGAGGATGCCGGGACGGTCGTAGCCGACTGTATAGACGCCTGGGTGGCGTGCGCGGAGGTACCGACAGGAAGCGCCGCGGCCGGAGGCAGAGATACCGGGGAGGCGGCTCCGGGCACAAGCTCCGCGATGCGCAGCCTGATGCCTGAGCTCTCTCGCCTCGACACCGGTGGGGCCGGTGAGGGCGGCGGGTCCGGCAGTGTATCTTCCGCGACAAAGACGTTTCTGCTCGCGACAGTGTGCGCATCAGGCACAATTCGCGTAGGAGGGGTGTCCTCGGCAATCCTCTGAGACGCCGTTGGCATGACGCCGGGCATCGGCGAGAGGGAGCGCGGCGCGAGGCTACGGGTCGTGCTGCACCACTCCGCAAGGAGCTTTGATCGACGGCTGAGCTGAGCTGACAGTACGTTTCGAACGTACTGCCCAACCTCGATGTGTGGCGCGAGGGTGCCGGTATTCAGCGCAGCATCTTCGAGGTCGTTCGCGAAGGCGTCTGCGGATACTGGTCGAGCCTCACGCCTCTTGGCGAGGGCACGCGCACAAATATCAGCAATAGGTCCGGGAATGTCCGCAAAGAGGGCCGATAGGTCTGGCTGGACCATCTTGAGCACCTGCATGAGCGACTCTTGTTGATCGCGGCCGCGGAAGAGCCTCCTTCCCGCCAGACACTCCCACATGACGACGCCCATCGAGAAGAGGTCCGCTCTCGCGTCGAGCGGCTGCCCGACCGTCTGTTCGGGCGAAACATAGCCCGGCTTGCCCCTCACCAGGCCTGGTCCCGTATTCGATACTTGGACGAGCTTCGCGATCCCGAAGTCAGCAAGCTTGGCAACGCCGTCGGTGCCAACGAGCACGTTCTGGGGAGATACGTCGCGATGAACGAGGCCGAGCCTCTGGCCCGTTACTTCGTCTCGAGCATTGTGTGCCGCGTGCAGCCCTCGCAGAGTGTCGACGACGATTCGATTTGCGATTCGCGGCGGGAGTCTGCGGGCGAAGTCGCGGCCATCCGCCCCCGCTGAGAGCAGATTGAGCACCGATCCACCATCGACATACTCCATGACGATGTACGGTCCCTGCGCGCCGACACCGACCTCGACGATACCGACGACGTTGCGATGTTTGATGCTGGCGCCACAGCGCGCCTCACGCATCGCTTCGGCCCATGTCGAAGGAGAGCTCGCGCCATGGCTCTGCTTCAGCGCGAGGAACGTGCATTGGTTTCCGTCATGAAGCATCGCGAGGTACACGGAAGCCATCCCGCCCGTACCGAGCGTCTGGATGACATCGTATCGTCCGAAGCGAGCGACCGTCTGCTCGTCGTGAAGGTGTGTTGCGTTCATAGAGACTCCTACGCTCGTACCAGAAGTGCTTCGAAGCGTCCGCGCCGTCGCCGTTGGCTCGCTATTTTGCGGCGACCTTGATGAGGAACGATCGTACAGCCGCTGACGCGTGTTGCACTTCGTGGCCGCCGTCGTCGATGTGGTTGACCAGCTTCGCGCCTACGACCCCTGTTAGGGCCGAGAGGATCGCTGTGGCGGCCCCAACGCTGACCCAGCGCCGCCACCCCCACGGTTCACGCACAGGGCGAATCACGCGAAACTGAACCGTGGGCAGTTGACTTCGCTTGCGCATCGCTTCGCGGTCCGCATTCGTCGCGCCTTCGAACCGAATCGTCTCGCGGGATGCATCTCGCGATGGACTAAGGGGCGTCATATCCCCGGAGATATCGACGGTAACATCAACGGCCTCCGCGGCCGACGGGGCACCGTCCATTCGCTCGCGATCGGCTACATCTTCGATAGCGAACATGGGCATCGTGGCAGTCGCAGCGAAGCCAAGGTTGTCTGCATCGGCCTCCCACGCGCCGAGCCTCTCCCCGATAGAAAGCAACGCCCTTGCGTCGAGGCGGATAGTCGCTTCAGCGTTGACCTCCGGCTCGTGCATTGGCTCTTCGTCCCACTGCGGTTCTGCGGGACTCGGGGGAGGGGCGATCTCGTCGCGCGATCTGCGTAGGCACGATTCGCGCGTTGCCAGAATTGTAGCGGAGTGAACAGCGAAGCTGCTCACCTCGGTCGCCGAAGCGAGCGCTCGGTACTTCGTCGCGAGCGTCGTCAGCTCGTGAAAGAGCTCATCGGCGTTCGCGAACCCCCCAGCTCCCCGCCCCCTTGCGAGAACGATGAGATCGCCCAGCTCGCGGGGCAAGTCGCTCCGCGCATCGGACGGATGGCTAGTATCTCCGAGCCGGGTGCCGTGGCCAATCGCCGCCCAGAGCAACTCTCCCACCGCCGCGACGTCGGCACGCTGATCTCGCCGGCTCGAACCGACGTCCAGCCTACTCGTACCTCCGCACAGCTTTCGTACGAGCGTTCCGAGCGCGTCGTCTAGGCGGGTGATGCCGTCCAGACCGATCGCGATCGAGCGCGCGGCGATCCTGCCGTGAGCGAGTGGAAAGTACGGTACACCCTCGCAGCTGAAGCACATCGTATGGAGGACCTGGAGACCTCGTACTGCATCTGCGAAGATCCGGCACGCAATCGCCGGGGGCAGAGGCTCTTCGATGGAAAGCACATCTGCAAGCGTCACGCTCTCCGCGTACTCGGTCACGACACATGGTCCCGCCTCCGACTGGAAAACGTTTCGCACTTCCATTAGGTTTGGGTGGCGCAGCTCGAAACCGTTCAAGAGGGCGGAGGTTGCCGCCTGCGTCGGCCCGCCCCTGCGAACACAGCGGACGACGCTCGCGTGCGACGACGCGGTTTCGGGACCTCGCGCCAGCCAGCTGGCCTCGTCGTCGCTCACGCCGAGTAGTGCCACGATATCGAGGCCGACCGCGTGCGTCGTGGAGGTGTCCGCGGGCTCTCCGACCGGCTGCGTCGACGTCCTAAAGGGGCTCGGCGTGTGCTCCGCTTGCATCATGCACACGGGTACAGCAAGAGTGAGACCGAAGGACGTCACGAGCGCCACCCGCGCATTTCCCGAGGGAAGCGACCCAGGGACCGCGCAGCATCGGATCGCGGAGTTCCGCGACGGAAGGTGATCTGCCGGCTGGGCGAGAGGGCCGCCGGGCCCGCCCGGAACGTGTACTAGCGCCAGCCGAAACTACGCCTCTTTTCGCCGAGTGCACCGCTTTTTCACGTGGTTCCAATTCGAGGATACGTTCGTTCGGGCCTCAGGCGGGGACGCGCGGCGCCGGCCTGGCCCTAAGCTCTCGTTTTGGGGCATGGAGCGGACCGGCGTGTCGGCGGTAGGCGGACATGTGCGTTTCCGCGGGGCATTCGTGCGGTGCTTCAATCCTTCGCGGTCGTCCGGCCTTCGGCTAACCTCGGCGGTCACATGTCTGCGCGATACCGAGTGGTGGGGAAGCTAGGCGAGGGCGGCCACGGCGTCGTGCACGAGGCTATTCAGCTAGGCCTTTCGCGTCGCGTCGCGCTCAAGCGCTTGCGCCCGCAGGCGAAGGGCGCGCGAACGATCGTGGAACGATTTTATCGGGAAGCCGAGGTGTGTGCGCGGCTGAATCACCCGAACATCGTCACCGCATACGATGGGGGCGACGACGAGGATGGGCCGTTCATCGCATTCGAGTTCCTCGAGGGAGAGACGCTCTCGGAGCTCTTCAAACGTGACGGCGTTCTTCCCGCCGTCAGGGTCGCGGCCATCGCGATCCAGGTGCTGCACGCGCTGGCCTACGCCCACCGGCTCGGGATAGTCCACCGCGACATCAAGCCTGGGAACATTTTCGTCTGCAAGTCCGCGGACGAGCGGGACGTCGTGAAAGTGATCGACTTCGGGATCGCGAAGCAACCGATGCGCGAGAGCCTGTCGGGCCTCACGCGCCCTGGCGAAATCGTCGGGAGCATCACGTTCATGGCTCATGAGCAGCTCTACAGCCTTCCGGTCGACGGGCGCGCAGACATCTACTCGCTTGGCGTCTGCATGTACGTGCTCCTGTCAGGGGCGAAGCCTTTCGACGGCGAGACCGTGCAGGACTTCCTCGCCTCGCTCAACGGACCGCCGGTGCCTCTCGCAGCGCGTGCTCCCACGATTCCGGACGGTCTGGCCGCGATTGTAGACCGTGCACTCCAGCGCGATCCGGTGCGCCGGTATGCGACTGCGGGTCACATGCAGGACGTTCTTGTCGCCTGGACCCTTGGCGCGCTCGACGCCCGGCGCGGCGAGTCTGACGATGAGACAACCTTGGTGCGTGCGCTGGCAGGAAACGATATCTCGCGTGCAGTCCAGGCCGCGACGTCACCGACCCGTGTGATCGCCGAGGCGCCATCTGCGGTCGTGAACACCGACGCGGGTAAGACGGTTGACAGCCCCCCGACCGACGGCAGCGTGGAGCCGCTCGAGCTTGAGGACGTGCAAAGTACAGCGAAGATGCCATTTTTGGCTCTGGCGCCCGACCCATCGCCCGAGCAACTCGAGCCCTCACGCGCGAAGCGTCGCAGGTCGCAGCTGCCCACCGCGTCGAGTCGCGTCTCGGATCTGCGCCCAGCCTCGGACGGGCCAAGGCCGACCTCTGCCGCCCGCCTGGTCATCGGGCTGCTCGTTGGCCTCGTGCTCTGCGGGTGCGCGGTCGTGGCGCTGAAGACGTTCGTACCGCACTAACTTCATCGGTTTCGACCAGCTACTAACAAATTTAGGTCTACTTCCGCGAGTCGAACGGTTCGTCAGGTTTCGGCGTCCTTGACACGGGCGGGGAAAGCGCCTTTCCGCTGGAAACCTGTGTCGGGAGCGGGACGTAGGGTGAAGCGCTGGGCGCGGACGTCGGCGCGGGTCGCAATCGAGGCAGCGGCGGCATCGCGCGGAGGGCGGTCGTCGCGTGCGTCGAGAGAGAGCTCACTGGCTCCGTCGCGCGAGAATAGGCCGCGAAGCCGGTCGCCGAGACGAGCGCCAACACCCCAGTGCCGAGCGCCAACCAGGCCCACACGCGCCTTCGCGTTGCGACGCGGATGGCTCCCGACCTGAACGAAGAGCTCTGAACGCTGCTCGCTGAGAACTCCGACGAGCCCGTGGCCCCGACGAAGGGGCCGGAGGTCGAGCTCGACGGGAGATCAGCGAGCGCCTTTCGCACCCGCAGCTCCCGATTCGCGCTCCGTGCCTTTAGCTTTTCGCCGAGATACTCCCCAACCTCGGCGGAGCTGATGCTCCCGAATTCGTTTGCGATGACTTCTTCGAGGGCCTCCGAGAGGGCCGCGGCGGTGGCGAAGCGCGCACCCCGTTCGACCGCCAGGCATCGGCAGACGACAGACCGCACGGCATCCGAAACTTCGTCCGTGACGGTCCACGGCTTTTGGCGCGTGGCAAGTTGCGTCAGGATGACGACGTCGTTTTCACCATCGTAGGGAAATCTCCCTGTCAGCATGAATTGGAGGACAACGCCCATCGCCCAGATATCGGTCCTCCGATCGACCGAGATTCCGGTGGTTTGTTCCGGGGACATGTAGCGAACCTTCCCCCGAATCGACCCGCTCGTGGTCTCCCCGCTCGCGCGGTTGTTGGACTTCGCCACCCCCAGGTCGATGACCTTGGCCGTGCCCGAGGCGTCGACCATGATGTTATGGGGGGAGATGTCGCGGTGGACCGCCGCGAGGTATTCGCCACTCTCGTCCTTGACCTCGTGGATCGCGTGAAGGCCGCGAGCGGCGTCGGCAAGAATGCGGAGAACGACGGCTACGTCCGGGCGATCCCCGTCCGCGTCGAGCGTCCTCGCGAGGGTCTGGAGGGAGTCGCCGTTGACCCACTCGAAGACCATGTAGAGCATGTCGTCGACGGTGCCGATGTCGAGCACCTGCGCGACGTTCGGGTGGCTGATTTGGGCGGCTACCCGCCCTTCGTCCATGAACATGGCGTGGAAGCGTGGCTCCGCCGCGTATTGCGGGAGGACGAGCTTGATTGCGACGAGTTTCTTGAAGCTCAGCTCCGAACGCTGAAGCCTGGCAAGCCAGACCTCCCCCATGCCGCCACGGGCGATAGGCATCACCAGCTCGTACGATCCTATGCGCGCTCCAGGGAGTGGGCTCACGAAGAGGAGGATGGTACCGATCACGGCGCCCGATGTCGAGCGAACGCAGCCCAGTGAATGAATGCCGTACGTGTTCGGGCCGCGCGTCCTGAGACGGAGGAGGTGGCGGCGCGCGGGAGCTCGCCTCGCGACGAGGGAGGCCTGCAGGACCAAGTCATGCGAGCCGAGCTTCCTGTTTGTTGAGACAGGCCGGGGCGACCGACCGCCCATCACGTTCGGTGCGCCGTGCCCGTACCAAGCCCGACGCGACGACCCGCCGGCGTCACTCCCCGCTCGATGGGCAGCGCTGGCCGTAGCAGTGCTGAGTCGGGCGGCATCACTGGCGTGCCGATTTTCGTGCGCCCAGATTTTTCTTGTTACGGATGGTACGGAGACGCTTTGTGCGAACGCTCCACCCGTCTCAAATAGGGCTGCGCTCGAAGGTCCCCTCGCGTAGGCTTTCGATCACTATGATGGCCGAACCGACGAGGGGGACGAGATGAAGCGAGGTACGGGTACGAACGGCGCGCGTGCGCTTCTCGCCGCTGGGTCCGCCCTGCTCTCGATGACGACGGCCGCTGCGTCGTGGGCCGCTCCTGCGTCCGCATCACACGAGGCGGTCGCGGAGGCGCTTTTCACCGACGCCAAGGCCCTCATGGCGGCCGGAAAGTACGCCGAGGCTTGCCCAAAGCTCGAGGAGAGCCAGCGCCTGGACGGCGGGGTCGGGACGCAGCTCGCCCTCGTCAGCTGCCTTGTTAAGGTCAAGGCATACGCTCGCGCCTGGACGGTTCTGCAGGTCGCAGGACCTGCGGCACAGCGCCAACGTCGGCCGGATCGGCTGCGCTTGGTCGCGCAGTTGCAGCGAGAGGTGGATACGCAAGTTGCCTTCGTTCAGCTAACGCTCGAGCCGGGTTGGTCGCCGACCAATGTACGGATCGAGCTCGACCAGACTGCGCTCGACTCCGCGGCGCTTGGCACGAGGCTGCCGGTGGACCCAGGTGAGCACCATGTGCGCCTGCAGGCGGACCACTATGTTCCCGCGAGCAAGACCTTCGTCGCTCGCCAAGCCGAGCGCGTGTCCGTTGCGCTCCCTCGGCTGCAGGCAGAGGCATTGCCCATCCCCACCGTCGTTCCGATAGCGGCGCCGTCCCCGGGCA
>JAAFHV010000448.1 GCA_013297655.1 Myxococcales bacterium | reverse complement strand
CAAGCTCGGTGATCGCGCCGGATGCCGCGCATGCCTCTCGAACCTCGGCCTCGTTCGCCGCAAGCTGGGGGATCTCGACGGCGCCGACGCCGCCCTCGACGAGGCGGTACGTCTCTCGATCTCGCTCGATCAGACGCAAGGTCGCGCCTGGTGCCTCGCCGTCCGGGCGGAGGTCGCGCTCGCGCGGAGCGATCCGAACGCGGCCGCGAGGGACGTCCGCGAAGCGCGGGCGCTCGGGGCGCAGGTGCCGCTCCCGATCCAGGCCGATCTCTCCCTCCTCGACGCCGAAATCGCCCTCTTGTCGGAGAGATACGATCGCATTCGTCCCGCGCTCGCATCGCTCGACGCGAGCGCGCGCAGAGGCGATCCCCTCGTCGACGCACGCGCTCTCGTCCTCGAAGCGGAGGCGAGCCTGGCCGAGGGCGATCGACGCGAAGCCACCCGCAGCGCGGCGCGGGCCGTCCGCCGCGCGCGCGAAGCGAACATTTCGCACCTCGTCGCCCGCGCATGGGGCATCGTTCGCGAGGCACGCATGAAAGGTCCCCCTCGAAGCCTCGCCGCGTGGCTCGACTCCGCCGCCCGAGGGGCGAGCCGCGACGAGCAGGAGCGCACCTTGCTCGAGGGTCTCGTCAAGAGCACCCGCGCCGAACGAGGCTTCTTGGTCGACGTCGCGAGCGGGCGCGTGCTCGGGCTCGACGCGGAAGGGCTCCTCGTCGGCGAAGCGGAGAAGCGCGTCGATCTCGCGGAGCTCGCCCGCCTCGCGAAGGGCCCAGCGCGTGTCGTCCACGAGGGAGGGAGCCCAGGATCGCGCGTGGTCGTCCTCGGGCCGCCTCCGAGCGCGACCCTCGTCGTGCTCGAAGAGCGACGCACCGCCGACGTGTTCCGCTCCGTCGCGGACGGCGATCTCCTCCCGTTCGTCGCGGCCTTCGTCGTCGCGGCGAGGCTTTCCGCCGCGCGCCGCGAGGTCGACGCGCCGGCCTCGGCCACGAGCGCGCAGGAGAGCGCCCCCGCAGCGGCGTCGCGCGAAGTCGGCGCCGGCCTCTATGACGAAGAGACCACCTTTTTCCCGCAGCGAAACGACCTCCCGAAGCTTCCCTCGATCGTGGGCAAGAGCCTCGCTATCGACCGCGCGCGGGCGCGCCTCGCCGTCGCAGCGAGGGGCGACTTGCCGGTCCTCCTCACGGGCGAGACCGGGGTCGGCAAAGAGATCTTCGCCCGCGCCCTCCATTCCGCGAGCGCGCGCGAGCGGAGCCCGTTCGTCGCCGTGAACTGCGGCGCGATCGCAGAGAACCTCTTCGAGGCCGAGCTCTTCGGGCACGTGAAGGGCGCGTACACCGGCGCCGAGCGCGCGCGGCGTGGGCTCTTCGCCGCCGCCGAGGGCGGCACCCTCTTTTTGGACGAGATCGGGGAGCTTCCGCTCGCGAAGCAGGCCACGTTCCTCCGCGTTCTCGAGACGGGCCGCTACCGCGCGGTGGGAGACGACGAGGAGCGCGCGGTCGACGTGCGCATCGTCGCCGCGACGAACCGCGATCTCGAGGCCCAGGTGGCCGCGGGCACCTTCCGGCGCGACCTGTATTTTCGCCTCTCGGTGCTCACCGTCGACATCCCTCCGCTTCGATCACGAACGGGCGATGTACGCGAGCTCGTTCGGCATTTCGTCGACGCTGCGGGCGCCAAGCTGGTGCTCTCGGACGACGCGTGGGCGACCCTCGACGCGCACGTGTGGCCCGGGAACGTGCGCGAGCTCCAGCACGAGATCGCGCGCCTCCTCGCCCAAGGAGTCTCGAACGTCGGACGAAGCGCGCTGTCGCGAAAAATTCGAGAAGGCTCCACCGCACGTGCTGCGTTGGCCCCCACCGCGGCGCCCGAAGCGAGCGGAGCACGCGAGCGCAACGAGCTCGAGCGCGCCCTCGCCGCCAACGAGGGCAACCTCACCCACACCGCGACCGCCCTCGGCCTCTCGCGCCAGGGCCTCAAGAAGCGCATGATCCGCCTCGGGATGCGCGAAAAAAAAGGAGACGTCGAGCCGTGAGCCTTCGTACCGAGCTTTCCATCGTGTGGCCAGTCGGGTTCGCCGCGTTCGCCGCGCTCGCCGCGTGCGGCGGCCGCACCGGAGGCCCCTCGAGCGACGTCGACGCGAGCTCGCCCCCCGGCACGCCGAGCGCGACCCTGCCCCCGGCGAGCGCGCAGTGCATCGAAGGCGCGACGAAGGTACGCGAGCCGCTCGATGGCTCGTTCGCCGACAACCCGCTCGATCCGGTCGGCTACATGCCCTTCGCGGAGGACGGCTGCGGCATCGTCCAGGTGAGCAAAGGAGGCAAGCTCCAGCGCGTGTCCTTCGACACGGGGGAGCGCGAGGATCTCGAGACGTCGTTCTCGCGCGCGAGCCGACCGTCGGCGCGGCACGGCATCGTCGCGTGGGAGGCGGTCGACAAAAACGGGCGCGGGATCGTGCGCGTGAAGGTCGGCAGAGCCGAGCCCGTCACCATCCCTGGCTCCTACGCGAAGGCCTTCGAGCCTCGGGTCGGCCGCGACGCGGTGGTCTTCACGCTCACGTACGGCAACCCCGATCGCGAGGACGCGGACACCGACGTAGCGGTCTTCACGCCGAGCAGCGGCGACGTCGAGATCGTCGCGTCGGGGCCCGGTCAGCAGCGCTTCGGAGCGATCGCCGACGACCTCGTCGCGTACGCCGATTTCTCGGAAGATCCGCGCGGGCACTTCTCGCTCGACGACGCCTCGAGCGCCGACATCGTGGTCGTCACGCGCTCGACCAAGGTCACGAACCGGCGTGTCCTCCCGGGAAAACAGGCGTTCCCGCTCCTCGACGACGACGGCACGCTGCTCTACGTCGACTTCGGCGCGGTGCACCCGGAGCCCAAGTTCCACGCTCTCTCGCTGAAGGTCGGCAAGGCGCGCGGCGCGGCCGACGCCGATCGCCGCGTGCACGCCACCGAGCGCATCGGGGGGAACATCCCGTGGGTGCAACCCTCGCTTCGAGATGGCTTCGTTTCGTGGATCGAAGACGACATGCAGCTCTTCCGTCGACCGGTGTCCCTCGCCACGCCGCAAGTGCTCGTCGCGCGCGCCGATTCGGGCTTCGTCGGGGTCGCGTCGGGCTCCCTCGCCACGTTCGTCGCGAGCCGGGCGCGGAGCGACATCCTGCTCGAAGGAAAAGCCACCCGCTGACCCAAGCGAATTCGCTATTCTTTCGCTATGTTAGCCTCAAACGCAGGACGACCGCACCCTTGAGAGATGCGGTCGTTCGTGCGGGCGCTTCGGCCGCCGAGGACGAGTAATCAGCTATCGGCGGGGAGCGGGATGCGCTTCGCGTCCATCCACAGCCCGTCGAGATCGTAGAGCTGGCGCGAGTCTTCCTGGAAGACGTGCACCACGACGTCGCCGAAGTCCATCAGCACCCAAATGGCGTGCGGGAGGCCTTCGATCGAGAGCGCGCGTTTGCCCTTCTTTCGAAGCGCGTCCTCGATCCCCTGCGCGAGGGCGGCCACTTGGCGGTCGCTCTTGCCGGACATCAGGACGAGAAAATCGGCGTAGTCGACCTTGCCGGCGACATCGAGGATCTCGAGCGCGTGGGCCTTCTTGTCGAGCGCGGCGATGGCGATGGCGACCGCCATGTCGCGCGCAGCGTCGCTCGCGAGCGACGTGGGGCCGGTGGCACCTTGTGCCGTGCGGCCGCGTTTGCTCTTCGGCGCGACGTCGGAGGCGGCGAGCTTGGGAGGTGTGGGAAGCGAGCGCGGAGTGGCGCGCGCAGGACGCGGGGCCTCCGCGCGGGCGACCGCGGTCTTCTTCGCGGGCACCTTCGTCGCGGTGCCGTGGGAAGATCGGAGCTTGGGTCGCGTGGTGCGAGGTTTGGGAACCTCGCGTTTTTTGCCCTCGAGCGCGGGTCGTGACGCCGT
>JAAFHV010000451.1 GCA_013297655.1 Myxococcales bacterium | reverse complement strand
TTTTTTTTGGTCGCGAACATTCCGGTGGAGCCCGAGGTGTAGATGATCGCGGCGAGATCGATCGGAATGTTCGCGACCCGCGGGCGCTCGGTCTTTTGCGCCGCGATCGCCTTCGCGAACGGCACGAGCTCCACGTCGCCGATCTTGTGCCCCTCCTCCTCCAGCCCCACCACGAGGGCGTGCTTGAGGTGCGGCGTCTTCGTGAAGGCTTCCTTGTAGATGCTCTCCAGCGCGACGTCGGTGATCACCGCGCGGGCGCGGCAGTCGTTCAACATGTAAATGAGCTTGTCGACCTTCGTCTGCGCGTTGATCGGGCTGAAAATGGCGTCGGCGCGGAGGATTCCCCAAATGCTGGAGGCCATCTCGACGTTGTTGTCGAGGTAGAGCACCACGCGATCTTGGCGCACCACCCCGAGGCTACGGAGCAGGTGCGCGAGCCGGTTCGCCGTCTCTTCGACTTGGCCCCAGCTCTCGCGCCGATCTTTGAAGATGAGCGCGGTCTTCTCGGGGTGCTTTTGGGCGTTCCGCTCCAGGTACTCGTGGAGCATCGTCGGAATCGATACGTGCATGTCGGTCTCTCCTCGGAATACGAAGCGCGCGCGGTCGTCGGCAGGGAAAAAGGGAGGGTCATCGTCGTCGAACCGGCGGCGCTCCCGAGCCACGAACGGATTCGGGGGCGCGGAATCGAGCCGCGCGCGACGACGGTGCGGACGTGAGCTTACGGACGGCGAGCGAGCGCCAGGCTCAGGTCGCGCCGATCTTGCCGGCCACGTAGCCGACGATCGCGTTCACGGTGTCGAAGTTGTCCGGGGTCGCGTCGTCGTTCGTGACTTCGATCCCGAACGTCTCCTCGAGGTAGAGGATGAGCTCGAGCACACGCGCCGAATCGACGATGTGCGAGCGTTCGAGCGAGACGTCGTCCTTGAGCCCGGAGGCGTCGAGGCCCGCCATGTAGCTCTCGAGGATGAACGTGCGGATTTTTTCGCGGATCTCGACCTTCGTGGACATAGCCGGCGAGTATAGACGGGCACGCTTCGGACCCGGATCCCGTTTCTCGTGGTCGACGAACGATTCGCGCGCCGCGGCGAGCACCGGCGCGGGGAGCAACCGGCCGGCGCGACGGCGCACGAAATCACGATTTCGTCACTGGAAGTACGACGCCGGACGGCGCGGACGCACGAGCGCGATCTTGCCCTCGTGGAGCACGAGCTCGGGGGGCGTGTCGTGGCTCAAAAAGAGCAGCGGGCTCGCCGCGTAGCTGTAGGCGCCGCAGCGATCGAACACGACGAGATCGCCGATCTCCGCTCGCGACAGCTCGATCGCGCGCGCCATCGAGTCGATCGGGGTGCACAGCGGACCGACGACCTCGTGCGGCTCCCCGCCCCCGGTGCGGCTCGCGTTGACGACGGGGAAGTTCTTCTTGATGACCTGACCGAAGTTGCCAGTCGCGGGGAAGCAGTGGTGCATGCCACCGTCGAGGATGGCGAAGCGCTTGCCGCGGGTCTCTTTCACGTCGAGCACCCGCGTCACGTAGACGCCGAACTCGGCGATCATGAAGCGCCCGAGCTCAAGCAAGAATCGTGTCTTCGCGAAGCGCGGGTGGCTCTCCTGGAACGCGAGCACGGTCTCGCCGACCGCCTTGCCGAGCGCGGCGACGTCCATCGGCTGCTGACCTGGGAAATACGGCACTCCGAAGCCGCCGCCGAGGTTCACGATCTCGGGGGTAAGGGCGAACTTCTCGACGAGGCGCTCCGCGATCGCCAAAGTGCCGCGCGCGTTCTCGACGATCGCGGAGGGCTCGAGGCAGTTCGTTCCGGAGAACACGTGGACGCCGATCACCTTGATGCCTGGGGTCTTTACGGCCTCCGCCATCGCCTCTTCGGCTTGCTCTTCCGGGATCCCGAACTGCGAGGGGAGCCCGCCCATTTTCATGGGAAACTCTTTCGGCGCCGACGCCGGGTTCACGCGCAACGTGATGCTCTGGGTCTTGCCGAGCCGGATCGCGATCGCGGAGGCGCGACGGAGCTCGGTGAGGCTCTCGACCGAGAGCACGTGGAGATCTTTCGAGATCGCGCGCTCGAGCTCGTCCTCGCTCTTTCCGGGGCCGGCGAAGCTCATCACGCTCGGCGACCATCCGACCGCGATCGCCAAATCGAGCTCACCGGCGCTCGAGATGTCGAGCCCCGCGACCTCCGGCTTGAACGCCGAGAGCACCACCTTGTTCGCGTTCGCCTTGGCGCAGTAGAGCAAATCGATGCACGACGGGAGCGACGCTCGCAGCGCGCGCGCCTGCGCGATCGCGGCGTCCATGTCGTACACGTAGAGGGGAGTCTTGTGCTCCTTGGCGATGGATTCGAGATCGAGCTTTGCAAAGTCCACGCGTCCTCCAAACTTGTCGTGTCACTGGCCGGTCAGCAAAAAAACGATTCTCAGGTAGCTTCGGTCTTTGCCGGCATCGGCGGCGGCGGCGCAGCGGCACCGGCAGGAGCAGCAGCCGCGGCAGGAGCAGCAGCCGCGGCGCCCTCGGGGACGATGCGCTTCACGACCCGCGCGGGGTTGCCGGCGACGACCGAGTCGGGGGGAATGTCGGAGCGCACCACCGAGCCGGCCCCGATGATGGCGCGCGCGCCGATACGGACACCACGAAGGATCGTGACGTCGCGGCTGATTTGCACGTTGTCCTCGATGATCACGGGCGCGATCTCGGCGTCGGTCGCGGGCACCTCCCAGATCGGACGGTTCGGGTTGTAGTTCGCGTGCCCGTCGGTGTCGGTGATGTACGAGCCGCCGCCGATCGAGACGAAGTCCCCGATCTGGATCTTGTCGGCGATGACGAAGGTGGTGCCATGGCCGATGAAGATGCCATTGCCGAGGCGGAGCTCCGGGCTCCTCTGCGCGTTCCCTTGAATGCCCACTTGGCCCGAAAAGCGGATATCGCTCCCCAGGTAGATCCGCGGCGATCCTTGGATGTAGGGCAAACGGTCGATCTCGATCCGCTCGCCGTACGAGACGCACTGGGTGAGGAACGCGGGCGTCGCGACGAGGCTCCGGCGCATGAGCTCGTAGGCTTCGCGCACGTAAAAATCAGCGCCCGCGACCGCGCGGTAGAGCCAGCGCGTGCCGGGGCCGGGCTGCACCGCTTGGCCGTAGAGGACCTTCTTCGCAATCGGTTTGACGATCGCGCGGAGTCGCGCTTCGAGGCTCGATTTGTCGGACGATGCCATGGCCGGTGACGGTAACGTATCTTGGACGGCGCGCGAGAAAAAAGGGCCGATCGTGCGGCGCGAGCGCCCGCGGCGAGCCGCTTCGCGAGGCCACTCGGTCCGTGTCTGTCACCCATTCGTGGACCGCGTCGGAGCCTCGCCGCTGGACGGGAATCGTGCGATGCTCGGGGCATGGCGTCTTTCTCTCGTTCGCGCGCGCTCGCGCCGATTGCCTCGTCCTTCGTCCTCGCGGCCTTCGCGGTCGTGCTCTGCCCGCGCGCGGCAGACGCAGGCGTGTGCCCGGTACCGGAGTGTGTCCCGGGCGAGATCATCGGCGCCGGGGGCACGATCCCGGCCGGCACGCGCGGCATCGCGTACCGCTCCACGCAAGGCAAATACGTGTCGAGCTCCCCGTCGAGCGGCGTCGACGACGCAGGCGATCCCATCCCCCCCCGCTACTACGCGCCGAACGCCGAGATCGTGAACGACAAGGGCGAGATCATGCCCTCCAGCCTCGACGACGATCTCGCCGATCCGACGTTCAAGGTGCTGAAGCCCGCCGGCGAGCTCCGCAACGACTTCACGTACAAGGTTCGTTTCGACCGCGAGTGCGCGCAGGGCACCACCCAGCCTCCCCAGATCGGAAGAGC
>JAAFHV010000446.1 GCA_013297655.1 Myxococcales bacterium | reverse complement strand
CGCGTTCAAATCGAGCTCAAGGGCGATCCCGTCGTCGCGAAAGGCCTCCCCGAGGCGGTCGTCGCGAGCCTCGGTCGCACCGGCACCACGAAAGACGTGCTCGTCATCAGCTTCGATCACGCCGCGGTGAAGCTCGTGAAGAAGCTCGCGAAGGCGATTCGCACCGGCGTGCTCTACGCCGCGCGGCCGGCCGATCCGGTCGCGTTTGCCAAGCTCGCGAAGGCCGACGTGCTCGTCCCGCAGGCCTCGTTCGTGACCGCGGAGGACGTCGCGGCGGTGCACGGCGCGGGCCTCGCGCTCGCGACGTGGGCGCCTTCGGACGCCAAGGTGCTTCGCGCGCTGGTCGCGATGGGCGTCGACGCGATCACGGTCGATAAGCCCGAGGTCTTGCGGAAGGTCCTCGCCGCTTCGAAGTGACATTTCGGGCGCACACCCGCGCCGCCAAATCGTGAAGCAATACGCGTAGATCGGGTGGCGCGAGCACCTCCACGCCGTCCCCTAGGGCGAGGAGCTGCGAGGCGGCCACCTCTTCGCTCTCGAGGGTGAGCGCCACGCGACGGAAGCCTTCGTCGTCCGGGGGATCCGCGCGCGCGAGCTGCTCTCGGATCACGTCTTGCGGGACCACGTGCGGCAGGGAGACGAACGCGCGACGCGAGAGCCGCACCTCGCACCGGTACACGAGGAGCGAGCCCTCGAACGCGTGCGCCGCGCGCGCCCAATGCGCCGCGAGGGAGAACCCCGCCGGCCGCGCGACCGTCGCCCGCCCGAGGCGCACCGCGACGAGCTTCGCGACACGAAACGAGCGAATCTCCCGTGTTCGCGCGACCTCGGCGACGACGTACCAAATGCCCGCCTTCAGCACGAGACCGAGCGGCGCGACCGCGGTCCACGCCCCGGCGCCATAGCGAACGGAGATCGTGCGCGACTCCCACACCGCGCGCGCCACGAGCGGCAAGTGATCGAGCGGCTCCTTCTTCGCGAACCAACCGGGCGCGTCGAGGAAGAACCTTTCGCTCACCCGATCGATGCGCGCCTGCAGATCGGGAGGCAACGTGGCGGCGAGCTTGGCCTTCGCGGCGACGGCGGCGCCGAACATCCCGAGATCCCCGAGCGCCTGCGGAACCCCCGCGAAGAGCAGCGCCGAGGCCTCGTCGCCGGTGAGGCCATCGAGGCGCGTACGCCACGTGGGAGGCAGCCCGATCCCCCCTCCTGGCCCCGCGCTCGTCACGACCGGGACACCCGCCGCCACGAGCGACGCCACGTCGCGGTACAGCGTGCGCACGCTGATCTCGAGCTCCTCCGCGAGCGCCGCGGCGGTGCGTGTCCCTCGCCGCTGCAAGAGGAACATGAGCGACAAGAGGCGCGACGACTTCACCCGAGGAGCATACGAAAGATCACTGACAGAAGATGGCAGCGATACACGCGCAATCTCCGGTGCCATGAGCACCGCATCGACCAAACGATCGCGCACGATCTATTACGTCGCCCAGACCCTCGACGGCTTCATCGCCGACACCGAGCACCGTATCGACTGGCTCCTCGCGTTCGACGGCGCCGAGGGCATCAAGGAGCACTACGAGGCGTTCCTCGCAGGAATCGGCGCGCTCGTGATGGGCGGCAAGACGTACGACTTCTTGTGCGCGCAAAAGGACATGCCGTGGCCCTACACGCAGAAGACCTGGGTCTACACGAACCGCGCGCGACCGCAGATCGAGGGGGCCGACGTCGCGTTGGTCCACGGCGACGTGAGCACGAGCTTCGACGCCATCGCGGCATCCGCAGGGGAAAAGGCGATTTGGCTCGTGGGCGGCGGTGATCTCGTCGCGCAGTACGTTCGCGCCGAGCTGCTCGACGAGATTCATCTCGGCCTCGCGCCCGTCGTGCTCGGCGCGGGGATTCCCCTCTTGCCGACACGGATCGCGAAGCCGCTCACGCTCCGCTCCACGAAGACCTTCGGGCGAGGCTTCGTGGAGCTGCGTTACGACGTCCCTCGCTGACTACCCGCGTTTTTCCACACGCCCGTCCACGTGACGGGCGAAGCGGCCTTCGTCACCGGGGTGGGTCGGCGCTTCTTGCGCGAACGGCCAGCCACCGAAGCGCGTGCGGCGGTAGTCGTTCATCGCCTCTTGGATCTCACCCTGGGTGTTCATCACGAAGGGCCCGTACTGCACCACCGGCTCCGCGATCGGCTTGCCTTGGAGCATCAGCAGCTCCACCTCGTCGTCCCCCGCGCGGATCACGATCTTCTCGTCCGATCTCACCGTCACGGCGCGGTGCTCGGCGAGGGTGCGATCGGCGATCGTGACCTTCGATCCCTTGAAAAAATAGAGGTTCCGGTTCACTCCCGCCACCGCGGCGGGCAGCTCGAAGCGCGCGCCGGGGGCGAGACGAAGCGCCCACACCGCCACGTGCGACTCGGCCTTCGAGGCCCACGAGCGCGGCGGGGGGGTGGGAGGGATCGCGTCTGCGAACGCGCCCGCGACGACCGTGACCTCGGTCGCTTTTCCGTCGTCGTCGGTGACGGTCACCTTCGGGATCGTGTCGTTCCAGAACATCGCAAAATGCGGGTCGGCGAACTTGTCGGCCTTGGGCAGGTTCACCCAGATCTGGAAGAGCTCGAGCGGGTTCGGAGCGTCGCGCTTCACGAGCGGGAACATCTCGGAGTGCACGATGCCCTTCCCCGCGGTGAGCCACTGCGCGTCGCCTCCGCCGAAGCGCGCGGTCGCGCCGAGCGAATCGGAGTGGTCGACGAGGCCCTTGCGCACGAGGGTGAGCGTCTCGAAGCCGCGGTGCGGGTGGGGCGGAAATCCGGGCACCTCCTCGCCGTGGTACATGCGAAATCCGTCGCGGACCTCGAAGTCTTGGCCGAGGTTCCTCCCCGCGAGCGACACGTTGGGGCCGAGCTTCTCGTTTCCCTCGGGGTACGCGTCGTCGTGGTGCACGCAAAAGAGGAACGGATCTTCCGTCGGCCAGGGGAACCCGAGAGCGCGCACGGCGAGGATGGGAGAGCTCATGTCCCCATCGGTAACACGCGCGTTCCATCGAGGCTCGTGCCCGCCGCGGGCACACATCGTTCTCGCGCCGAGACCTACCGCGGGCTTCGCTTCGGCGCGGAGGCCGTGTTTCCCGCGGGCCCGGGACCTGCCGCGACCTCCGCCGTGAGCGGGCCACACGCCGCCGTCTCGCCGCTGCAGCACTCGGCCTGGTTCACGCCGAACATGGGGCACCCCGAGCGAACACACGCCGCGTGGCCGTGCACGTACGCCATCTCTTGCCTGCAGAACGCGCAGTACATGGGAAAAACCCTAGCCTAGAGCACCGAACAGTTCGATTCGGTCGGCTTTTCGCCGATTTGCTTCGCCGTGCTTCGTTACTCCTCCTCGGCTAGCAGCAGTAGGACTCGTCCCTCGTCAGGGACTTCCAAGGGTCGTCGTCGCGCCTCGCACGGCTCGCAACTCAGCGAAAATCCTCGGTCATCGAACTGTTCGGTGCTCTAGCGCGGCTTGGGACAATCCTGACAAAAGGCTGTCACTGGCGGTCGGTAAGGTCCGTTCATCGCGAATCGACGCGACCGAAAGGAACACGACCATGCACAGCGTTACCTGGTTCGAGCTGCCCACGAAGGACCTCGACCGCGCCGCGGGCTTCTACGAAAAGGTGCTCGACCTCTCCCTGAAGCGCGAGGTCTTCTTCGAGGTCCCGCACGCGATCTTTCCGGCCGAGGAGAAGGAGATCCGCGGCGCCCTCGTGAAGAGCGACAACCACACCCCTTCGACCGAGGGCACGGTGCTGTACCTCCGCGCCACCGACCTCGACGCGAGCCTCGCGCGTGTGAAGGCCGCGGGAGGCAGCGTCGTGACGCCGAAGACGAGCCTCGGACCTATCGGGTTCATCGCCGTGATCGACGACACCGAGGGGAACCGCGTGGGGCTCCACATGCTCGCGTGATCGCGCCATCCGAGGCGGCCCGATGGCGA
>JAAFHV010000447.1 GCA_013297655.1 Myxococcales bacterium | reverse complement strand
GAGCGTGACGCCGATCTTCTTCGCGAAGACGGCCGCGTCGTCGACCTCCCACACGCCGCGCGGCTCCCAGGCGACCTGGGTCACGTCACGCGGGAGCCTGTCGCAGAGCTTCGCGATGCGATCGCGGGAGAGCTGCGACGGGGTCACGTCGGCGGGGGTGGGCAGGAGCACCATCCGGCACTGCAGGATCGTGATGCACTCGAGCGCGGTCGCGAGCTCGGCGTCGAGCTCGGCGCCGGGGCGGACCTTGCCCATCGCGGGGCCGAGCACCGGCACGAACTCGAAGTGCGGCGGGGTGGCCTTGCGCCACTTGCGCAGCGTGGTCGCGGTCGGACCTTGTTTGGCCTTCTCCGAGGCGGCGAGGCGAACTTCGAGGAGATCGAAGCGCTTCGCGTAGGCCTCGATGGCTCCGCGGAGATCTTTGGCACCAATGTGAAAGCGCGTCGCCATAAGGGGCAGCCCTACTCGCACGACGACGGGCCGCACGGAAGGGGGAAAGTCATCCGCCCTCCGAAAGGCCCGCGATCGTCGTTAAATTCGGAGAAGTTCCGGGCGTTTGCGAAGCAGGCTGTCGAGCCACGCGTTCGAGATTTTCTCTTGCACCGAGTTCGCGCGGAGCCGCTCGCGGAGGTGCGCGAAGTCGACCCGGTCGAGCTCCTGGTCTTGGTTGTAGCAAGAGAAGACGACCTCCTCTTTGCCGGTCACCGGATCGCGGTGCTTCTGGAGGCACTGCGCGCAAATCTCTTTCATCATGCACTGCATCGGCGAGTTGATGCTCCCGATCGCGAGGTGCTTCGGATCGAGCAGCGGGCGCAACGTGGTGTGCCGCGCCTCTTGCACCGCTGCCATCATGCGGTCGGAGCCGATCGCGATGATGCGCTTCACGCTCGAGAGCTTGGCCACCGGCGGGGTGAGCTTGCCGTTCCCGAAGGCGAGCGCGGCTTGCACGATGTTGCCGCGGAAATGTGCGTCTTGTGGCCTGCGCGCCGCGATCTCGGTGCCCTTGTCGGTGCACCAGATCACCTGGTCGGTGAAGGCCTCGATGTCGTCCTGTTTGAAGAGATCGTCGCCGTCTTTGTAGCCGGCGAAGTAGAGCACCGTCGCGCCGAGGGCCTTGAAGGCGCGCGCGATGGAGAAGAGCACCGCGTTGCCGAGGCCACCGCCGAGGAGGAGCACCGTCTCGCCGCTCTCGATTTCGGTCGGCGCGCCGGTGGGGCCCATGAGGACGACCGGCTCGCCGGGACGGAGCGCGGCGCAGAGACGCGACGAGCCGCCCATCTCGAGCACGATCGTGCCCATGAGGCCCTTTTCCTCGTCGATCCACGCGCCGGTGAGCGCGAGGCCCTCCATCGCGAGGCGAGTGCCGTCGACCGTCGGGGCGAGCGCCTCGAAGTTTTGAAGACGGTAGAACTGGCCCGGCTTGAACTTGCGCGCCGCCATCGGCGCCTTCACGACCACCTCGACGATCGTCTTCGTGAGGCGGTTCACCTCGACCACGCGAGCGAGCAGCTCGGCGTCGAGGCGCGCGTTGCGCTCTTTCAGCGCCTGGTCGCGCGCGGGCTGGGTGCTCGCGTCGAGGGCGGCGAGCTCGGGGAAGAGCGCCGCGACGTGGCGGTAGCCGTCTTTGCCGCTCGCCATCGCCTTCACCACGCTGCCGGCGTAGTGCGGGTGGTTGTCGCCGTAGATGCTGACGAGCTTGCCGTCCTTCTCGTAGCTCGTGAAGAAGCCCGCGCGCGGCTTCGACTTCTCGAGCACGATCGGCTCGCCGTGCGCGGTCCGCGTCGCGGTGTGCACCTGGAGGAAGTGCTTGCGGTCGTCGAGCACGAAGGTGCCCTCGTACTCGCGCTCGTAGGTGATGTTCGGGCTCGTGCCGGCGGCGACACAAAGCGTGCGCGCGGGGAGCTCGATCGTGGAGCCGTCGGGGCGCTTGAAGAGCACGCCGCGCACGTGCCCGCGCGGGTCGAGGAGCGCCTCGGTGGGCGAGAGGTTCTCGATGTAGCGCACGCCCTCTTCGAGGCTCTCGTGGACCTCTTCGTGGTTCAAGCGGTACGCGGGCGAGTCTTGCACCGACTTGCGGTACACGAGCGACACGCCGCCCCACTTCTCGATGAGGGGCTGAAGGCGCGCATCACGGCCCTCGCGGGCGGCGAGATCACGCTCGGCTTCGAGCTCCGTCGCGTGGGCGAGGTGGACTTGGAGCGTCTCCCACTCCTCGTCGTCGAACATCTTACGAACCGCCTCGGCGCCGAGCTCGGCCTCGAGCTTGCGGATGCGGACGAGCGTCTTCTCGATCTGGACCGGGTAGTAGGCGATGAGCTCGGTCGCGGTGTCGATCGCGGTGAGGCCGCCGCCGATCACGATCGCGGGGAGGCTCACCTGCAGGTTCGCGACGGTGCTCTTTTTGTAGGCGCCGGTGAGCTGGAGAGCCATGAGGAAGTCGCTCGCCTTGCGGATGCCGCGGGCGAGGTTGTTCTTCATGTCGATGATGGTGGGCCGGCCCGCGCCCGCCGCGAGCGCGACGTGGTCGAAGCCGAGCGCCCACGCGTCGTCCAGGGTGAGCGTGCCGCCGAAACGAACCCCGCCGTACATCCGGAGGAGCTTGTTCCGCGCGAGCGTGACGTAGAGCACGGTGAGGAAGTTTTTGTCCCAGCGCACGGTGATGCCGTACTCGGACACGCCGCCGAACCCGAGAAGCAAGCGCTCGTCGAGCTCGTGGTAGAGCGTGCCGAAATCTTTCACCGGCTCCGGCACCGTGTCGTCGGAGCCCACGAGCGCCTCCGGCAAGGGCTCGAGCTTTAGGCCGTCGACCGCGGTGACGGAGAAGCCCTCGCGCGTGAGGTGGTGCGACAGCGTGTATCCGGCGGGCCCGAGGCCAACCACGAGCACGTTCTTCCCGTTGTACGGGAGGCTGTACGGGCGCAGCACGTTGAGCGGGTTCCACCGCGTCAAAAAGCCATAGATCTCGAGACCATACGGAAGCTGGAGCACCTCCGTGAGGACGCGCGTCTCGGCCTGCGGGATGTTCACCGGCTCCTGCTTTTGGAAGACGCAGGCCTTCATGCAGTCGTTGCAGATGCGGTGCCCGGTGCCGGGGCACATCGGGTTGTCGATGATGATCGTGGCGAGCGCGCCGAGCACGTCGCCGTCGCGGCGGAGGAGGTGCATCTCGCTGATGCGCTCTTCGAGGGGGCAGCCTTCGAGGAGCACGCCGAGCGGGTTCTTTTTGATCTCGCCGGTCTTGTTGTCGCGGAGGCCCTTCGCGCAGGAGTCCTTGTCGCGCTCGTGGCAGTAGAGGCAGTAGTCGATCTCTTGTTCGGCCTCGCGCGGGCCCATCCGGCGATCGGTGAGGGCGAAGCCATCGCGCTCGCGGCGGTGATCGGCGGGGCCGACGAACAGCTCGGGGAGCGCGGGATCGGGGCGCACGACCTCGACGAGCTTGGCAAAATCGAGGTTCTTCGGGGCGTGGAGCGAGGGCCACCCATGGGCGACGTCGGCGTGGTCGTGGCGCCGGTGCGCGAGCCACGCCTCGATGGCGTCGAGGGCATAGGCCGCGAGCGCGCCGTCCTCGGCGTCGGTGGGGGTTTCACCCGCGATCGCGGCGGCGGTCTCGGCGACACGCGCGCTCACCGGGTGCGCCATGAGCGCAGCGCGGAGCTCTGCGGCGCGCTCTTTCAGCTCGGTCGTCCACGAGGCACCGCCGGCCTTGGCGCTCTTGCGCGCGGTCTCGTCGATCTCGACGATGCGAACGACCGCGGTCGCCGTCGCGAGCTCCTCGTCGTCACGGCGCTTCGCGAACGCACCCACCGCGGCCATCGCGACCGCGGTCGCGTCGGCGGCGGAGCCCTTCCACGACTTCCCTGCCCCGTCCTTCAGGACGCGCTTCTTCGCGAACTGCGCCTTGAACGTCCAGAGCGGGCTCCGACCGCGGGTCTCGTCCGCGATC
>JAAFHV010000445.1 GCA_013297655.1 Myxococcales bacterium | reverse complement strand
GGGCGTGACTCGTGCTCCGTCGCCATGAGCATGCACGATGCACGGTTCGCCGTGTACCAATCGCCGAACGACTAAACTAGAGTACGCGGCCATGGATGAGCCCTCGCCCGACGCGGCGAAGCCCGAAGGCCCGCCGGAGCCGAGCGACACCGCCGACACGAGCGTGGTCGCGAAGTCCAACGAGCCCTCGCCCGAGTCGGAGCAGAGAGGGGCGCGCGCGGATAGCGGCGCAGTGGCCGCCGTACCCGCGAAGTCGGACGCGCCTCCGTCGACGTCCGCGGAGCCGCCGACCGAAGCCGAGTCGGAGCCCGCGCCACCGTCTCGCGAGCCGGTGGTCGCGACTTCGCCGAAAGCCGCCGGCATCGGCGTCACGTTCGGCCGCGGCAGCAAGATGCTGCTGCCGATCGTGCTCGGCATCGCGCTCCTCGAGGCAGGCGCGCACCTCTACCAGACGCGCCCGGTCGACGAGCGCGGCGACTACGAGCGCGCCGCGGGCTACGTCCGCGAGCAGATCACGAAAGACGACGGGCTCGTCTTTTGGCCCGATTGGTCGAGCCGGCCGGGGCGCTTCCACTTCAAAGAGATGGCGACGCTCGAGCGCGAAGGGCCGACCGACGACGCGCGCTATAAGCGCATTTTTCTCGTTCGGAATCGCGGCGCGAGCGGCGGAGGACCGGCCTGGAACGTGGCCGCGTCGCGCGATTTCGGGACCGTACGCGTCGACACGCTGGAGAACCCGAAGCCCGAGCCGGTGCTCTCGAACAGCCTCGAGCTCTTCGAGCAGCGGCAAGTCGAGGCCTTCGTTCACGGGCCGACCGAGCACCGCGCGTGCCCGTGGCTCGAGGACCGAGGCGCCGCACCGCCGTGGGATCCGGCGACGCCACCCCGACGCTACCAGTGCGAGAACGCAGGGGTCGGCCTCCTCCTCGCGCTCGAGCACGACTACCGCCCTCGGTACTGCCTCGCCGCGATGCCGATGGCGGCTCCACGCGCGCTGCGGTTGCGCTTCAAGGGCGTGCGCTTCGGCCAGAAGATCGTGGTCCACCACTTGATTCACAAGGCCTACGAGAACCCCGACCCGCGTGACGCGGGGCCGCAGTTTCCGCCGGTGGACGCGCGCTACTGGGTGGAGCTCCCCGAGCAACAAATGGCGGAGCACCCGATCGGCGCGACCGTGTTCCGGGACGGCCCCGGCTTCGCGGAGGTGACCTTCTCGACCCCCGAGCTGGCGACGAAGACGGGCGTGCTCGCGGTGGACATCTCCGCCGCTTCCCAATCGAACCGCCAATACTGCTTCGAGGTAACGACCCGATGAGACGCACCGACGCCAAGGATCATGCGATCGGGATCACGATCGCCGTCGCGTACGGGACGTGGCTATTTCGTACCGCAAAAACCCTGGGATTCGCGCGCGACGAGGCGATGTATTTCGAGGCGGCGACCAGCTACGCGCAGTGGTTTCGTCTCTTGGGCGAGGGCGCCAAGAAGGCCACCGAGCGCGCGACGATCGACGCCTACTGGTCCGCGAATCACGAGCACCCCGCGCTCGTGAAGGGCGCCTTCGCGCTGTCGTATTTGTTCTTCCACGAGAAGTGGAAGCTCATCGCCGACGGGAGCCAGTCGTTCCGGCTGCCGGGGATGATGTTCGCCGGGGTCGCGCTCTACGTGACGTACCTCTTCGGCGCGCGGCTCTACTCACGCACCGCCGGTGTCGCGGGGGCCTTCGCGCTCGCCCTCATGCCGCGTGTATTTTACCACGCGCACCTCGCGTGCTTCGACGTGCCGGCGACCGCGATGTGGGGTGTTGCACTCTACACGTATTTCGAGGCCACCCAAAAGCGTACGCTCTTTCGCGCGATCGTGTTCGGGCTCGCTTACGGCCTCCTCCTCGAGACGAAGCACAACGCGTGGATCTTCCCCGCGGTGGTGCTCCCGCACGCGATTTGGGTCTACGGGAACGAGCGTGGATCTTGGAAACGACGGGTCCCGCTGCCGCTCATCACGATGGCGATCTTGGGGCCGATCGTGTTCGTCGCGCTCTGGCCGTGGCTGTGGAACGACACGCGCGCTCGCTTCGAGTGGTACGCGAAGTTCCACCTGAACCACGAGTATTACAACATGGAGTTTTTCGGCCGGAACTACAACTCCGCGCCGTCGCCCCCTGGCTTCGCGCCGTTCATGATCCTCGCGACGGTGCCTACGATCACCCTCGTGCTCTTCGGGATCGGTGCGTGGCCGTGGTTGCGGCGCGCCGCGCTCTACCTCCACGAACGGGGGCGCGCCGTGCTCGCGAAGAGGCCCGCTCGCCTCGCGCCACCTCGTGATGGTGAGCTCCTCCTGCTCCTCGGATTGGCCGCCCCGATCGCCGTGTTTTTCCTCCCGAAGACGCCGATCTTCGGCGCGACGAAGCACTGGATGCCCGCCTACGTGGCGCTCGCGGTGTTCGCCGGCCGTGGGTTCGCGGGCGTCGTCGCGCGGTTCCGCGACATGGCGGACAAGAACCTGCGCTCGCTCGCGGTCGCCGCTGTCGGCGTCGTGGTGTTCCTCGGCCCGGTGCTCCTCACGTCGCACTCGCACCCGTTCGGGCTCTCGTCTTACGTGCCGCTCGTCGGGGGCACACGCGGGGCGGCGACGATCGGCCTCAACCGGCAATTTTGGGGCTTTACCACGCAAAGTCTGGCTCCCTACTTCCAAGAGCACACCCACCCCGGCGAGACCGTCTTCATCCACGACACGCTGATGTCGGCGTGGGGCTCGATGCAATACGAGCACCGCGTGCGCGCCGACTTGCGCGCCAACACGTGGAACATCTCGGAGTCGGATCTCGCGATCGTTCACCACGAGCTTCACATGTTCGTCGCGGAGGCGAACATGATGACCGTGTACCGTACGGCCGTCCCCGCGCACGTGCTCGAGCACGACGGGGTGCCGATCATCACGGTGTACTCGCGCGCGCCGCGGTGAACATCGTCGCGGGCTGAAAGCTCACGCCGGCCGGACCGCTATTCGGCGACCGGGCGCGCTTTTTGGTCCTCGTAGCGCGGAATGTAAAAGCCGTCGTGCTCCGCGTCGCGCTCTTCTTCGTCGCGCCGTCGATCGCGCGTGACCTCGAAGACGATCGGCGGCGGGGCGGCTCCTTCGGAGAACCAGATCGGCTTCATGAAGTTGCCATACGGGAGGTGACGCTCGTTCGTGCGATCGACCGAGCGCGGGAGCGGGAGGCCCATCGGCGCGCCGTTCCAGTTGATCGCCTCGTAGGGGAGGGGAACGTACGGCTGAGCGCACGTCGCGGTACCCTCGCGCCTGCGCCGATAAAGATCGAACGCCGCGATGCGCAGCTCGAAACAATAGTTGTCGAGGAGCCACTTGCCGGGCGCGGCGTAGCCTCGCATCGGGCGCGCCATCATCACGCTGCCCGCGTCGACCACGATCTCGGGCTTCTCGCGATCGAGGTCGGAGAGGAGGGCCTCCACGCTGCCGGGGACGGTGCGCGCGCGCTCGACCTCGAGCGTGTCCCAGAACCAAGGCACGAACCCGGTCACGTAGGTCTCGAACACGAAGCGCCCCGCCGGTTTGCGGTGCGCGTACTGATAAATCCAGGGCGAAAAGCCCCAAACGAAAATGCGATCCTCGGGCTTCGTCGTCGCCTCGATGATCTTGCCGCAGAGCTGGGGTGCGCGATCGTGCGTTACCCGACCGTCGATGCGTTCGCCGAACACGGTCCCGAGGGTCGCGCATCCGAGGAGCATTCCGACCGCCGCGATGGCGAGGCGCTGCGCCATCGTTCGATAACGCTCGCGGGTCAGGAAGCGCCCGATGAACGCCGCTACCGAGAGCGCGAGGAACGGGAGCGTCTGAACGAAGTAGTGCGGGAAGAATCGATAGAGCGCGGAGGCCGACGCGACGGCGAGCCCGAGGTTCAAGAGCAGGTAGCTGTGGGCTCCGAACGCGCGCACGAGCGGCGCGCCCGATCGTGCACGCGCTGCCCG
>JAAFHV010000444.1 GCA_013297655.1 Myxococcales bacterium | reverse complement strand
CACGGGGCGTGCGTTCGCGCACACGCCGGGCCTCCCCCAGATTTACACGTTCCCGAACGCACGCCCCGTGTCGTCGGTGGGTACCCGCGCCACGCCGTGCTTCGCCGAGTCGACCAACTACCCCATCGAGGGCGAAGCGATCGCGGTGGCGTTCCTCGACGGCAACGAGATGGTCGTTCAGTCGCGCGAGCCGGCGAGCCTCGAGCTCCTCCCGTCGCACACCGTCATTCGCCTCTCGAGCGAGAGCCGCAACGACACGGGGCACGCGCTCTTCCACGCGAACTCGGGCGCCGGCTTGGCGTGTGCGTCGTGCCACCCCGAAGGCGGCGACGACGGCCAGGTGTGGAACCTCGACAAAGGCGGCCCGATGCGGACCACCTCACTCAAGGGCACGCTCGCCGGCACCGCCCCGTTCCATTGGAATGGCGACGTCCCCGACTTCTCCACGCTGAGCGATCGCATCATGACGGGACGCATGAACGGCCCTTCCCTCGACGCGGCTCAAAAGTCGAGCCTGGAGACCTGGCTCTACGAGCTGCCGGGCGCGAAGGTCGCGAAGCCTTCTGCCGCTTCGGAGCGGGGGCGCATCGTCTTCGAGCGCGCCGACATCGGCTGCGCAAAGTGTCACTCCGGGCCGCTCTACACGAGCCCCGGCAACCAAAACGTCGGCGGCAACCGTGGCTCTTTC
Source organism: Myxococcales bacterium (assembly GCA_013297655.1). Lineage (GTDB taxonomy): Bacteria > Myxococcota_A > Polyangia > Polyangiales > Polyangiaceae > JAAFHV01. Next base: position 3,319 of record JAAFHV010000444.1, on the reverse strand, counting down.
CAGGTGCCCTCGCTCGTCGGGGTGTCGTCCCACGCGCCGTTCTTCCACAACGGCTGCGGGACCAACCTCCAGCGCCTCTCCTGCGGAGGAACCGTGCACGACATGTCGGCCAAGCTCTCGACCGACGAACAGAGCGCCCTCGTCTCGTACCTCGAGACGCTCTAGAGCGCCGATCAGGTTAAAGGACCGAGGATTTCGTGCGGTTAGCAAGCTGCGGTAGGCGCGACGACGACGGATAGTCTTCTATCTTAGGAGGAGCAACGACCCGCAGCGCCGCTAAACGCGCGAAAGCCGAAGGGATTTAACCTGTTCGGTGCTCTAGTCCTGCACGATCGCAGCGCGCGATCGCTTCGGCCGACGGCCCTATCTCTCGTACATGACTTGACAGGCATATGCCTTCAATCGTATATGAAGGGTATGCTGTCGACGTTCGAGGTCGTGGCGGAGCCTACGCGGCGAAAGATTTTGGATCTTCTCCGCGACGAGCCGCAGGTGGTGGGCGATTTGGTGGCGACGCTGGGGCTCTCGCAGCCTGCGGTGTCGAAGCACCTTCGTGTGCTGCGTGATGCCGGCCTGGTGACGGCGGAGGTGTCGGCCCAGCAGCGGCGCTACCACTTGCGCGCGGAGCCCTTGCGCGAGCTCGAGGCGTGGGTCGCGCCCTACCGTCGGCACTGGGGCGAGCACCTCGACGCCCTCGCGCGCCACCTCGAGACGATGCCGGACGAGCCGCCGCGGAGGCGCAAATGAAGCGCATCGCGATCGAGCGCGAGGGCGTGCACACCTACGTGCGTCACCTGCCGCACGCGCCGGCCAAAGTGTTCCGCGCCCTCACGAACGAGGCCGAGCTCCGCGCGTGGTTTCCCGCCAAGGTCGCGCGCGGCATCGGCGAGGGCTCCTTCGTAGTCGACGACGGCGGGGTCACCCGTGAGGGCCGCGTGCTCGTCTTCGAGCCGCCGCACCGCCTCGAGTACACCTTCGGAAACGAGACCTTGCGCTGGCGCATCGCGGAGGCGCCGGGAGGCTCCGTGATCGTGCTCGTCACCGAAGAAGCGAGCGCCACGGAGACCAGCGCGAACGACGCGCCCGCCAACGACACGACCACGAAGGCCATGCTCGCGCGCGTGGCCTGAGCCTCTCCCGCGGGAGCCACCAAAGCTCCGTCCTCGGCAGCCCCCACTCGAACGACACGCCACTTCGGTGCGCGTGTGCCGTCTCGCGTCTTCGCTTCGCGGCGAGGGCGCACGAAGGCCCACGTGCGCCCTCACCTCGCGAGGAAAACGATGAAACGACCCGAAAATCGCGCGCAAACGATGGCCACCCTCGAGCGCATGAAAGACATGATCATCCCCACCGTGGTGGAGACCACGCACCGCGGAGAGCGGCACTGGAGCCTCTTCGATCGCCTGCTTCGCGACAGGATCGTGATCCTCGGGCGCGAGATCGACGACGACGTGGCGAACGTGATCGTGGCGCAGATGCTGTTCCTCGAGAGCGAAGATCCGGACAAGGAGATCATGCTCTACGTGAGCTCGCCCGGGGGCGCGGTGTACCCGGGGCTCGCGATCTACGACACGATGCAACACGTGCGCTGCGCGGTCGCGACGTTGTGCGTGGGAATGGCGGCGTCGATGGCGGCGATCCTTCTCGCGGCGGGCACCCACGGGCGGAGGCTCGCGCTCCCGAATGCGCGGATCATGGTGCATCAGCCGCACGGCGGCGCGCGAGGCCAAGTGAGCGACATCGAGATCCAAGCACGCGAGGCGCGCCACTCGAAAGACACCCTCGTCGCGATCCTGGCGACGGCGACCGGGAAATCGCGAGACACGATCCAGGCCGACATGGACCGCGATCGTTACATGAGCACCACCGACGCGCGGGAGTACGGGCTCATCGACGAGATCCTCGAGCCCCGCCGCGCCCCCGGCCGAAGAGCGGCATGAGGCCCAACGGGCGCGCGCTCGAACCGCTTCCCCGCGCGCGGGTCCTCTACCCGATACCCCATTAGTTAATGCCCAGTCCTTGACTTTGGCCGAATCGGGTTTCATAGTGCGCGTCATCGTCATGCGCTTCTTCGCCCTCTCACTCGACTCACGCGACTCACGGATGGCTCTCGAGTCATCGAAGTCAGCGCGCGCGCGTCGTGTGGCAGAGGGTAAGCGTGTCTCGAACCGCCTGAACGGGTAGCCGAAAAGCCCCGTAAAGAGCGCGAAGAAAGACCCCCTCCGGCCCACACGCCAGAGGGGGTTTCCTCATTTCCGCGGCAGATTCCGAGGCGGGATTCCTGCTTGTTTTTCCCTGCCGCGAACGAGCTCGGGCCATGTCGGCCCGCGATCCGAAAAGGACAGTGACAGTCATGGGCAAGTTGCATTTGAACGTCGGCACCATTGGACACGTCGACCACGGGAAGACCACGCTCACGAGCGCGATCACCAAGGTGATGGCCGCGAGGCACGGCGGTAAAGCCAAGTCGCTCGAGCAGATTGACGCGGCGCCCGAGGAGCGTCTCCGTGGGATCACGATCAACCTCGCGCACGTAGAGTACGAGTCGGCGACTCGGCATTACGCGCACGTGGATTGCCCCGGTCATGCCGATTACATCAAGAACATGATCACCGGCGCGTCGCAGATGGACGGCGCGATTCTGCTCGTGGACGGCTCGCAAGGCCCCCAAGAGCAGACCCGGGAGCACGTGCTCTTGGCGCGCCAAGTGGGCGTGAATCACATGGTCGTCTTCGTGAACAAGTGCGACGTCGCCGATCCCGAGCTCCTCGAGATCGTCGTCCTCGAGACGGAGGAGCTCTTGAGCAAGAACGGGTACACGAACGTGCCCATCATCAAGGGCTCGGCGCGGGAGGCCATCGTTGCGATCGACGAGGGCAAGCCGAACGATCCGCGCACCCTCCCGATCGTCGCGCTGGTCGACGCGCTCGATACCCACATTCCCTCTCCGGAGCGCGACTTTACGGCTCCGTTCCTCATGCCGATCCAGGATGTTTTCACGATCCCGGGACGCGGCACGGTGGTGACCGGGAGGGTCGATCGCGGCGTGCTTCCCCTCGGGCAGAACGTCGAGATCGTGGGCGCGACCGAGGACGGCGCGGCGCGGGTCGTCGTCGTCACCGGGATCGAGTCGTTCCACCAGAGCCGCACCGAGGCTCGCGCGGGCGAGAACGTGGGACTTTTGCTTCGCGGCCTCGCGCGCGAAGAGGTGTTCCGCGGGCAGGTGCTCACGGCGGTGGGCTCGATTCGTCCGCACGCGGCGGGCGAGGCGGAGATCTACGTGCTCTCGACCAAAGAGGGCGGGCGTCACACCCCGTTC
>JAAFHV010000443.1 GCA_013297655.1 Myxococcales bacterium | reverse complement strand
CGTCGTAGAACCGGTCGCCACGAAGACCACGAGCCGGGCGCCGCTCACCGAAGCACCGAGCGCTCCCTCCCCTTCCCCCGTCGACGGCCCCCTCGACTTCACGGGAAGCCCGGTCGGCGAGAATGGCTCTTTCGCGATGGTCGCTGGCAGCGGCGGAGGGAGGAGTGGCGGTGGGTCTGGCGCTCGCCCCGTCCCTGCGGCGACGGTCGGTCGTCCTTCGGGCCCCACACTCGCGCGCCGGGAAGAGCTCTCGCGTCCTCCCTCTCCCCCCGATCTCTCCGGTCGTCTGCTCGCGAGCTACCCGAGCCGCGCCAAAGCCGCGGGCGACAGCGGGAGCGCGACCCTCTCGCTCGTCGTGCTCGCCGATGGACAGGTCACGAGCCTCGAAGTGCGCAACGCCACGACTCCCGAGTTCGGCCGCGCGTGCGTCGAGACCGTGCGCGGCTCGCGCTGGCAATCCCCCCTCGACAAAAACGGTCAACCGACCGGAACACGTGTAGGTTACACATGCACCTTCGACGTACGCTGAGCGCAGCCTCCGCCGCGATCGTGATCCTCGTCGCCGCGGTCGCGCGCGCCGAAGCGCCGGAGATCCGAGTCGAAGGCCTCTCCGCGACGAGCTCCGCGGATCTCGAGCGCGCGCTCGCGCCATCCCTCACCAAGGCGCGGCCGGGTTCGCTCACGGTGAACGTCACCGGCGACCGCGCGACCGTAACCTTCGCGCCGAAAGCGGGGGCGACGATCACGCGCACCCTCGTGCTCACCGGCGACGAAGCCGAGCGCACACGGGCCGTGGTTTGGCTCGCGGAGAACCTCTCTCGCGACGAGGCGGCGGAGCTCGATTTTCCGACCCCTCCCGCGCCGCCGCCGCCGGTGGAGCCTCCGAAGCCCGCAGCACTGCCCCCTCCGCCACCCAAGGCCGAAGGACCCGCAGCAAAGGCGAAGGTCGCCCCCCCGAAGCCGCGCGACCACGGGCCATGCGACGAGCCGATGCCCCATCGGCCCGTATCGTTCGCGATCGTCTCGCCGCTCGCGTATCCGGCGTTCCCCGCGCGCACGAACGCGGCGATCGCGCTGGGTTATGGCCAGTTCGGCGCCGTAGACGGGGCCGCGCTCGGCCTCTTCGTCCACACCCGATGCGACGTTCGTGGCGTATCGGTGGCCTCGTTCATCGGCGTCACCGGGCGCGACGCGGAGGGAGCGAACCTCGCGATTTTGAGCGTGGTGGGCGGCGACTCGCGCGGCGTAGGAGTGACATCTACGCTCGGCCTTTACGGCGGCGACGTCACCGGGGCGACGCTCGGGATTGCCAATTTCGTTCGCGGTGTGCCGCGCGGGCTCCTCCTCGGTGCGGGCCTCAACGCTCACCGGGGTACCCTCGAAGGGGCGAGCATCGGCACCGCGAACCTTGCCCTCGGTGACGTCGAGGGCACCCAAATCGGAGTGGCTAATATCGCGCGCCGCGTACACGGGCTCCAGCTCGGGGTGGTGAACGTGGCCGAAGAGGCCGACGCGGCGGTGGGCGTGCTGTCGCTCTCTTGGGCGAGGCCGTTCCGCCCCGTCGCCCACACGAGCGTGATGCGCCCCCTCTCCGCCGGCGTGATCTTCGAGGGTGGGCGCACGTTCAGCGAGATCGGGATCGCATGGAGCCGTCGTCTCGGCGCGGACCGCGACCGCGTCGCGATCGCGATCGACGTCGGGGTGCACGTGCTCACCGACGACGACCGCGGCATCCTCGTCGATCTGGCCCTCGGAGTGGACGCCGGGGTCGGGGCCGATGTGGCCTCCGAACGTGGCGGAACGACGGGCCGGCTCGGCGTGCGGGCGGGCTACCGCGTCGCGCGAAGGTTCGCCCCTCAGCTCGAGATGGGCGTGATCGTGATGCCGGAGAGCCCTTCCAATCCCGTGAGAATCGTTCCGGATTTTGGTGGGGCGATCACTTTTTGATCGATAACTTTGAACGGCGCTTGCGTGACCGGGAACACACCTGCGAGTGAAGACACAGGCCGCATTGTATTTGACCGCGATCGACCATGAACGGGAGTCCCTCGTCGACCGTCTGCGGCGTGGCGAACGTGCCGCCCTCGGGGAGGCGTTCGACGCGCACCACGTGGCGGTGCGTGGCCTCGCGCGGAGGTTCGTCGGTCACGACGGGTTCGCGGAGGACCTCGTTCAGGAGGTGTTCCTCGCGCTCCCTCGCGCGCTCGCGGCGTTCGAGGGCCGCTCGTCCCTTCGCACGTTCCTCCTCGGCATGGTGGTGAACCACGCGCGTCATCACGTTCGGTCGGCCGCGCGGCGGCGCGCGATGGTGGCGCGGTACTCGGAAGAGGCGCACAAGGTCTCCCTCGACGGCGTGTCGGAGGCGTCACGCGCCGAGATCGCGAAGATGCTCGAGCGCGCGATGGACGAGCTGTCGATCGATCACAGAACGGCCTTCGTGCTCCTCGAGCTCGAAGAGCGCACCAGCGCAGAGGCGGCGGAGATCGTGGGGGTGCCGGAGGCGACCATGCGCACGCGCCTCTTCCACGCCAAAAAGAAGCTCCGCGAGCTCCTCACCGAATGGGGGATGTCATGAGCGATCCGCTCGCACGCGCGACCCGCGCTCTTCGCGACAAGTACGACGCGACCGCTCGCGACGAGGGTGATCCCGCGACCCGTGACCGCGTGATCGAGCGCGCCGTGCGCGACGGGCGCGAGCGACGCATCGGACGCCTCGTGCTTTTGCCGATCGCGGCGACGTTCGTGCTCTTCGCGACCTGGGCCGCCGCCACCGGCCGCTTGCCCACGTTCCTCGGCGGAAAAGCACCGAACGAGCCCACGCTCCCCGTCGCCACGAGCGCCGCGACGACCGCACCCACGCCGCGCGCGAGCGGACTCGTGGCGGACGAACGTGAGCCCGCGCCCTCCGCGACGGAGATCCCCGCCGCGACGGAGATCCCCACGCCGCAAGCGTCGGTCGCGATCGTCCACGAGCGCGCGGCTCCTTCCTCGAGCGGCGCGCGCGTCCCATCGGCGCCGAGCGTGGCCGCCGCGGCGTCGCACGAGCCTCACGTGCCTTCCCCGGAAGACGAGCTCTACGCCGCCGCCCATAGCGCCCACTTCGAACAGCGCGATTTCGGGCGCGCGCTCGCCGCGTGGGACGCATACCTCGCGAAGGCCCCCGCCGGACGATTCGCGCCCGAGGCTCGGTACAACCGCGCGCTCTGCCTCGCGCGCCTCGGGCGAACCGTCGAAGCGAAAGCGGCCCTCGCCCCGTTCGCGAGCGGCGCGATGGGCGGTTACCGGCGAGACGAAGCGAGCAAGCTCTTGGAGCGCCTCGGCGACGGGAACTGACGAGCGAGCGGGCGGCGAGGCGCCGCGCCGCGCCGAACCGAACGACGGCGGTCTCGGTCCATTTGGAGCCGGGCACGTTCTGTTCCCCATGCCCTCATCACGTGTAGACTGCAATCACGCGATCGGCGCGCCCTTTCCCATGACGAATTCGCAACTCTCCAGAGCCCGACCGTGACCCGGAGAACGTTCGCCGAGGTCGCCGCCGAGCTGGGGCTCGCCGAGACGATGGTGGCCGACGCGAGAGCAACGGTTCGTCCCCAAATCGCCGCCGAACCGCACGCGACGGACGTGACGCTCGACGCCCCCGTTGGCGCACCGGAGCACCGCGTGCTTGCCCCCGAAGCGCTCCCTCGCATTCCAATCCATGTCCCGAAGTCGGGGCTCCCGGAAGAGGCGAGAGACGACGACGGAGCCGACCTCGTCGTTCGTTATCTCTTGGCCGAGGGCGGGATGGGTCGTCTCTTCGTCGCCGAGCAGCGATCCCTCTCCCGCGAGGTCGTCGTCAAGACGGTGCGCGACAACGCAAACGAAGCGCAAACGAGCGCGCTCATCGCCGAAGCGACCATCACGGGATCCCTCGAGCACCCGAACATCACGCCCGTTCACCTCGTGGGCACCGACGACGAAGGCGCGCCGCTGCTCGTGGGCACTCCGTGCTTCGCCGCCCCGGAGATGTTGGGCGCGGGCGCGCTCGGCCCGTTTA
>JAAFHV010000442.1 GCA_013297655.1 Myxococcales bacterium | reverse complement strand
CGGTGTACGCCTGCGCCTCGGGCCCCACAAGACCATGGGTGTGTGCGCGCGCTGCCGCGGATTGAAACGCGACGACGGCCCGCGTTCGCTCGCCGCCCGCGAGCACGTAGGTACCGAGCGTCATCTCGAGGATGCACCCGAGCTCGACGAGTCCCGCTTCGAGGCAAAGGGTGCACGCAGCAGCCTGAAGCGCAGCAGCTTCAGCGTGTCTTCCGTCGCGGGCGGCGAGTGCCGCCCCCGCGATTTGCCGGCGAAGCAGCGCGCCCCCCTCGCCCACGAGCGCCGCGAGGGGCCCGAGCTCCTTCGCGAGCAGCGCTTTGACCTCGGGCGACTGGGGATTACGGCCCAAGTTCGCGAAGCGCGGAGGGGCGATGACGTTCCGCGGCCCGGCGAAGCCGAGCTGCACTTGCGGCGAGGCCCCCGCTGGGGCCGCGGCCATTCCGGCGAGACGCGCCTCCATATCGGCGCGCCTCTCGGCCTCCGGCACGAGCGCGGTGGCCGTGAGCAGCGCTTCGCCAAGCGCCGATTGGAGCGGGGCGCAGAGCGGCGCGGGTACGACCTCGACGAGGATCCAACGCACGAGCGCGAGCTGGGGAGTACCCACCAGCCTCACCAGCTCCTCGATGAACGTAGTGCCCTTTTGCACGACCGTCGGCGCGAGCACCACGGTGAGCCCGTGAAGCTCCTTCGTCGTGGCCTGCGCGCGAAGGCAACCATCGAGCTGCCGCGCGAAGGCGATGACCGGTGCCGCCGCGTCGTCGACCGTGGCGACGGCATCGAGCGTGATTCCCTCTTTGGCGAGCAGCGCGCGCCGCTCCGCGTGAATGGCCGCTACCCGGTGGGCGCGCGACCGAAAGCCTATATCTTCGTGGCTTATCGGCTCTTCGAGGACGAAGTACGGCGACCGATTGTGCGCGTGCCCCTCGCTGCGGGCGACGAGGGCGAGAACGAGGGCCCTATCCGCCGGCGACGTGGTGACGTGAAAGACGCGGAGCTCTGGACACTTGATGAACCAGGTGAGATCGTCCGCGAGGAGCTGAAACGGGCGGGACGGGCTCGGCGAAGGAGGCGATTCGGCCATGGCGCTCGGCGCTGCTCATGGCGAGACCTCCGCGGCCTCGGCGATGAACGAGCCCAGGGAAGGTCGAGATCGCGAACGTCGGGCGTTAGTGGGTAGCGCCGGGAGTGCGCGCGAGGCTCGCGCCTCCTGAGCGACGCGACGCTCCGTCGACGGTGACGAACACGAGCCGATCGCCGAGAATGGCGCGCCATGCCCGCGCCGCCAACGCTCGAAGAACGTCTCCGGGACGCCGCCCTCGTGTACGCGCGCAGTCTCGTCGCGCTTGCCCGAGCCCACTAGATCGACGAGCTGGTCGCGCTCGGCCCCCGCGGTTCGCCGGCTGCCGAGCGGCCCACGAGCGCGTGGTCGCGAGGGCGCGGGCGCCTCGAGCCGCGTGCTGTGGCGCCGGCAAACGGTGCTCGCCGGGGTCGGTTGGCGGGTCGTCTGCACGACGGCGGTGGTCCGTTCGTGCGCGCTACGACTCTCTCGGCGGCGCACGCGCTCGCGGATTTTGTCGCCCAGCTACCGTGGCCCGCGCGCTCGGGCGATCTGCGAAGACTGCTGGTCCTATCGAAGGACCGCGTGCGCCGCGCAGCGCTCGTGGCGATCGAGCTAGAGCACCGAACAGTTCGATGACCGAGGATTTTCGCTGAGTTGCGAGCCGGGCGAGGCGCGACGACGAGTCCTACTGCTGCTAGCCGAGGAGGAGCAACGAAGCACGGCGAAGTAAATCGGCGAAAAGCCGACCGAATCGAACTGTTCGGTGCTCTAGGCCTCATCGTGCGGGCGGGCACGAAGAAGACGGCGAGGTACTCCGTGGGCCCGCGCTACGCCGGCAGCGACGTGAACGAGGTCGACCAACCCGTGCCGCGCGTGCCGCGCACCAAATGACCGAAGGCCCGGCGGGCGCCGAGCCTTCGTTCCTGACCTCCAGCGTCTTCAGTCCCGGCTCACTCCTCCGGCGACGGCATCGGATCGGGGCTCTTCCCTTCTTTCCCCTTCGCGCTCGCGCGCGACGACTTTGGAAAGTACGACTCGGCGGCGGCCTTGCCATCTTCCGCCATGATCGCGCCGTAAACCTTCTCGAGCTGGCGAAGCGCGTTCCGCGTCGCGCGGTCCAGGTCGGTGCGCGCGATGCCACGTGCACGTTCGGCCTTGTCGAGGTCGGACTCGGCCGCCTTGAACGCGGCGATCCCCTTCTTGATCGACGCCGGCGCGGTCTTGCGGACGGAGTCGCTCGCGGGGAGGTGCGCGACGATGCGCTCGGAGAGCTCGTTGTAGCGCGACTCTTCGTCGTCGAGGGTGGCCGCGGTGTAGTACGGCAGGCCCTCGTGGAAGATGAGGATGAACGGCTCCTCATTTACCGCCGTGAGGGAGCGGCCGACGAGCGTGGTACGCACCGAGCGCGCGATGATGTCGAGGTCGTCATCGGCGCCGTCGCGGTCGGCGAGCGCGTCTTGCACGGCGTCTTCCGTGTCTTCCCAGGCGCGGCCTTTTTCGCGAACGGCGACGCCTGCGGCCAGAGTGTCCTTCGCGAGGGCTGCTTTTCCTGCTCGGCGGAGCCTGCGCGATACGTAACGGGTGGCGCGAGTGACGTTGGAGAAGTGAGTATTTTCTTTCGGGAGCTGCACGTTGAATCCCTCCGCCCGGAAGCGTCGATGGGTTCGGTACGATTTTCAAGTGCCATATCGAAGGAGCGAAAGATTTCGTCGGGCGAGTGGAAACGAGCGCGATGAACCGCGGAGCGGGCCGTTGAACCGCGGAACCTCCATGGAATGGGCATTTTTCGGAGGTTCAACATGTGGAACCTCCATGGAATGGGCATTTTTCGGAGGTTCAACATGTGGAACCTCCATGAAGCGGGCATTTCTCGGCGTTTGCGCACGTGGAAGCTCCATGGAATGCCCCAATCACGGGGGTTCCACATGTTCCAGGCGCGCGATCGACCCAAATCCGACGGGTTCCGCGCGCTCCCGCCGGCCACCGGACCAGATATCGAGCACTTACGTGAGCCCCCGAGGGCGACCAGACCCGTTGCCGAAAGATTCAGTCGGGCAAGACGCAACGATTCGACGACGGCGGCCGATAGGGCCGCCACGATGTTCCGGAACGCCATGTCCTCCTCTCCCTCCTCTCCCTCTTCTCCTGCTTCACCGAACGTCCTCGCGTCACGGAGCTGCGCTAGGGTGCAGCCATGAGCGCGCGGAGACAGGACACTCCCATGACCGGGTACTCCCCGCCCTCGAGTGCCATGATCGCTTATATGCCGGGCGACATGATCGCCGGGCTCGACGCGGTCGTGACTCGCCGGCTCGGGTCCGGCGGTCAGGGCGAGGTGTACGGGATCTGGAACCAAGTCTTGCGCGGGCGGTTCGTCGTCAAGCTCCTTAACCCCGAGCTGGTGGGGCACGACGCGGAGAGGATGTTCCAGAAGGAAGCGCAGCTCATGACGCAGCTTCGCCACCGGAACATCGTTCGCGTGGTGAACGCGGGGTGGACGCAGGAGGCGGTTCGCCGTCCGTACTACGTCATGGACGACGAGGTTGGGGCGATCCCGCTGTCCGAGCTCATCGCCTCGCGCACGCCGCTGGCGATCGCCAACGTGCTCGCGATCGGCATTCAGGTGTGCGACGCGCTTCACAAAACGCACACCCTGACGGGACCGAACAAGGAGCTGCTCGGTGCGATCCATCGCGACATCAAGCCCGCCAATCTCCTGCTGACCGAGGGCGACGACGACGAGACGCCCGTGCTGGTGAAGGTCCTCGACTTCGGGATCGCATGGGCGCTCCACTTCGTGGTGAACGGCGCCGTCGCGCGGTCGTTCCACGGCACGGTCGCCTACGCAGCGCCAGAGCAGCACATCGGCCGCGCGCTCATCCAGAGCGACCTTTACTCACTCGCGGTGGTGCTCTACGAGCTCCTGGCCGAGCGGCACCCGTTCTGGGACGCGGTCGACGTGAACGACATGATGGCGTGCCATCGC
>JAAFHV010000441.1 GCA_013297655.1 Myxococcales bacterium | reverse complement strand
CGCGCGCGCTTGGAGTCGAGGAGCACGCGCTCGACGACGTGACGCAGGAGATCTTCGTGACGGTGCACAAGCGACTCGCCGATTTCGAGGGCCGCTCGACGGTGCGTACTTGGCTCTATGGAATCGCGCGAAACGTGGTCCGCGCCCACCGCCGCGAGCGCAAGAAGCGCGAGCCCCTCGGGAGCGCAGACGCCCCGACCGACCCGGATTCTTTGCACGACACGAGCGAGCCGGGCCCCGAAGGCCACGCCGCTCGCGCGCAGGCCGGCCGCCTCGTCGTGAAGCTGCTCGACGCCCTCGACGACGACAAACGCGAGGTGTTCGTCTTGGCGGAGCTCGAACAGCTCACCGCCCAGGAGATCGCGGACATGCTCCAGGAAAACCTCAATACGGTGTACTCGCGCCTTCGCCTCGCGCGGGAGGCCTTCGCGCTCGCAGCCGAGCGCCATCGCGTACGCGACACATGGAGGACGAAATGAGCCTTTCTCCCGAGGACGAAGCGCTGCTCTCCGGCGCGCGGGAGGGCCTAGAGCCCACACGCGACGATCGACGGCGGATACGGGCCGGCGTCGCGGCGCAGCTCGGGCTCGTCGCGACGGTGACGGCCGCGTCGGCAGGCGCGAGCAGCGCGAGCAGCGTGGTCGGCCTATCGAGCGCGGCCGCCACGACGACTGCGCTCGGCGCGGCCGGCGGAGCGGGGACCGGAGCTGCGGCAGCCGCGCTCACCACGACGACCGGCGTAACGGTGGCCAAGGCGCTCGGCTCGCTGCTCTTCCTCGCCGCGCTCGGCGGCGGGGCGCTCTATTTCTCTCGCGACGAGCCGCCCGCAAGCGCGCCGAGCGCGGCGAAGACCGTCACCGCGCCGAGCACGCCGGTCGAGGATCGAGGTGTGGCACCCACCCCTCCAATCCTGGCGGAGCCTCTTGCGGCAGCGACGGCCGAGTCAATCGCTCCTGTCGTGGCGACCGCGCCTGCCGCGCCGAAACACTCGTCCAAGGTCGCTCCCGCGGAGCCCGCCGAGGGTGCCCTCACGGTAGAGACACGCCTCGTCAGCGACGCTCGAACCGCCGCTCGTGCGGGGGACTCCTCGCGCGCCCTCGCCCTCCTCGAGCAGCACGCGCGGCGCTTTCCGGGCGGTGTGCTCGCAGAAGAGCGCGACGCTGAACGCGCGGTGCTGCTCTGCACGAGCGGGCGCATGGGAGAGGGCCGCACACGCGCAGCGCGGTTCTTCCGCGACTATCCCAAGTCGGCGCTCGGCGCCAACGTGCGCGCGCGCTGCGACGTGAATCCACGGTGACGATTTTTTGACGGAGACGACGCCCTCACGACACCCATGTTCGTCGCGCATCCGAATGCCCGTGAAGGCGCGCACCACCGATCACCAACCCAGTCCGATGCGCAGACGGCCCTTGCGAGCCCCGAGAGGGACGACCGAGAGAACGTCTCGTATCTGGGAGGTCTCACATCATGTCGAAATTCCTACTTCCTTCGCTCGCCCTTTGTTTCGTCGTCCCTTTCGCGCTCGAGGCCTGCGGTGGCACGAGCGACGTGACCATCGGGGAGGACGGGACCGCCACCGATAGCGGCGCGACCCCCACGACCACGCCCACGGCCCCGCCTACGAGCCCCACGAATGGCAACGACGCCTCCCCGCCCCCGGGCAACGACGCGGGCGACGCGGCGACCGCACCGGACGGCGCGATCTGCCCGACGTATTACTTGGACGGCGACAACGACGGCTTCGGCGGCACGACGAAGCAGGTGACCTGCACGCCTCCGACGAGCAGCCCGGCGGGCGGCACGTGGGTCACGGTAGGCGGCGACTGCAACGACGCGAACAAGAGCGTATTCCCTGGTCAAACGAGCTATTTCGGAGCCGGCTACTCGAGCGGGGTAGGCACCGCCGCCACGTCGTTCGACTACGATTGCAGCACGAAGGAGGACGCCGCACCCGCCCTCGCGAAGGCCGGCACTTGCACCCCGGGGGGCGACGGCTGCATCGGGGCGGGGTATTTGCCCGCCGAGCCCGCACGTCCGACGAGCGCGGGCGTCGACCCCTACTGCGGAAGCGTTCGATTCCGCACGTGCCGCTTCGTGAACGGGCAGTGCGTTCCCGCCGACGGCGCGAGTCTAAAGTCCTACGACTGCCGCTGATCGGTCCGGGCTCGGCGAGGTCCGGCGTACGCGCGCGGTGCTCCACGGGGAGCGACGGCGAACGGAGCATGGATCTCGCGCGGCGAGCGTAACGAGGGTAGCGCGCCGACGGTGCCCGCTCGTGACGAACGCCCGCCGAGGGAGGAGCCATTCCCCCTCGGCGTGACCTCTCGTGCGTGCGGCGGATTCGTCACACGAGCGACCGGCGGCGACCGCAACCAACACGCTACGACGGACCGCGGCTCAGCGCGGCACCACCTTCCAGACGTCGTGGTGCCATGTCTCGTACATCGCATTTCCGGAGCCGAGATACATGCCTCCACCATGGACCCAGGCGGTGGCGGCGTGGCGAGGCACGAACTCGGGTGGGGGCGAGCCGTCGTACCAGTTTTTCCCGTCCGTCGAGTACCAAGCGTCACCGCGGTTGTCGCCGAGGCGACCGCCCCACGGTTCGTCTCCGTCGTATCCTGCCATGAGCCAATCGAGCTGACCTTCAGCGGTCGCTCTCGGGCCCGGTGAGCTCGCTATGGGCCGCAGCGAGGCTCGGCAGGGACTGGATTAGCTTCTCCGACGAAGAGCAAGAGTCGACGGCTTCGTCGATCGCCTTAATCAGCGGCCTGCCCGTCGCGGGCCGCTCGGAGGGTACCTTGGCCAGGCAACGCGCGACCAGCTCGTCGACCTCGCCCGGGATCTGGTGGCGTGACCGCTTGCTCGGGGGGAGCGAGACGTCGAGCACGTGGGCAGCGATCACTTCCTGGGGGCTCGAGCCGCCGAAAGGTGGCCGTGCCGTAAGCAAGAAGTAGAGAACGCAGCCAAGGGAATAGACATCGGATGCGGTCGTGGCGTCGTCGCCGAGGGTTGTTTCCGGTGCGATGTAAGCTGGAGTCCCGAGCACCGTCCCCGGCGCAGTCAAACGGTCGGCGCCCTTGTGCGAGGCGGTCGCGCTGCTGTGATAGACGATGCCGAAGTCGATGATCTTGACGAGATCGGGCTCGCCGCACTCCATACATACGAGGACGTTTTCGGGTTTGATGTCGCGATGAACCAGGCCCTTGCGGTGCGCTTCGTGGAGGGCATTCGCGACCTGGCGAACGATCGCGAGCGCGCGGCGCGGAGGCAGCGCTCCTTCGGCCTGAACGAGCGCGCGCAGGTTCTTCCCTGGCACGCGCTCCATCACGTAGTACGCGAGCCACGAGCCAACTACCCCATAGTCGTACACGCGCACGGTGCTCGGGTGCACGAGGCTGGCGGTGGTCTTCGCTTCCGCCTCGAACCGCACGAGCGCGTCCTTCGTATCAATCCGAAGGAGCTTGACGGCGACGCTCACCTTGAGCGCGGGGTGGTGCGCCTCCCACACCTCTCCCATCCCACCTGCGCCGATTCTTCGCACGAGCTCGTAGCGGCCAATCGTTCGCGACTCCAGCCGCGCGGCAGCGGCGCGTGATTCGGTCGCGAACAAGCGCCCGAGCGCGAAGAACGCGGCGAAGAGCGCCGGCCCGGTGGCGAGGGCAGCAATGGACGCGGCCTCGGCGATGGACCTCGCGCCATGGGTAGCGCATCGCGCCGACACCGCGATCACGAGCCACGCAGAGGCGCCGATAACCCACCGGCGAGCCGTCAACCTACGCACCTCGACCGGCAGAAACGCGGCGACCGTCATGAGCACGCACACGCCCAGCGGGGGGTGTCCCGAGACGCCGACGTCGATCGCCCAAAGCATCGCGAGCGCCCACATGACGCCCCGCGCCCGACCGTCGACGTCGACGATCCGAGGAGACCCGCGCGCGGCTCGAAGGTGGACGACGAAGGCGACCACGACGATGCTCCCCGCGAGCCGGGTGCCGAGCAGGACGCCCCAAGCCCCTGTTCGGCTCGCTTCGAGGATGTCGACGAGAGCGCCGAAGAGCACGGCAACGACGAGGACGCGCCCGAGCAGTACGG
>JAAFHV010000440.1 GCA_013297655.1 Myxococcales bacterium | reverse complement strand
GACGTCGAGTCCGACGAATCGTACCTTGCTCATGGGCCAGTCTCCTGCTGCGGCTCTGCGCCGTTTCTTTCCCAAGACGCAGCGTAACCCGCGCTCTCAGGTGCACTGGCCCACCATCCTGTCTAGGTGCGCGGGTGCGGCCCGGGGAGGTGCTCTCGTGTCCACGCGTGCTCGTGGTGGTCGAGCACCTCGGCGGGCGGCGTGTAGCCGGGATCGAGGCGCGCGCGGAGGAGCGCGAGCGTGCGGTAGTCGCGTTGGCTCACGACGAGGATTCCAGCCTCGAGGAGGAGCGCGGTGGCGACTCCGACCCCCTTCTGGAACTTTCGAGTCTCCGTCAGGCGGCACCCGTCGGAGATGACCTGGCTCCCGCAGGCGGCGCTCATGTCCGTCAAGAACGCGAGCTCCACGCGCTCGCGCTGGGCGTGCTCGAGCATCGCGCGGGCGCCCGCGACCATCTTCTCGGTGAGGTCCGTGCCGTGCTCGTCGAGCACCTTCGCGCGGCCAGCGAGCACGTCGAATCCATCCCCCCCGTGAATGTCCGGCATCGTGCGCGGCGTGCCGAGGGCGTGCTGCTCCGGGCAAAAAGGGATCGCGATCAGCGTCGGCAGGGAGAGGAACTCGGCGGACTTTTCGCCCATGCCGTAGCTGGTTCCGTCGACCCCGCACGGCCAGTTGGCGATGCACCCGCTCACGAGGACGCGCCACGGATCTCTCGCGCTCGGCTCACGGAGGGCGTGGACTCGGGAAGGGTGGTGCGCGAGGAGCATGAGGCCAGTACAGCACGCGTCGCGGCGGCGCGGGAGGTGGCGCGCTCGACTACCAGAAGCGGAGTTGAAGCGAGAGCGAGGTGCGGAGGGCGAAGAGGGAGGGGACGTTGCTCGCGGACGTGTCGCTCGCGCGGAGCTCGGGCCGTAGCGGATCGCAGAGCGCGCCACCATCGACGTGGACGAGGAGCCATTTGGTGAGCGGCAGCTCGAGCCGTACGGTCGCCAGCAGCTCCGGGCGCACCGCGAGCACCGAAGAGCCGACTCGCGGATTGGCGTAGAGGAGCCCGAAGCCGGCGCCACCGCACATGCCGACCCCGAAGCCTCCGCCGAGCGGGCCCACCGCGCAGATCGACGCGACGAGATCGAAGAGCC
This sequence comes from Myxococcales bacterium, assembly GCA_013297655.1. Taxonomy (GTDB): domain Bacteria; phylum Myxococcota_A; class Polyangia; order Polyangiales; family Polyangiaceae; genus JAAFHV01. The sequence goes on along the minus strand of JAAFHV010000440.1, from coordinate 2,971 downwards.
CCGTCGTCGCGCCGCTATCTCCCGCGTTCGGGAGAAACGCCGAGCTTACGACGCGCGCCCCGAGCGCCCCGCGACGGAGATCGAGGCCGAGCGCTGCTCCGACCGTGGGCTGCGGGAGGCTGCCGACGTCGAACGCCGCGCCGGCGCTCGCCTGCCAGCGGATGTCGCGGGCAGGGAGGGGCGCCGCGTCGTCGACGCGCGAAGCGGCTTCGGGACGCGGATGCGGGTGCGTCGGCGACGCCGCGCTCGCCCGCGGGATCGATCGATAGGCCACGAGGAGCGCAGCAGCGACCGAGACGAGCGAGTGGAGCGACTGGAGCGCGACGCGCGGCACGTTATTTGGCAGCTCTCTCTCGGGCGACCGAGTCCGCGAGGCGAAGGAACATGCCTGTCCAGTCGACGTCGCCGTAATCGTCTCCGAAGCGGACGAACACCATGTTGCGGGCGGGGACCACGAAGACGTACTGGCCTCGATATCCTTTGGCGAAATAACCTCGTCCGTCCAACGTCCAGAACCATTGGTACTTACCGCGCCGTACGTTCCCGTCCGTGGTTCGAAGGACCCCCGCGACGGGGTCGAGCGCGAGCGACTCTTTCGTCCACGCTTCGGAGACCACGCGATTGCCCTCGATCGCACCACCGTGAAGGAAAAGAAGCCCGATTCGCGCGTGATCGCGCGTGGTCGCGGCGAACCCTCCGAAGAGCTTTTCGACGCCTTTCTCCGCGCTGTCGAGCGACCATGTCGCGGCGTGCTCCGCCCCGATGGGCCCCCACACACGCTCCGAGAAATATTGCGCGACGGTCTTTCCGGCGAGGCGGCGGTCGAGGGCGCTCCATATCAACTGCACACCGAGGCTACCGTAGAGGTACCTGGTGCCGGGGGTGCGCGTCACCTCGTAGTCGTAGAGGCGCGCGCGAAGGTCAGTGGAATAGTAGAACGTCGCTCCCGCGACCGACTCCTCCGTAAAATCGAGTCCAGAAGTCATGCGGAGCAAATGGTCGAGCGTGATGTCGCGATATCCGGGCTTCGCGGCGAGCTCGGGCAGGTAGTCGATCAAGTGATCCGCGGGCCCGTCCACGAGTCCATCGAGGGCTGCCGCGCCGACGAGCACCGAAGCGAACGTCTTGCTCATCGAGAACGACGGCAGTTGAGTCGAGGCGGTCACTCTATCGAAGTACCGTTCGTAGACGACTTGGTCGTCGTGTATCCAAAGGAACGCTCGGGTTCGGTTCTCGCGGAGCAGATCGTCGAACGAGCGGTAAGAGACGCGGGTGCTCTCGGCGAGGGTGATCTTCGCCTCCGTCAAGGTCGCACGGAGCGGAGAAGGCCGCGGCGCTGGCACTACCCGCGAGTCGAAGTAGGTCGGCGCGGAGAGGCTCGGTTCGCCGTAATACATGACCCGCGCGAAGATGCAGGCGCTCGACGACAGCGCGAGGCTCGCGAGCGCGACGAGCGCCATCGGCCGAGGCGCGCCGGAGGTCGGTGGTCGCGCCCGCGCCACGCGATCGGCGGAGCGAGACGAGACGATCGAGCGAAGAAGACGTAACAAGGGGGCCGGCACGAAGGTTGGACGAGCAGCGGAGAGCCCGCGTGGACGAGGCGTATCGCGAAACGCAGCCGTCGTCGCGGCCCTCGCGCCCCCCAAGGCGGAACATGCCCTACGCGCATGCCGCAACGCGCGCCGCGTTCGTGGATTGCTCGCGTCGAGTCCGGTTCCCGAATCTCACGGTGGCTCATCGAGCGACACTGGTTGGGTAGGGGTGTCTCCTACATGACTGCGCGAGCGGCTTCGTCAGCCCCAGGAGATACCCAAGTTCGCGCTCGTCCCAAAGCTCGCCGCGCCTCGCGCCTTGCGTCGATCCACGCACCGATCCCCGCGAGGGCCATTGTTGGTCGCTCGCTCGCGGGACACACGACTACGCGCTCGCGCGCGAACCGGTCACTTCTCCAAAAGCAAGACGGTGTCGGCTCCGAGCCACTCGATGAGGATGTCGGCCATGATCGGCTTTGCGCCCTTCTTCACGAGGGCCTCGCGCAGCTTGGGGAGCGGCGTGGACTTCGGCGGGCAGCGGGTGAGGAGCGGGTGCTCCGCGTCGGGGTTCTTTTGCCACGATCCACCGGGCAACGAGTCGCAGAACGCGAGGCGCGCGCCAGCCGTGATGTACGCCTCGAGCGACGGGAAGCACACCGGCTCGTCTACGTCGTAAACGACGAACGGCTCCTTCGCGGACGCGACGTAGAATGCCGCCTTTCCGGTCCCGAGCATGTCGTTGTCGAGCTCGAGGGCAGACTCGAATTTGCCCTTCTCGGGGATATCCAGCGCCACGTCGGTGGTGATGCCCTGGAACGAGAGGAAGATGAAGCCGTCCGGATCGCTCCGGTTCGGCATCGGGCGCGGCTCGGGGAGCTTGTACTCCATCTTGATCGCGCTGGTCTTCTTCGCCATCGCGGCGATATCCCCAGGAACCGGACCGACGGGCTTCTTCGCGGGCGACAGGTCTGGCTCGCGGGAAAACGTGATGTCTTTCCGCTTTACGAACAGCCCGAGCCAGGCGTTCAGTCGATCGAAGGTGCTCGTCATTGGGGGATCTTCACTTTCCTAGATGCTCGCATACCAATTTGAAACGGCGCCCTCGATCGCAAAGGCGCGATCGTGGACGAAACAGAAGGCTCCTTCACCCGGGAGGGATCGGAGGAACCATGCGACACTTCCACAGGGACACGTCGCGGTCGTAGTCGCAAATACGATAGTCGCCGTCGGCCGCGCAGTCCTTGTCGGTCTTGCACTTGTCCTTCGACGAATGACAGTAGGTGCCCGACCGGCCGCTCGTGCACTCGCCGTCGGCGCAGTCGGCCGAGGTTCGGCAGTTCGCCGCCGTGCACGCGTTCGGCCCTCCGCCGGCCCCGCACGTGCAGAGCCTGTCCTTCCCGCACTCCGCGTCGCCGCGGCAGGCATCGAGCGGCACACAG
>JAAFHV010000044.1 GCA_013297655.1 Myxococcales bacterium | reverse complement strand
CCGTCCGCTGCGGTCCCGCCGCGGCTCCCGAGCGCGCAGAACGCGCAGAGCGCCCCCCCTCGCATGGCCGCGCGCGTGATGTCGGGACCGGAGCGGCGGGCGGCCGAGCGCGCGGGTCACGCCGTGCCCGCACCGCCCCAGGCGCCGCCTCCCCAGGCGCCGCCTCCCCAGGCGCCGCCTCCCCAGGCGCGCCCGAGCTGGCAAGACGAAGAAGACCACGACGACGAAGCGACCCTCGCGCAATCCGAGCTCGATCCCGAGCTCATGGCCGCGCTCGCCGATCTCCGCAAAGACGCCGTCCCGATCGCGCCGACGAAGGCTGTCCCGAGGGTGGGCGGTCGCAACGACGGGCCACCGCGACCTGGAGGCACACGGCCGAGCGTGATCCCGCGTCCGGGGCCGCGCAGCGAAGCGCCACCCCCGCCCTCGGAGCCTCCCACCGCGATCGCGCTCCCGTCCGCGCCGCGGTCGGCTCCGCAGGCTGCGCCGAGGCTGAACGCGCGTGGTCACGAAGGCCGCGCCGACGCGCGCGATCAGGCGCTCGCACCGACCTCGTATCCGCCGCCCTCGCGAGGCCCGGAGCCGGCGTTCTCCCTTCCGAACGATCCACGTTCCCCCTCCACCTTGAAGCTCGCGCCAGAGCCGCCGCCGGCGCCGAGCGGCGATCCTCGGTTCGCGACCGTGATGATGGCGGGCAGCCCTGCGCTGCCGCCGCAGCTCCCCGCGCCGTCGCAGCAAGGGCTCGGGATGTCGGGGCCACGGCCGGTATTTCAGGCCGAGGTGGTGATGGACGAGCGACAACGGGCGAGCTCGGCCGCGAGCCTCGCGCCGTTCGTGCCGCCCCCGCAGGCGCCGCAGGGCTTCGCGTATCATCCGCCCCCCGCCTTCGCGCCGCACCCGGGCCAAGGGTTTCCGGGCGGGCCCAACATGGGGCACGTCGCGCGGCCGACGCCGTTCGAGGTGTTCGAGCCCGCTCCGCCCGCGCCCTACACCGCCCCTCCGTTTCACGTCCCGACCGGCGAGTATCCCGGTCGGCGGCTCTCGACCCACGAGGATTTGCGCATCCTCGTGCCCGAGCAGAGCTACTCCCTCGACCACAACCCGTTCGCGGACGCGGCCCGGCGTCGCAAGCGCATCACGATCGGCGTCGTCGTCGCGATCGTGGGGATCGTGCTCGTCGCGCTCATCGCGATGTTGCGTTCCGGCTGACTCGCGCGTCCGTGCAGAGGCCGGGCGGGGCGTCGATCGCAGGGCGCGTACGCGTCAGCGGAACTTGAACAGGCGCACCGCGAGCGCGAAGACGACCACGTTCCACGCGAGCAGGTAGAGCAGCGGACGGTGCACCTCGGAGAGCCCGGCGCCGTCGGTGACGATCCCTCGCAGCGCGTCGTTCAATGCCGTGAGCGGCAGGACGCGCAAGAACGGCTCGACCGCGGGCGGAAACCTCGACGCGGAGAAGAACACCCCCGACCCGAGGTACATGGGGAAAGAGACCACGTTGATGAGCCCGCTCACGATCTGCGGGTTCTGCGATCGCGACGCGAGGAGGAGCCCCATGCTCGCGAAGAGGAGCGCCCCCAGCAGCAACGTGAGCACGAGCGCGAGCGGCGAGCCGCGGACCGAGATGGAGAAAAAAAGCCGCCCGAAGATCAGCAGCGGCGGAATCTCGACCAAGAGCAGGACCACCCTCACGAGCAAGAACGAGGCGAGGAAATCGCTCCGTCGCATCGGCGTCGCCACGATTCTACGGAGGAGCTTCTTCGCGCGCATGTCCGCGAGCGAAAACCCGATCCCCCACAGCCCCGTCGACATGAGGCCGAGCCCGAGCAAACCGGGCCAGAGGAAGTCGATGTACCTTGCACCCACCTCGGTGACGATCGTGTCCTTCGTGGCCACCTTCGGATCGGCGCCGGAGGCCTTCTGAAGCTCGTGATCGGCGAGCGCCTTGGCGAGGCGCGCCTCGGGACGCGTCGGGTCGAAGCGGTACTCGACGGCGGGCCCCTCCGTGATCACCATTGCGTCTATTTTTCCCGTGCGAAGCGCGCGCTCGGCGACGTCGCGCGCTTCGACTTTGGCGACCACCTCGCCGCCGCGGGTGATCTTCTCGGCGACGACGGGGGCCTCCGCCCCGACGACCGCGACGCGGGGCGCCTCGGGCGCGCGGGAGCGGAACGCGAGCCCGAGCACGAGCGACAGCAAGATCGGAAAACCGTAGGTCCAAAAGAGGCCCCCCGGCTCCCTGTAGGATGCACGCATATGCGACACGACCATCGCGCGGATGGCCCGCGCTCGCCGCGCGCCGTCACTCACGGAGCTGCCTCCCGGTGAGCTCGATGAACACGTCCTCGAGGGTGGCGCGGTGGGTCGTGAGGCCGAGGATGCTCTCTCCGCGCGCGGCGAGGATCGCGAGGAGCGCAGGGAGCGAGTCGTGGAGCTCGCGTACCGTCATCGCGAGGGCATCGGGCTCACGGCGCACCGAGACCACCCCGAGGGCCCCCTCGAGCGCCTCCACGAGGCTCCCGCGGGCCGTCTCCACCGTGGCGTCGTCGCTCGTGTCGTCGCGCGGCGCGAGTCGCACGGTGACCACTTCTTTTGCGCCAATTTGGGCGACGAGCTCGGCCGGGGTGCCCGAGGCGATGATCTTTCCGTGGTCGACGATCGCGACCCTGTCGCAGAGCTTCTCGGCCTCATCCATGTAGTGCGTCGTGAGGAGCACGGTGCCGCCCGCCTCCCGGAACGTGTGGACCACGTCCCACAGCGCGCGTCGCGACTGCGGGTCGAGGCCGGTGGTGGGCTCGTCGAGGAAGAGGAGCGCGGGCCTGCCTACGAGCGCACACGCGACCGCGACGCGCTGCTTTTGACCGCCGGAGAGCGTCTCGTAGCGGGCGTCGGCTTTTTCGACGAGGCGCACCTCCTCGAGCACCTGCGCGACCGGCTTTCCCTCGAGGAAAAAGGCGCGAAAGAGCTCCAAGATCTCGCGCACGGTGAGCTTCTCTTGGAGGTGCGTGGTTTGGAACGACACCCCCACTTGCTCGCGGAGCCAGCGCTCGTCGGCCTCCCATGTGCGGCCGAAGATCTCGACGGTGCCGCCCGACCTGTCGACGAGGCCTTCGAGGATCTCCACGGTGGTCGTTTTGCCAGCGCCGTTCGGACCGAGGAGGCCGAAGCACTCGCCGCGAGCGACGGTCAGATCGAGCCCCGCGACCGCGACGGTGTCGTCGTAGATCTTCACGAGGCCTCGTGTGTGCACGGCAGGCACGTCGTTCGCGATCACCCCCAACGGAATAGCAAAGGCGCGCCGCGGGCGTAAGGAGAAGCACGGACGGGCCCTTCTCGCGCGCGGCACGGCGTGCGAGGATCGTCGTCATGCCGCGATTGACGAAGAACCCGAGCTACGCCGCGCTCCTCGAGCACTACACGACGACCGGCAAGAGCTTGCTCATGCGCGAGCTCTTCGAGAAGGACCCCACCCGGTTCGCGACGATGAGCAAACAGGGCGCGGGGGTGTTCCTCGACTATTCGAAAAACCGCGCCGACGCGACGACGATGAAGCTTCTTTTTGCCCTCGCGCGCGACGCTGGGGTCGAGAAGATGCGCGACGCGATGTGGAGCGGCGAGAAGCTCAACGTGACCGAGCGCCGCGCGGTGTTGCACGTCGCGCTCCGAAACCGCGGCAACGCGTGCGTGCTCGTCGACGGGCGCGACGTGATGCCCGAGGTGAACCGCGTTCTCTCGAAGATGCGCGACTTTACGGCGCGGGTCGAGAGCGGCGCCTTCGCGGGTCACACGGGCAAGAAGCTCACGCAGATCGTCAACATCGGCATCGGCGGCTCCGATCTCGGGCCCGTGATGGTGACGGAGGCGCTCAAACCCTACACGCGACCGGGCGTGCGCGCGCACTTCGTGTCCAACGTCGACGGCACCCACCTCGCCGAGACGCTGCGCAAGGTCGACCCGGAGGAGACCCTGTTCATCGTCGCCTCGAAGACCTTCACCACCCAGGAGACACTCACCAATGCGCGGAGCGCGCGCGCCTGGCTCGTGAACCGCCTCGGCTCCGACGACGCGGTGAAGAAGCACTTCGTCGCCCTCTCCACGAACGAGAAGGAGGTGTCCAAGTTCGGGATCGACACCGCGAACATGTTCGAGTTCTGGGACTGGGTCGGCGGGCGTTATTCGCTCTGGTCCGCGATCGGTCTCTCGATCGCGGCCACGGTCGGGATGGACCGCTTCGAGGAGCTCCTGGACGGCGCGTTCTCGATGGACCGTCATTTTCGCGAGGCCCCGCTCGAGGAAAACCTGCCCGTGATCATGGCCGTACTGGGTGTATGGTACAGCAATTTCTTCGGCGCGGAGTCGCACGCGATCCTGCCCTACGACCAGTACCTCCACCGGTTCCCGGCGTACTTCCAGCAGGGCGACATGGAGTCGAACGGCAAGCGTGTCGACCGCGACGGGGTCGACGTGGACTACAGCACCGGGCCCGTGATTTGGGGGGAGCCGGGCACGAACGGTCAGCACGCGTTTTACCAGCTCATCCATCAGGGCACGCGCCTCGTGCCGTGTGACTTCCTCGTCCCGGCGGTGAGCCAGAACCCGCTCGGGGAGCACCACGATCTATTGCTCTCGAACTTCCTCGCTCAGACCGAGGCGCTCATGCGCGGCAAGACGCTCGACGAGGCGACGGCCGAGCTCGCGGCGAAGGGCACCCCCGAAGGCGAAATTGCGCGCTTGGCTCCGCACAAGGTTTTCCCGGGGAATCGCCCGTCGAACAGCCTCGTCGTCGACCGCCTCGATCCGCGCACCTTGGGCGCCCTCGTCGCGCTCTACGAGCACAAGATCTTCGTGCAGGGCGTGATTTGGAACGTGAACAGCTACGACCAATGGGGCGTGGAGCTCGGGAAAGAGCTCGCCGCGCGCATCCTCCCGGAGCTCCGCGAGCCTGGGGCGATCACGAGCCACGACAGCTCCACCAACGGGCTCCTCGCCTGGCTCAAAGCCCGCCGCGCGACCACCTGAGCCGCCCCAAGGGCTCCGCGCCAACTCGTGGCGCGAGAGCCCGTGTCGCGTGTCAGCCGGCGACGCCTTTGGTTTTGTCGAGGATGCTCGGGAGCTCTCCGCGCAGCCTTTTTTCCCAGGTGACGCTCTCTTCCACGTGTTCCCCCTCGGGCAACGTCGTGCGGTACCGCGCGACGAGGGCGACGGCGTTCGCGACGTTCGTCTCGGCCTTCGCGGCCGACACGAGAGCCGAGAAATACGCGTCATCGAGCGCGAACGGATCGAGCTCTTTTTCCGCCGCGTTGATGCGAAGCGCGGCTTCGAAGTCGCTCACCGCCTCGGGGTACCTCTCGAGCAGCTCGTACGCCGTCCCGCGGTCGAACCAAGGCTCGGGCCCCTTCTGACCCCCCTCGATCTCCTTCGTAGCGGCGTCGACGGCCTCATCGTAGTCCCCCTTCTCGATGAGCCCCTTCGCGAACGACATTCCATAACGGCCAGCCATATTTCGTGCTCCTCCGCGCACCTCTACCACGCCCCTCCGCCCGCGAACAAAGCGCCCCGCGCCCCGCGCCCGCGGGAGCGAAGCGCCCCGCCCCCCGCGCCCGCGGGAGCGAAGCGCCCCGCCCCCACACTTTTCTCTCCCACAAATCGACGTCCCCATAGGCGGGGCGATCTCGGGCGAGACCAAGCGCTGCCTAGGAGGCCGCGCGGAATGTACTCCTGTACATGAGCACGGCCGACGACGGCAGCGCGCCGGTATCGCCCGAGAGCGGCCCGTCTATGCTTAGGATTCGAGGATGAGGCGGGTCCGCCCCACGACGATTTCGTCGCCGGGGACCACCTGCTCGTCGCCCTTGATTCGCACGAACACGCCGGACGCCGAGCCCAAGTCGGTCAGCAAGATCGCCCCCGCCTGCTCTTCGACCAAGCAGTGAGGCTCGCCCACGAGCGGATCGTTGGGGAACACGAAGTCGCCGAGCTCGCGGCCGAGCTGCATCGTGGTGCCGCGCGCGAGCACGCACGCGCCCTTGCCGCCGCCCTCGAAGACCTGCACGATCCTGAACGAAGACGGCCACTTGGGCGACGAGTAGAAGTAGGTCGGGCCGTCCGCGGGGCCGTCGTCGGGCTTGGGGTTCTTTTCGATCGTGAGGACCTGATCGCCGACCATGAAGTGGTCGCCCGGCTCGAGCTCGACCGGCCTTCGCACGCGTAGGAACACGCCGTTGCCGCTCTCGAGATCGCTCAAGAAGACATTGGGGCCGTCGATGCGGAGAAGCGCCTCGCGCGGATGGCAGAACGGATCGCCGTGAAGCGGGATCTCCCCGGCGCGACCGAGGATGACCTCGCGCGAGGTGCCTTCGTAGACCTTCGGGCCCTGCGGCCCACGAATCACGCGGAGGCGAACCGTGGGCTTCGGCTTTTGCGACGCGGGCACGGGCGCGGGCGGCGCCGAGGGGCTGACCGGCTGAGGCACCTTGCGGGCTTCGGGGGGAAGCGGCGGGGCCTTCGACGCGGGAGACTGGGTGACGGTGAGCTTTGCGGGCGCGGGCGCGGGCGGCGGCTTCTTCGCGTCCTTCGCGGCGAGCTTTTGGACCTCGACCTCGGGCTCGTGCTCGAGCAGCTCCATGCCGCCGATGGCCTTCCCCTCGATCACCGGGTCGAAGCGACCGGTGCGCAGGAAAATAGCCATTTCCATGTGCTGGCCCTTCATGAGGGCGCGCACGAAAGGAGCGATGTCGTCGCGCGTGACGTGCGGCGCGTAGGAGCGCTTGTGGCTCTTGATGACGCGGCCGCCGTCGGCGAAGAGGTGCGTGATGATGTGTGGCTTGTCGAGGCCCGAGTCTTCCGTTTGGATATGGAAGACGAGGCCCTTGTACTTCACGTTGTTGTTGAAGCCGACCTGCGCACGACGGAACGCTGGCTTCGCGATCTCGCGCTCGAGGCGGGCGATCTCCTCGTTCGTCCAGACGCGGATGGCCTGCTCGAGCGGCTCGTGATCGCCGGCTTGGATGCCTTCCATGCGCTCGAACGCGAGCTTCGCCAACGGCGACGCGGGGTCGATGCGGAGCGCCTCCGCCAAGAGCTCTTGCGCCTCTTTGTCGTTCGAGCCAATGGCCGCACGCACGCTCAAAAGCGACACGGCTTCCGGAGCCCTGCCCTTTTCCACGAGCCACTTGGCCACCCGTGCCGCGGGCGATCGCGCGACGACCTCGTCCATTTCCCCCACTAGAATATCCCCGGCCTCGTCTTGCAAGCGCGAAGCACAGGTGCGCGTGCGTTCTAAGGCAGGGGGCCGCCGCGACGGCGCAAAATGCCGTAAATTCGAGCGCCTCGGGGCTCTAGCCCTCGGAGCCCTTCGCGTCGACGCTGGCGACCTCGGCGCCGGCATGCGCCTCGGGCGACGCGGACGAGGGTGACGGTGACGGTGACGGTGCGGATGCGCGCGTCCCCGTCGTGCCGCCGATGGCTTTCGCTTCTGCCTTGAGCCGCGCGAGCTCTTTCTTCGCGCGAGCAAGGTTGTAGTCGCGCTCCATTCGGTGGACGCGGGTGAGATAGAGCCCGGTGCCGACCGTGACCACGCTGAGCGCGAGCGGGAGGAGCCCGTACGCTGGCTTCGTGAGCGCCCCGACCGCGATCCCGACGACGAGGCCCACGAGGGGGAGAAACTTGAGGCGCCCCTCCTCGACCCCGAGCGTCGCCTTCAACGCGACGAGGCGCGCGACCTCGGTCTCGTATTTCTGGATGAGTGACTCCGGCTCCACGCGCGCACGGTAGAGGCGAACCGGCGCGAACGAAAGGGCCTCACCTGGTCGGCACGTCGGACGACGACGCGGGCGCGGGCGCGTACGGCGTGGCGCGGTGCACGTCGTCCACGATGGTGAGCGGGTGCTTCAGCGAAGGAAACGCCCGCTGCTCGCAATCGGTGCGCTCGCAGAGCCGGCACGTGACGCCGACCGGGATGCAGATGTCCGGGTTCCCCAGGTCGATTCCGTCCGAGTAAATAAGCTCCTTCGCGAGCTCGGCGCGGCACCCGAGGCCGATCGCCTGGACCGGCTTTTGGGCGTGGTAACCGAACGAGTCTTTCTGGACCGTGCGCGCGAGGCAGAAGAACGACGAGCCGTCCGGCATCCGCGACATCTGGATACGGATCATGCCCGGCGTGAGGAACGCGCTAAAAATGTTCCACCGCGGGCACGCCCCGGAGAAGCGCGCGAAGCGAATCCCGGACGCGGAGAAGCGCTTCGAAATGTTCCCCGCGACGTCGATGCGGATCATGTGGAACGGGATCCCCTCGTTGCCCGGGCGACGGAGGGTGGTCACCCGGTGGCAGACCTGCTCGAAGCCGACCTTGAACCGTCGCCCGATGACGTCGAGGTCGTAGCGCTCCTCGCGGCACGCCGACATGAACGCGTCGTACGGCATGAGCACCGCGCCGGCGAAATAGTTCGCGAGCGACACCCGCGCGAGGGCGCGGCTCTCGTGCGTCGTGAGCCGCCCGTCGACGACGAGGCGCTCGAGCAATTCGCGCTGGGTGAGGAGCCCCACTTGGTGCGCCACTTGAAACGTGCGGGTGCGGGTGGGGAGCAGCTCGGACAGCACGAGGACCTTCTTCTCGGCGTCGAACCGCCGCAAAATCCCGCGCTCCGAGCCAGAACGTGCAATCTGCACCGAAATGCCGTGCTCGCGCTCGAGGTAGCGGAGGAGGCCCGGGTAGAGATCTTCGGTCGTGAGCTTCGCGTCGGCCCAGAGCTTCTCCGCGCCGGCCTCGAGCTCGGGCACGAAGTTCCACGTGCGCTGGATGAAATCGGACACTTCTTCCGTCGGTAGGTGCGAGCGATCGACGGTGCCCATGTCTTCCCCGCCGGCGAGCTTGGACGAGAGGTTGTCTGCCGCGGTGCGCGCCGCTTGGTAGGCCTTGTAAAGCGAGAGCACAGCGCGCGACGCCGACGGGCTCGCGTTCGCCATTTCGCGGACGTCGACCGACGTGATGTCCTCGTCCTCGAAGAGCGGATCGGCGAACGCCTCGGTCAGGTCGGCCACCATCCGCGCGTCCTCGTCGGTCGCGAACGCCGCGAGATCGAGGTCGAAGATCTGCGCGAGCTTGATGAGGAGCGGCGCGGGGAGCGGGCGCCGGTTGTTCTCGATGAGGTTCAGGTAGCTCGCGGAGACGCCGAGCCGGTCGGCCAAATCGACCTGGCTCATGTCCTTCGAACGCCGGTGGCCGCGGACCTTCGCGCCGAACATCGGCCCCTTGTCGGCCTTGCTTGGCCTCCTCGCCGCCGCGCCCTTGCCGGATTGCGTTAGCTTTGCCATGAAATCGCCCCGATTCGACACCGAAGTTTACAGATTTACAGAATGACACGCTGTCATTGACAGTTGTATACGTTGGTTTCTAGCCTTCGCAACATCGTTCATTGACGAGTGACAGAATTGACCGCATTGTCAACGGGCGTCATCGACGACGCGTTGACGCGGAGAACCGAGAGAGCCCATGTCCAAGGAAAACGACCTCTCCCTTCCCCTCCCGCCTATGCCTCCGGGCGTCGTCATCACGGCCCCGGCCACGCCCTCCGCGGGCTTCGTGCTCGGCGGCGAGGCGCTCGCGTTCGTGGCCGATCTCGCGCGCACGTTCGGGCCGCGGATCCAAGAGCGCCTCACTGCCCGCGCCGCACGTCGCGCGCGCCTCGAGAGCGGCGAGAGCTTCGACTTCCTCCGTGAGACCGCGCACGTCCGCCAAGGCGACTGGACGTGCGCGAGCACCCCGGACGACATCCTCGATCGGCGCACCGAGATCACGGGCCCGGTCGATCGCAAGATGGTCATCAACGCGCTCAACTCCGGCGCGCGCGTGTTCATGGCCGACTTCGAGGACGCGACCTGCCCGACCTGGGAAAACCAGATCGAGGGCCAGAAGAACCTCTTCGACGCGGTCCGCCGCACCATCACGTTCGAGGCAAACGGCAAGAGCTACGCGCTCGCGGAGAAGACCGCGGTCCTCTTCGTTCGTCCGCGCGGTCTCCACCTCGACGAGAAGCACGTCACGATCGACGGCGTCGCGTGCCCCGGTAGCCTCTTCGACTTCGGGCTCTTCTTCTTCCACAACGCGAAGGAGCTGCTCTCGCGCGGCACGGGCCCGTATTTTTACCTGCCGAAGCTCGAGAGCCACCTCGAGGCGCGCCTCTGGAACGACGTGTTCGTGCACGCGCAGAAGGCGCTCGGTGTCCCCCGCGGGTCGATCAAGGCCACCGTGCTGATCGAGACGTTGCCCGCCGCGTTCGAGATGGACGAGATCCTCCACGAGCTGCGCGAGCACTCGGCCGGCCTCAACTGCGGTCGCTGGGACTACATCTTCTCGTTCATCAAGAAGCGCGCCCACGATCCCGCCGCGCTCCTCCCCGATCGCGCACAAGTCACGATGGACAAGGGCTTTCTCCGCGCTTACTCGGAGCTCCTCATCCAGACGTGCCACAAGCGCGGCGTGCACGCGATGGGCGGGATGGCGGCGCAAATCCCGATCAAGGGCGACGACGCGAAGAACCAGGCCGCCCTCGACAAGGTGCGCGCCGACAAGCTCCGCGAGGTGAAGAACGGCCACGACGGCACGTGGGTCGCGCACCCTGCCCTCGTCGCGGTCGCGCTCTCCGTGTTCGACGAGCACATGCCCGCGAAGAACCAGCTCGAGAAGAAGCGCGAGGACGTCTCGGTGAGCGCGACGGATCTCCTCGGCATTCCGGAGGGCACGCGCACCGAAGAGGGCCTCCGCCACAACGTGCGTGTCGGCGTGCAATACGTCGAAGCGTGGCTCCGCGGCCAAGGCTGCGTGCCGCTGTACAACCTCATGGAAGACGCCGCGACGGCCGAGATCTCGCGCGCCCAAGTGTGGCAAGAGATCCGCCACGAGGCGAAGCTCGACGACGGCTCGATCGTCACCAAGGCGCGCCTCGCCACGATCTTGGACGAAGAGCTCGCGCGCATCCGCGCCGAAGTGGGCGACGCGCGCTTCGATGGCGGCAAGTTCCCGGAGGCCCGCGCCCTCTTCGAGAGGCTCTCCACCGAGCCCACGTTCGAGGAGTTCCTCACCCTCTCCGCCTACGACGCCGTCGTCGCCCAGGGCGCCTGATTTTTCAACAGTTCCAGAGCATTACCAAATACCCGAAGGAGACTCCCGATGACCGCAGTGACCCAGAGTGACGCCCTCGCCCAGCGCTTCGAAGGCATCGTCCGCCCCTACTCGCAGGCCGACGTCCAGAAGCTCCGTGGCTCGGTCAAGATCGAGCACACCCTCGCGAACCTCGGTGCGAAGCGCCTCTGGCAGCTCCTCCACGACGAGCCCTTCGTCGCCGCCCTCGGCGCGCTCACCGGCAACATGGCGGTGCAGCACGTGCGCGCCGGTCTCAAGGCGATCTACCTCTCGGGTTGGCAAGTCGCCGCCGACGCGAACACGTCCGGCAACATGTACCCGGACCAGAGCCTCTACCCCGTCGACTCGGTCCCCGCGGTGGTCAAGCGCATCAACCAGGCACTTCAGCGCGCCGACCAAATCGAGCACGCCGAGGGCAAACGCCTCCACGATTGGTTCCTCCCGATCATGGCCGACGCCGAGGCCGGCTTCGGTGGCCCGCTCAACGCGTTCGAGCTCATGAAGAACATGATCGAATCGGGCGCCGCTGGCGTTCACTTCGAGGACCAGCTCGCGAGCGAGAAGAAGTGCGGCCACATGGGCGGCAAGGTGCTCGTCCCCACGAGCCAGTTCATCCGCACCCTCGTCGCCGCCCGCCTCGCGGCCGACGTGATGGACGTCCCCACCGTGCTCGTCGCGCGCACCGACGCCGACAGCGCGAAGCTCCTCACGAGCGACGTCGACGAGCGCGACCACCCGTTCATCCTCAAGGGCGAGCGCACCGGCGAGGGCTTCTACAAGATCAAAGCCGGCGTCGAGACCGCCATCGCGCGCGGCCTCGCCTACGCGCCCTACGCCGACCTCGTCTGGTGCGAGACGTCGACCCCGGATCTCGCCCAAGCGAAGCAGTTCGCCGAGGGTATCCACGCGAAGTTCCCCAAGAAAATGCTCGCGTACAACTGCTCGCCGTCGTTCAACTGGAAGAAGAACCTCGACGACGCGACGATCAAGAAGTTCCAGGTCGAGCTCGGCGCGATGGGCTACAAATTCCAGTTCGTCACCCTCGCCGGCTTCCACTCGCTCAACCACGGCGTGTTCACCCTCGCGAAGGACTACAAGGCGCGCGGGATGGAGGCCTACAGCGAGTTCCAGGAGCGCGAGTTCGCCTCGGAGAAGGACGGCTACACCGCCACCCGCCACCAGCGCGAAGTGGGCACCGGTTACTTCGATCAGGTCGCGGAGGTCATCTCCGGCGGCAAGGCCTCGACCCTCGCCCTCGAGGACTCGACCGAAGCGCACCAGTTCTGATTCGCGCGCTCTGACGGCCTCGTGCCGACGCACCTCCTCGCGGGCCTCGGGTTCTTCCCCTGGCCCGCGCGGCGTTCCATCACCCGACGCAGGCGTCGCACGCGCCTCGCTTCTGGCCTCCCGCTTCTGGCCTCTGCGCTTCCGCTTCCGCCTCCCGCCTCCCGCCAACTACGCTTCGCGCCCTCCCCTCCTCGCACCACGCCGAGGGGCCGGGTTGCGCGTCGGCTCGTCGCGTCGTAAACCTCTCTCGTGCTTCGTCACGTCGTCACGACCACCACGACTACCGAGACCCGCGAGGGCGGTTCGGTCGTGGTGTGCTCGAAGCGCGTGTAAAAGAGCACAGTTTCCCACCGATTCCGCCCGCCCGGTCCCGAGGACCACGGCAGAGGCGGCATCCATGGTGGGTGCATCTCGACTGCGGATCTCGCTCCCGGGCTCTCTCGAAAACCGAAGGAGAACCCGCCATGAACGACCCACGCGATCACCGAAATTTGGGCAAGCGCCTCGACCTCTTCAGCTTCCGCGAGGAGGCCCCCGGGATGGTCTTTTGGCACCCCCGCGGGTACGTGATGTACCACGCGCTCGAAGAGGCCGTTCGCGCCCAGGTGCGCGCCCACGGCTACGAAGAAGTGAAGACTCCGCAGATCATGCGGCGCCCCGTGTGGGAGGCGAGCGGGCACTGGACGCACTTCTTCGACGGCATGTTCCGCCTCCAAGACGGCTCCCTCGACGCGGCCATCAAGCCGGTGAGCTGCCCGGGGCACCTGTTCGTCGCGCTCCGTCGTCCGCCCTCGTACAAAGAGCTCCCGCTCCGCTATTTCGAGCTCGGGCAAGTGCACCGCGACGAGGCCTCCGGAACGCTCCACGGCCTCCTCCGCGCGCGCCAATTTACCCAGGACGACGGGCACGTGATCTGCGCCCTCGACGACGCCGAGGCGGAGGTGGAGCGCTTCTGCCGCGGGGTCGAGCCGTTCTATCGCGCGTTCGGCTTCGATCACGGGCTCGGGGTCGCGTTCTCGTCACGGCCGAAGGATCGCGCGGGCGACGACGACCGCTGGGATCGCGCGGAGGCCCTCTTGCTTCGCGTGCTCGATCGGCTCGGGATCGCCTACGAGGAGCAGCCCGGGCAAGGCGCATTTTACGGTCCGAAGCTCGAGTTTTCCCTCCTCGATCGCCAAGGAAGACGCTGGCAGTGCGGCACCATCCAGGTCGATCTCGTGATGCCGGAGAGCTTCGGCCTCGCGTACGTCGATGTGGACGGAAAGCGCCGCACCCCGGTGATGCTCCACCGCGCCCTCTTCGGCAGCCTCGAGCGCTTCTTGGGGATCTTCCTCGAGGAGCACGGCGAGAAGCTGCCCGCCTGGATCGCGCCGCTGCAAGCGGTGGTGCTCCCGGTCTCGGAGGCACAGAGCGACTACGGCGCACGGGTGCACGCGGAGCTTCAAAAAGCGGGGCTGCGTGTGGACATGCTCTCCGAGGGCACCCTCGCGAAGCGCATCGCGATGGTGCACGAAGATGGCGTTCCGCTCGTCTTCGTCCTCGGCAAACGCGAGGTCGAGCGACAGAGCGTGACGCTTCGTTTCGGCGAGAGTGACGGTCAATCCGAGGTGGCGCTCGACGACGCCGTGAAGCTCGCCCTCGAGCACGCGCGACCACCGTCGTTCGTGTAAAGCGCCGAAATCGTGGGTGCCTACGCTGGCGAGATCGCTCTCGTCGGCGTAGGCGACTCGGTACGCGAACGACGGCCGTTCAACCCGAGCCGCGGGCGTTCGGTCAGAACGTGCCGGTGAGGAAGGCGCCGTTGAACGGGCCGAACGAAGGCGCGACCGAGACCTCGAAGTCTCCCTTTGGCTTCGCTTTGGGCTCGTCGGTGGAGCGAACGGGGACGCTCTTTGGATCGGGGGTGTCGACCACGTAGAGGAGCACCGCGCCCGTGAGCACGGCGAGCCCCGCGATGCCCGTGATCGTGCCCGAGGCCCGGAACGCATCGCGGTTGGCGACCGCCTGCGTGTATTGGCGGAGACCATCGGCGTCGAGGGTACCTTGGGGGATCCTCTCGGACCTGCTCTGCGCACGGCTCTGCTCCGCGGCGGCCACGAAATAGAAGGCGCCCGCGCCCACGAGCGCCGCGATGCCGACCGCGCCGACGGCGTAGGCGCCGACCCGCTGCGTGCTGGTCTCGAGCGGCATCCGCACCACGATCGGGCGGTTGCGCTCGACCTTGATGTCCTTCGTCGCGAGGCGTTTTCCGTTCTTCACGACGACCACGACGTGGTTCCCCGGCGAGAGCGGCGCGCCTTCGACCGGGAGCGGAGTGCGGCCCACGAAACGACCATCGACGTAGACATCGGCGCCTATCGCGGTGTCGAACGCGACGCCGACGGCGCGCTCCGAGAGCGGCATCGGGATCGTCTGGGTGGTGCCCTCCGGAACGATCACGTCGCGGGTGGCGTCGGTGAACCCCTCGAGGCGCACGAGCACCGTGTGGCGGCCAGGAGCGACCGGCCCTACGAACGGGACGTCACCTTGGCTGCGCCCGTCGACGTAGACGTGGGCGCCGT
Organism: Myxococcales bacterium; assembly: GCA_013297655.1. Classification (GTDB taxonomy): domain Bacteria; phylum Myxococcota_A; class Polyangia; order Polyangiales; family Polyangiaceae; genus JAAFHV01. The sequence goes on along the minus strand of JAAFHV010000044.1, from coordinate 30,638 downwards.
CGGCGGTCGAGAACACGGCGAGCTTCGTAGGGCCCTTCGCCGTCGCTGGGGCCTGCCCGCCTCCGTACTCGGCTTGGCTCGCGAGCTGCTCGAGGTACTGGATCGACTCGACCGCCTCCGTCTTGCGGCTGTTCTGGGGCAGATCGAGCGCGTAGTACTGGCGGTAGTGAGCGAGCGCTTTTTTTAGCAAATTCGCATCTTTAACGGCTACGCACTGTTTCTTCTCGGCCTGCGCGAGGGAGAACAGGATCTCCGGCCGCGGGAGGAGCCGATATGCCTCGTCGAACGCGGTGACGGCGACGTCGTACTTCGCCGCGGTGTACGCCTGCGCCCCGAGGGTGAACTGTGTCTTCGCTTGCTCGACGTTGGCTTGCTGGCCGCTCGCGAGGCCAGGAGCGAGCCCGAGCGCGGCCACGAGGACGCACGCCGCTAGACGTCGATGGCTGCGCGCGTTCAATCGGCACCTCCTTCGTTCACGGCCCCGGCGCCGCGCGCTATGCCACGGTAGATCTGGAGCGTGCCGGCGGACAGGACGGCGAGATCGTCCACTCCGTCGCCGTCGAAGTCGCCCGCTTCGAGCGCGCGCGCGGCTTCTTTTTTCGGCTTGAAGTCGATCCCGTCGATCCGCGCCAACGCTCCGTCGCGCACTTGGTAAAAGGAGATCGCGTCCGGGGAGAGCACGGCGAGCGCGCTGCCCTTCGCGCCGAGGCGCACCTTGGTGAAGCTACGACCGACGAGGTTCGGCGCGGCGATCGGGGCGAAGCCGCCGTTGCCGTCGTTCACGAGCGCGAACATGAGGCCGGGCTTTTGGTCCGACTGACCCGCGAGCGCGAGCCGACCGCCGTCGCTGAAGACGAGGTCGAGATCGCCGTCGTCGTCGAGGTCGAGGAGGGCGAGCTTCTCGTGCGGGAAGAGGGCGTCCTCGCGCGGGTTCGGCACCGGACACGCGCCGCCGCTCGCAGGAGCGTAGGGAGCGCGGTAAATCTCTTGCGGCTCGAGGACGAACAACGGCGGGCGTCGCCGCGCGCGAAACACGACGAGCTGACCATCGCGCACCGTGACGAAGAACGCCTCGTCGGTCGTCCCGGTCTTCCCAGCGACGAGCGCGATCGGCAACTGAGGCCCGTACCCGACGGGCGCCGACCCGATCTCGCCGAAGTTCGTCAGGATTGGCGGGGTGAGCACACCTTGCACGGTTTGAATCGTCGCGCCCTGGGTGCAGTCGGCCCTGTCGGTGAGCGCGACTTGAACCGCGTCGAGGCTCCCCTCTCCCGTAAAGCTTCCGAACGCCTGCGCACGGCCAGCCACCGCGTTGTCGTTCCGCGTGCGGCGAAGGATCGATACCGCGGCGCGCCCCTGCGGCACGTACGAAGTGAACAAGATGGCCTGCGGGGTGGACTTTGGATCTTTCTGACCGCGCGCCGGCACCACCTCGGTGTCTTGAACGAGGCCGAGAAAATCCGTATCGGGCAGGAATTTCTCGGGGATCGGGCGGCGCAGGTTCACGAGCTGCGACACGTTCTTCGTGCCTACGGGCGTGGTTTGGTTCTCCGGCCCGCCGAACACGATGTAGGCGGACGCCTCTTGGTTGCGCTCGGTGCGCACGAGCTTCGTCGTGTACGCGACGTCGAGCATGCGGTCCGCGTCGAAGTACCCCGACGTGATCACGTCGACCGGCTCCGGGGTGGGAACCGAGAGCACGCGCATCTCGCCCGTGCCGCCGCGGACCACGTCGAGGCCGCTCTGGCCTTGCACCGCCAAGATCGCGTCGACCCTGCCGTCGCCGTCGAAGTCGCCGACCTCGAGCTGGCTCCACGAAGACGACGAGCGTCGGTACGCCTCGGCGCGCGTGATCTGTGCGCCGCCGTCGGCGCGTGAGGTGACGTGGATGCTCGATCCGTAGACGAAGTCGGCGAGGCCGTCCCCGTTGAGATCGACGAGCCCTACGAAGGGCTCGCCGACGCAGTTTCCGGCGAGTCGCTCGAGCGGCGCGTTGCCTGCGCGAAGCTTGTTTCCGTAGAGAACGAAGGGGCAAAACGCCTCTTTTTGCGCGCCTGCGCCCACCTTCGGGCCGATCACCACGTCCGGGATCGCGTCGCCGTCGATGTCGCCCACCCCGACCGCGTCGATGCCCGGCTCGACCGTAAACTTCGGCGGGTTGCGCTGCACGTTCGGGGGTGCGTCGACGATGAGAAGGTCGCGGTTCTGCGGGGTCTTCGACCAGACCAGCGCCTGGGCGCAGCCGTCGCCGCGGAAGCAGAGCGCCTCGCCTCCGGGGGCGACGAGGAAGCGCACGTCCTGAGGGTTCCCGGCGGTGGTGATCGCGGGGTCGAAGCGCGGGGCACCATTGAGCTCGAACGGGACGAGGGCGGTTTGGTTTCCGAGCTTCACGGTGAGGAAATATCCAACCTGCCCGCGGAGTGATCCGTCCCGCGGAGGCTTCGGGATCGCGATGATCTGAGACGCCTTTTGATCCGGGAGCCCGAACGAGAGCGAGAGATACGGAAAGAGCTCGGGGACGAACGGGCGGTCGGCCGAGCCGCGCAAAATCCCGAGCCCGAACGCGGAGGCGAACGTGAGGTCCGAGATCGGAAACGCGCTCTCACCCGCGTCGGCCGCTGTCGCGCTTGCGCTCGCGCTGCCGACCGCGGCGAGGGCTTTGGTCGTGACGGACGACGGGATCGACGCGGTCACGCCGAGCGAGATCGGCAGCGCGACCCGCTCGCGAATGCGCATCCCGCTCGTATAAAAATAGGCCGAGGCGAGGGAGTTTCCATCGAGCCCGCTCGGCTGCGAGAGCACCAAATCGGTGCGTCCGTCGCCGTCGAAGTCGCCCGCGACGAGCCGCACCGCGCCGTTCTTGTCGACCGGCTCGAGGGGGGTGAACGTGCCTGTCGGCGCGGCACAGGTTCCTTGTTCGAGGTTGCACCCCCAGCCCGTCGGGCAGTCTTTCGACGAGACGCACCCATAGCGACACTGGTTTACCGAGCCGCGGCCAAGGCACGCCGTGGAGGCGTCGGTTTGACCTTGTTTCGGGAGACGACCGGCGACGTCGTCACAATCCTCGCCGACCTCCGCGACCCCATTTCCGCAGACGTCTGCCCCGATTTCGGTGAGCTCGGCGCAGCTCGCCGCGAGACATACGGCGACCGCCGCGCAGACCAACCGCAGGCTTCTCGGGCTCAATTCTTCATCCCCTCTCGTCTCGTCGTGACCAGCGCAAAGACCACGAAGCTACTTGAAATCGGGCACCGCGATGTCCTTCGAGATCGGCCCTGTGGGCTTGCCGGTGGGCCTGGTGCTCGGGCCCACTTGGCCGGCGCTAGGCCCCTGCCCCTTCTCGAGGCGCACGAGCACGGTCGTGTCGGCGCTCGGATCGACGTTCACCGTGGTCGGCTTCATTCCCTTCGCGACGACCGAAAGCACGACCGTCGGGCCGCCCTTCGGGATCACGTGCGGGCCAGGACCCTTCCCGAGGCTATTTTCGCCTAGCGAGATTTGCGCGTCGTCCGGAACGCCGGAGAGCGTGATGGCCACCGTCGTCTTCGGCGCGATCGACGGCGTGGGGGCGGCCGTGGTTTGCGCGGCCGAAGACACGATCGGCGCAGCCGACGTGAGCGGCGGTGGCCGCGACGCGCTCACCCATGGGCGCACGACGACGACCCCGATCGCACCGACGAGGACCGCGACCGCGGCGACCGCGGCATACGTGCGACCCGTGATGCGCGCCGGTGCGCGTACGTCGGTCGCTTGGGCGCCTAGCGTCTGCGAGGGCGACGCCGACGCCGACGTCGCGAGCGACGGCGAGGAGCCCGCGGCGACGGGCGACGAGACCACTTGCGTGGTTGACGAGTCGAGCGACGGGGAGGACGGCGCGGGCATGGTCGCGGCGTTGACGGCGGCAGCGCTCGCGCCGGAGCGGGTCGGACCGTCGAGGACGACCCTCGCGCCACCGGAGCGATTCACCGTGATTCCCCCCGCCGCCGCGAGCTGCTCGAGCGCCGCGGAGGCGGTCTCGGGGCGTTGGTCTTTTTCCTTCGCCATGAGCCGCGCGAACACGTCGTCGAACGCGGGCCCGAGCTCGGGCCTCCGCAGCGACGCGCGAGGCACCGGCTCGTTGAGGTGGAGGAGGAGCAGCTCGAGCGCGTTCTCGCTCTGGTACGGCAACGAGCCGGTGAGGATCTCGAAGGCCATCACGCCGAACGCATACACGTCGGTGCGCGCGTCGATCTCGTGGCCGCGGCACTGCTCGGGAGACATGTAGTAGGGCGTGCCCATCGCCGCGCCGGTGGCCGTTTTGTGGCTCGAGGAGCCCTTCTTCGAGAGCTTGGCGATCCCGAAATCGAGCAGCTTGGGCTCCGGCGGTCCGTCCTCGTTTTCGACGAGGAACACGTTCTCGGGCTTGAGGTCGCGGTGGAAGATTCCCTTGGCGTGGGCGGCGTCGAGGGCGCGCGCGATGCCGCGCAGGATGGGCACCGCCTCCGCGATCGAGAGATACTCGCGGCGCTTCAAGTAGGCGTCGAAGGTCATCCCTTCGAGGAGCTCCATCGCGTACCACTGGCGGCCGTCTGGGAGCGCGCCGAAGCCGAAGACGTCGATGATGTTCTTGTGGCGGATTTGGTTTACCGCGCGCGCCTCGGCGATGAAGCGCGAGACCATCTGCGGATCGTACGAGAGCGCGCGACCGAGGACTTTGATCGCGGCGTGCTTGCCGATCATCGGGTGGACCGCACGGAACACTTGGCCGAACGCGCCCTCGCCGATTTTGTACTCGACCTTGTACTCCCCGATCATCGTACCGGGCGCGACCGCAGCTTCGGCGTGCGCGAACACCGCGTCCGGGACGAGCGTCTCGCCGTCGTCGTCGCACGTCTCTTTGGTGTCGTCGTATTTCGTCCAGCAGGTCGGGCAGGTCGCCATCGGTCCTCGATGGTTCAGTAAACGGTCCCTCGCGCGGGGACGCAACTGCACGTTGGATGGTCCTGAACGGTTCGCCGTTCACCAAAAAATGTTGAATTGTTCTTGAATGTTACCTCGTCATCTCGTTCGAAACACGCGTGGGCGCCGCCGGGTCGCGCCTGCACCAAGCTCGTGGGCGCGCGGGCGAGAACGGATCACCCGTCGCGCTCTTTTTTGCGACGCTCGCGCCATTCCACGGCCGCCCACGTTTTGCCCCTTCCCGGGTGCTGAACATCCTCCCCCGCCCCCGCGTCAACGGTGCCAGGTTGGCGCGGAACTTGACGCCGTGTGCCCGTTCTGATGTAGGGTCCCCGAAATTCGCTAAATCCTCGGGTTTTCCTTGGCACAGAAGAAATCGAACACGAAGAACGCCACGGCGAAGGGCGCCCCTCCCCGCAAGAGGAAGGGCAGCGGCGACGGAACGGACGTTCCGGTACGCCCCGAGGAGATCATCCCTCTCCACGACCTCGCTCAGGAGCGGTACCTCAACTACGCGCTCTCGGTCATCACGAGCCGCGCCCTCCCGGACGTGCGCGACGGCTTGAAGCCGGTGCAGCGCCGCATCCTCTACGTGATGTGGCAGAGCGGCACCCGCGCCGACGCGAAGCTCAAGAAGTGCGCGGCCGTCGTCGGCGACGTCATTGGCGGGTATCACCCCCATGGCGACTCGTCGATTTACGACGCCCTCGTGCGCCTCGCGCAGCCGTTCGCGATGCGTGTTCCGCTCGTGGAGGGCTCCGGCAACTTCGGCTCCCTCGACGGCGATCCGGCCGCCGCCATGCGCTACACCGAGTGCCGCCTCGATCGCATCGCGCCGGAGCTGCTCGACTCGCTGAGCCAGGGCACGGTTCACTTTCGGCCGAACTACGACGGCACGAAATCGGAGCCGGTGGTGCTCCCCTCGCGCCTCCCGAACATGCTCGTCAACGGCGCGACCGGCATCGCCGTCGGCATGGCGACGAACATCCCGCCGCACAACCCAGAAGAGGTGTGCGCCGCTTCGATTCGCCTCCTCGACGCGCTCCTCGACGGCAAGCAGCTCTCGGCGCGCGAGCTCGCCCGCACCATCAAAGGACCCGATTTTCCCACCGGCGGCCAGATCGTCTCGAGCCCCGAGGAGATCAAGCAGGTCTACGAGACGGGCCAAGGCGGCATCAAGGTGCGCGCCACGTGGGAGCTCGGCGGCGAGACGAAGACGGGGCGCAAGCTCTTCATCACGAGCATCCCCTACGCGACGAACAAGGCCACCTTGGTCGAGCGCATCGCCGACGTGGTGCTCGGGCGCAAGATGCCGCTCCTCCTCGACGTGAAGGACGTGTCGTCCGACGACGTTCGGATCGAGCTCGAGATCAAGAAGGACGCCGACGTCCAGAAGGTGCTCGCGTACCTCTTCAAGAACACGCCGCTGCAGACCACCTTCGCGGTGAACCTGACGTGCCTCGTGCCGACCGAGAACCCGGACGTGGGCCGCCCCGAGCGCCTCGATCTGAAGTCGATCCTCTGGCACTTCCTCACGTTCCGCCTCGAGGTGGTCACGAAGCGCCTCGAGCACGAGCTCGGCGACATCAACCGGCGGATGCACATCCTCCAGGGCTTCGCGACCGTCTTCGATGCCCTCGATCAAATCTTGAAGATCATCCGCGCCTCCGAGGGCCGCGAAGACTCCAAGAAGAAGATCATGGCGAAGTTCAAGCTCGACGACGAGCAGACCGACGCCATCCTGGAGCTTCGCCTCTACCGCCTCGCGCGCCTCGAGATCTTGGTCATCACCAACGAGCTCAAGGACCGTAAAAAACGCGCCGGCGACATCAAAAAGCTGCTCGCGGAAGAGGGCTCGAAGGGCATCTGGGGCATCGTCCGCGAAGAGCTCACCAAGCTCTCCGGCTCGTTCGGGCCCGCCGGAAAACGCCGCACCCTCATCGAGGCGGTCGGCGACGAGCCCACCTTCTCGGAAGAAGATCTCATCGTCGCGGAGGACAACCACGTTCTTCTCACCCGCGACGGCTGGGTCAAGCGTCAGCGCGAGATCAAAGATCCGGGAGCGTCGCGCGTCCGCGAGGGCGATCAGGTGCTCTCCGTCGTCGCGGGCTCCACCCGCGCGAGCGTGGTGTTTTTCTCGAGCTACGGCACCGCCTACACGTGCCGCTTCGTCGACGTGCCGGCCACCACCGGCTACGGCGAGCCGATTCAGAAGCTCTTCAAGCTGAAGGACGGCGAGTCGATCGTCGCCGCCTACTCGCTCGATCCGCGCGTGACCGGCAGCCTCAAGGGCGACGAGACCCACTTCCCCGAGACGTACGGCCTCGCCGCCACGTCCGACGGCAGCGGCCTCACCTTCGGCCTCGAGTCGTTCGTCGAGCCGAGCACCCGCAGCGGGCGCAAATACGCGCGCCTCGCCGAGGGCGCGGAGATCGTGGGCGCCGAGCTCGTGAACGGTCGCGAGACCGTGATCTGCGTCACCGTGAAGCGGCGCGCTCTCCTCTGCGACGTGTCGGAGGTGAAGTACCTCGCCGCCGCCGGCAAGGGCGTCTCCCTCGTGTCGCTCGCCGACGACGACAAGCTGCTCGCGATCAAGGTCGCGCGCGACGATCGCGACACCTTGACCGTGAAGTCGAGCATGGGCGGCGAGCAGCGGATCAACACCGGCCGCTACGAAAAGACGTCACGCGGCGGAAAAGGTCGCGAGATCATGAGCCGCGGCACCCTCACCGAGGTCGTCCTCGAAACCCCGAAGGCCCCCGAGCCGCTAGCGAGCGAGTGAGCGATCTTGAAGCCGACCGCCTATACCGCCAAAGACATCACGATCCTCGAGGGCCTCGATCCGGTGCGCAAGCGCCCCGGCATGTACATCGGGGGCGTCGGCACGTCGGGGCTCCACCACCTCGTGTGGGAGATCTTGGACAACTCCATCGATGAGGCGATGAACGGCCACGCGAAGGAGATCGCGGTCACCGTCCACAAGGACAAATCGAGCGTCACGGTGGTCGACGACGGGCGCGGCATCCCGATCGACAAACACCCGAAGACCAAGAAGAGCGCGATCGAGGTCATCTTCTCCACCCTCCACGCGGGCGGAAAATTCGAGGGCCAGAACTACAAGACCTCCGGCGGTCTCCACGGGGTCGGCGCCTCGGTCGTGAACGCGCTCTCGTCGAAGCTCGTCGCGAAGGTGAAGCGCGACGGCGCCGAGTGGAGCATGGAGTTCAAGCGCGGCGTGGCACAAGGCCCGCTGAAGAAGCTCGGCGCCGCGCGTGGCACCGGCACGAGCGTGTTCTTCCAGCCCGACCCCACCATCTTCCCGCGCACGGAGATGGACCCACAGACCATCCGTGATCGCATCGAGATCGCGAGCTACCTCCACCGCGGCCTCAAGATCCGTTTCACCGACGAATCTACGGCAAAAACCGAGGTATTTCGGCACGAGCAGGGCATCCTCGATTACCTGAAGAAGGTCGTCCTCGAGCGCAAAGAGAAGCCCGTCCACGAGGTTCCGTTCTCTCTTCTCAAGGAGAACGGGGTCAAGGTCGAGGTCGCGTTCCAGTGGACCGAAGCGACCGACGAGCACGTGCGCAGCTACGTGAACGGGATCCCGACCGGCTCCGGCGGAACCCACGAGATCGGCCTCCGCAGCGCGGTCGGCAAGGCGGTCCGCAACTACGTCGAGACCCACGCCCTCGCCCCCCGCGGCGTCACGATCACGGCCGAAGATATCCGCGAAGGCTTCTCGTGCATCCTCAGCGTGTACGTGGCGGAGCCGCAGTTCCAAGGGCAAACGAAGGATCGTTTGAACAACCCGGAGGTGCAGGGCTTCGTCGACACGTCGCTCCGCCCCGCCCTCGAGCAGTGGCTCAACTCGAACCGCAGCGTCGCCGAGCAAATCGTCGCCCGCATCATCCTCTCGTCCCGCGCCCGTGAGGCCTCCCGCGCCGCGTCGGCGAGCATCTCGCGCAAGACGGCCACCAGCGGCCGCGCGATGCTGCCCGGCAAGCTCTCCGATTGTTCGAGCAACTCGCGCGAGAAGACCGAGCTCTTCATCGTCGAGGGCGACTCCGCCGGTGGCTCCGCGAAGCAGGGCCGCGATCGCGAAATACAGGCGATTTTGCCTCTCCGCGGCAAGGTGCTGAACACCGAGTCGGTCACCCTCGCGAAGGTGCTCGAGAACAAAGAGCTCGCCGATCTCGTGGTCGCCCTCGGCTGCGGCGTCGGCAAAGACTTCGACATCGAGCGCTTGCGGTATGCACGCATCATCGTGCTCGCCGACGCCGACTCCGACGGCCACCACATCACCACGTTGCTGCTCACGTTCTTCTACCGGCACATGCCGGAGCTCCTGAAGAACGGGCGCGTGTTCGTGGGCATGCCGCCGCTCTACCGCATCGAGTCCGGCAAACAGACGCACTGGGCGGCCGACGAAGCCGACAAGAAGCGCATCTTGCACGAGCTCGGAAAAGACGAGAGCAAGGCCGACATCACCCGCTTCAAGGGCCTCGGCGAGATGATGCCGAAGGTGCTCTGGGAGACCACCCTGAACCCGCGCACCCGCCGCCTCCTCCGCATCGAGGTCGCCGACGCGCTCGCCACCGATCGCATCATCGGCGAGCTCATGGGCAAAGATCCCTCGGCGCGCTTCGAGTTCATCATGGAGCACGCCGAGAACGCCCAAGACATCGACGTCTGAGGCGCGCTCTCGACGCCACGCGGTCTCGCCAGATCACTCCGGCCGGCGGCGGGGCACCTTCTCGCATCCGGTCGCTCCGTGAAACGGATCCACGGTCAGGCTGCGATTTTCATGCGCTCCGTGAGGGACGCTCCTAGTCTTTCGGCGAGACTTTCTTCGAGGAGCACACCATGCACGACGTAGTTCGGCTCGGATTGGCGGCGTTGGTAGGCCTTATCGTCGTCGGGTGCGGTGGCGTGATCGCCGACGAGGATGGCGGCGGCGGCACCGGAAGCGGCGGCGGCACCGGAAGCGGCGGCTCGACCGGCGGCGGCGTGGTCTCACCGAGCATTTGCAGGAAAGCGTGCCCTAAGGATCCCGAGCCTCCCGCGGCGACCGTAGAGGCGTGCCTCGCCGGGAAAGACGCGTCCGGAAGTGGGTGCGACCGCGAATACGTCGACGTTCTCAACTGCGCGGCGGGCAAGATCACGTGCGGGGCGAACGGCAAGACCGACGCTGCCAAAAGCTCACAGGCCTTGGTAACCGGGTGCAGCGGGCAGCTCGGGGCGTATCAAGCGTGCGCCCTGAAGACCATCGACGCGGGCCCCCGCCCACCAGGCTGAGGCGCCGTTCGCGGGTCGACGGAGCCCCCAGAGGCGTCGGACGCCGCGAGCGCGGCGCGAACTCCCGGCGAGGGGGCCGCCTCAGGGTTGTGTCTGCGGCGCGTTCCCGCTCCGGGGCGGGAGATCGCTCACCGCGACACCACGCGCGGTCGCCTTCTCGAGCGTCGAGAGGCGCTTCTGAAGCTGCGAGCCCATCAGATCGAGCTTCTCGTGGAGCTGCTGGATCTGGAGCTCGGCCTTCAAGTTCACGTCGTACTCGATGTCCGCGCGAACACGCTCGCGCTCGATTTGGCGGTTCTGGCTGAGGAGCACGAACACGCTCAGGATGATCGCCTCGAGGGAGACGACCATCGTCAGCAGGCCGAACGGGAACGGGTCGAAGTCGCCGAACGGCAGCACGTGCACGTTCGTGATGATCCAGACGAAGAAGAATCCGATGTGGAGGAACAAGAACGGCATCGAGCCGCTGAAGTCCGCGATCCAATCGGCGACCCGCATGATGGTCGTGCGCTTGTCCTCGACGACCTCGTTCTCGTTGCGGGTGGCCGTGTTGCGAATGAACACCGCCGTGCTGCGCAGGCGCTTTCCGGTGGCGGCGAGGAGCGTGAGCGCCGCCTTCGGGTTCTTGGTGAAGAGCACGTCGAGATCGTCCTGATCGACGACGAGCACTTCGGTCGCCGCTTTGCAGATCGCGGTCGCGTTGCGAGGGCCCTCGTCGAGGAGCGAGATTTCGCCGAAGAACTCGCCCGGGGTCACGCTCTCGAGGAGCGTTCGTTCGCCCGTCTTGTTCTTGACGAAGAGCTCCACCTCGCCCTTCACGACCACCATCATCGAGTCTCCCGGATCGCCGTACTCGAAGATGGTGTGGCCTTCGGCGTACTTCTCGACGTCGATCTGAGCGGCAAGCACCTTGCGGTCGTCTTCCGAGAGGAGCGCAAAGAGTGGAACTTCGGCGAGGAGCTCGGCGGTGTCCGACATGCCTTCTTGTACAAGGGATTCGTGGGCGATCGGAAGGACACTCCCTCGCCTAGAGCAACCGTAGGAAACGAGCGCGCCGGGCGCCCGCGACGACGCGCGACTCGCGCGAGCGACGTGACCACGACCGCAGCGGGACGCGTTGATCTTACGAGCCTTTCCTCGAGGAGCCGACGTCCCCGGAGACACGAGCGCACGCGGGCCCGCACGAGCGACGCGTCCGATCCGCCCGCCTTCGGCGCCGAGCTGTTCGTGACTCGCGGACGAAGGGCACGCTCTCGCGTCGTCCGCCACGTCCGCGACACGACCCTTGCATCATGCAACCACCCGCAGGAAGCCGTCACGCGCGCAGCGCCTCGCGGTCAGGTCGCGCGGTGAATCTCGGCGAGCACGGTGAGGTACTCGTCGACGAGCGGGTGCGGCGCGAGGGAGCGCGTGGCCTCGGAGAGCGCGACGAACCGCTCGATTTGCGCGTCGCGGCCGCGCTTGAACTGGCTCCACGGATCGCCGTGATCGGCCTTGCACACCAAGATGCTCGAGAGGTTGTCGATCTTGTCGGCGAGCGTGATCGCCTGCGCGGACCAGCCCTTCTTCGGGAACGCGGCGAGGTAGGCCTCTTTGCGCGCCTCCCAAGGGAGATCCTTGTCGGCCTCGCTGCAGGCGACCACCAGCTCCGCGACCCTCGGGCCGAGCCGATCGGCGATCTCTTCGGCGGTGACCCCTGCGTCCTCGATCGCGTCGTGGAGCGCCCCAGCGGCGACCACCTCGTCGTCGAAGCCGTGGCGCGCGAGGGTGGCGACCACCCCGGCCAGGTGGCTCATGTAAGGTACACGCACCCCGGGGTATTTTCGGAGCTGGCTCTCGTGGAGCTGGGCGGCCCAGTCGAGCGCGCGCTTTACCCGCAACATACCGCCGAGCGTAGCAGCCCTACGCGCAGAGGCCTCCCGCCGCTCGTGGTCCGCCGCGCCGCGTTCGCCTCCCGACGCGCGTCGCAGGAGAGTGTCCCAACGGTGCCTTTTGCGGTTTGGCCGACGTCGGCCTTGCCCCAGCAGACGATGCCGCCGTTCGCGAGGATCGCGCAGGTGGTGTCGGCGGTGGCCCACCACGTGCGCTCCGGCCCTGGTACGGTACGGGCGTGATCCGAAGGCCCCAACTCGTGCTCGCGCTGCTCACCGCGCTGAACCTCCTGAACTTCGTCGATCGTTACGTGCTGGCGGCGGTGCTCCCGAAAGTACGCGACGAGCTTCACCTCACGAACTTCGTGAGCGGGCTCATGGCGACGGTGTTCCTTGCCGGCTACTTCTTGACGAGCCCGGTGTTCGGATACCTCGGCGATCGCATGCGCCGGACCGCGCTGATCACGTTCGGGATCGCGGTGTGGAGCATCGCCACGTTCGCCTCCGGCCTCGTGCACGGCGCGGGCACCATGCTGCTCTGCCGCGCCATCGTGGGCGTCGGCGAGGCGAGCTTCACGTCGATAGCCCCCACGATCTTGGACGATGTGGCCCCGAAGGACAAAAAGGGGAAGTACCTCGCGATCTTCTTCGTGGCGCAGCCCATCGGGGCGGCCCTCGGGTACCTCGTCGGCGGCGCGATCGAGCACGCCTACGGGTGGCGCTATTCGTTCTTCCTCGCCGGCGGCCCCGGTCTCTTGCTGGCCCTGAGCTGCCTCCTCATCGCCGAGCCCGAGCGTGGCGAGCGCGAGAAGCCCGACGTGCTCGGCTCGCTCAAGCAGCTCTGGGCCTCGGTCCAGTTTCGGCGCGCGGTCATCGGCTATTGCGCCTACACCGCGGCGATCGGGAGCTTCTCGTTCTGGGCGCCCACGTTCTTGTCCGACACGTTCCACATCGAGCTCTCGAAGGCGAACTTCCGCTTCGGCCTGCTCACCGTCGTCGGCGGCGCGATTGGCACCTTCGTCGGCGGTGCGCTCTCGGATCGCATGCAAAAGAAGGCGGTCGCGGGCATCCCGAAGGATCCGCTCGAGGGCGAGGTCGGCTACCGCGAGAGCGCCGCAAAGGCGGAAACGGAAAGCCACGTCACGCGGACCGAGGTGCAGGCGCTGCTCAAGCTCTGCGCGATCGGGAGCCTTATTGGAGCGCCTCTGGCGGCGTTCTGTTTCCTGTCGCCTACCGCGAACGGCTTCTTCGGCGGCGCGCTCTTCTGCGAGACGGCCCTCTTCTTGTCGACCTCGCCGATCAACGCCGTGATCTTGAAGAGCGTGCCGCATCATCTTCGCGCGAGCGCGATGGCGCTCTCGATTTTCTCGATTCACCTCTTCGGCGATCTTTGGTCGCCCCCGTTCGTGGGTGTGCTCTCGGACCACTTCCCGCCACGCTACGCGATGCTCTTCGTGGCCTTCGCGATCGGCGTCTCGGGCTTCCTCTGGTGGCCACGCGCGAGCGAGGGAGCGAAGCCGGAGCCGAAGCGCGCCACGTAGGCGCTCGCCCGGATCAGCGGCGCTCGATGCGGTCGTCGTGGCACCAAAGGTGAAATCCCGTCCCTCGTCGGGACGGGCGAACTTGCGGCGTTGCGGGCTCTTTCGCTCGCTTTGGCAGCGTGCGTGCGCCCATCCTCGTCAGGGACGCGAGCCCCCCTCGACCGACTAGGCGATGCCGCCCGCGGCGCGGTCGACCAGCCAGGTGAGGCTACCCTTGAAGCCGCGTGTGATGCGCGCGGGGCACTCCGACACGTCGCCGCCGAGGGCCCACGCCTGCTCGAGGGGCGCGTTTTTCCCTTTGCCGAACGCGAGCACGAACGACGTGCGGGCCTCGGAGAGCACCGCGCGACCGAGGGTGAGCCGCGCCTCACGATCGCCCTTCGCCTTCACCGCGAGCACGCTGCTCGTCGTGTCCGCCACCGCCGGATCGCCCGGGAAGAGCGACGCTGTGTGGCCGTCGTCGCCGACACCGAGGATGACGAGATCGAGGACCGGCGTCTTGCCGGGGCCGGGCACTTCTTTCGCGAGCGTCTCGGCGTAGGCCTTGGCGGAGGCGTCGAGATCGGCCGCGGCGCCGTCCATCACGAACACCCCGGCGAACGGAAGCGGCCCGAACGCCTCTTTGGCGGCGCGGGCGTTGCTTCGCTCGTGCGACTCGGGGACCGCCCGCTCGTCGACCCAAAAGAGCTTCACTTTGTCCCACGGCACGTCGCTCGCGGCGAGGGCGCGGTAGGCGGGGATGGGCGTGCCTCCGCCGCTCACGGCCATGGTCGCCACGCCGCGCGACTCGATCGCCTTCTTGAGCACGCCGGCGAAGAGCTTGGCCGCTTCTTGCGCGCCGCTCGCTGCGTCTCGAACCGCCACGAGCTTTCCAGGGACGACTTGCGTGGTCAAAGATGGCCTCCGTTGAGCCGCGCAGCCTAGGGGCCAAGTCGAGAATCTGCAACACGCGAAACCAGGAGATTTTCCGGTGGAAGCTCAGAGCGCGAGGCGGTCTGGAGCGGAGTGGCACCCGTCCGAGTCCCACGCCACCTCCCCCGCGGCGTCGACGAGCACGGCCCCCGCGCTCGACGTGACACGCACCGAGAGCGGGGTCGTCCCCGAGCGCTCCGCGATCGAAAACTTCGCCCTGAGCCTCACCTTGCCGTCACCGGTCTTCATGAGCTCGCCCCCGATCGTTTCGAATCCCGCCTCCGAGCCGAACTTCCCCTGCCCGACGGTGAAGCTCTTGCAGTTGCCCCCCACGCAAGCGGCCACCACGCTGCCCTCGGGATCGACGCTCGTGGCGACGTCGCGGTCGATCGAGATCGTGTAGCCCCGCAGATCGCTCGTGCACGCGAGACCGGTGCAGCCGAGAGAGCCGAGGGTGGAGGCGAAGAGGAGCGGAGGGCAGGCAAGATAAAAGCGCATGCCCATGACTTAGCAAGCCACGATCCATGCGCTTTCGCCGACGATTTCAGCGCGATCCCTGCCGAGCGTGAGCCAAGCCGTGCCGCGCGGTGGGCTCAGCCCCCGAGGCCGAGGTACGCTTTGATCTTCGCGGTGACGTGCGGGACGGTGAGCCCGTACTGCTCGGCGAGGACCTTGTCCGGGGCGCTCGCGCCGTAGCCTTCGACGCCGATCGTGAGGCCATCGCGGCCGATGACGCTCTTCCAAGGCGCGGCGCTGCCGGCCTCGATCGACACCGTGGGGATGCCCGCGGGGAGCACGTGCGACTTGTAGGCCTCTGTCTGCGCGTCGAACGCCTCGAGGCACGGAGCGGACACGACGCGGACCTTACGGCCCATCGACGCGAGCTCTTCTGCCGCGCCTACGGCGAGCGCGACCTCGCTGCCGGTTGCGACGAGGACCACGTCGGGGACGCCGCCAGGGGCCTCCGAGAGCACGTAGGCGCCATGGAGGATCACGTTCGGATCGAAGCCGTCCGCGCGGTGGAGGCTCGGCACCTTTTGGCGCGTGAGCGAGAACGCGGTCGGCGCATCTTTTCGTGCGAGCGCGATCGCCCAGGCCGCCGCCGTCTCCATCGCGTCGGCCGGTCGCACCACGTAGAGGTTCGGGATGAGCCGCAGCGCCCAAAGGTGCTCCACCGGCTGGTGGGTGGGCCCGTCCTCCCCGAGGAAGATCGAGTCGTGGGTGAAGATCCACAGCGTCTGCAATTTGCCGAGCGCAGAGAGCCGAATGCTCCCCCGCATGTAGTCGCTGAAGACGAGGAACGTGGCGCCATAGGGCACGATGCCCCCCGCCAGCGCGAGCGCGTTCACGACGCCGCCCATGCCGTGCTCACGGATGCCGAAGTGCAGGTTCCGCCCCGCGAAGCCACCCGCGCCGACGCTGCCGCCGTTCTTGATGAGCGTCTTGGTGGAGGGCGCGAGATCGGCAGAGCCGCCGATGAGGCTCGGGACGAGGGCGGCGACCTTCTGCTGGATCGCGTTGGACAGGTTGCGGGTCGCGTCGTCCTTCGTGGGGAGGTCGGCGAGGAGCTGCGCGTAGAGATCGGCGGGCACCGCGCGCGCCTCGAACGCCTCGAGGGCGGAGGCCTTCTCGGCGTTGGTCTGCCGCCACACGTCGACCTTGGTTTGCCACGCGGCGCGCGCGGTCGCGAGCTCGGCGGCGCGGGCCTGGAAGAGCGCGTAGACCGCGGCGGGCACCTGGAACGTCTTGTCCGGATCGAAGCCCATCGCCTTCTTGACGAGGGCAATTTCGTCCTTCCCGAGCGGCGCGCCGTGCGCTTCGGAGGTGTTCACCGCGTTGGGCGCGCCGTTGGCGATGTTGGTCCGCGCGACGATGAACGAGGGCTTCCCCTTTTGCGCCTTGGCGAGAT
Source organism: Myxococcales bacterium (assembly GCA_013297655.1). Taxonomy (GTDB): domain Bacteria; phylum Myxococcota_A; class Polyangia; order Polyangiales; family Polyangiaceae; genus JAAFHV01. The sequence goes on along the minus strand of JAAFHV010000044.1, from coordinate 14,166 downwards.
CGAGGGCGGTCCGGATCGCGATGCGATCGTGGCCGTTCACGCTCTGCACGAAGAAGCCATAAGCCTCGTAGCGCTTACCGACGTCCTCGCTGAACGCGAGCGAGGTCTCGCCTTCGATCGTGATGCGGTTGTCGTCGTAGACGATGACGAGGTTGTCGAGGCCGAGGTGCCCCGCGAGGCTGCTCGCCTCCCCGGACACCTCTTCCATGACGTCGCCGTCGGAGCAGATGACGTAGGTGCGCGCGTCGGCGAAGGGCTCACCGAAGCGGGCCTCCTTGAGCTTGCTCGCGAGCGCGAAGCCCACCCCGTTCGCGATCCCCTGCCCGAGTGGGCCGGTGGTGGTCTCCACGCCGGGGGTGTGGTGCACGTGCTCGGGGTGGCCCGGCGTCTTCGAGCCCCACTGCCGAAACTGCTGCAAATCCTCGAGCGAGAGCTCGTACCCGGCGAGGTGGAGCATCGAGTAGAGGAGCATCGACGCGTGCCCACACGAGAGCACGAAGCGATCTCGACCGGCCCACGACGGATCTTTCGGATCGTAACGAAGGTGCTGCGAAAAGAGCTCGAACGCGATGTCGGCGAGGCCCATCGGGGTGCCCGGGTGGCCGCTTTGTGCCTTCTCGACCCCGTCGATCGAGAGGGTCTTGATGGTGTCGACAGCGAGCGTTTCGGTAGCAGGATCGTACGTGGGCATCGGCGCGAGGCTCCTTCGGGCGGCTCGGATGAGCGGCGCGTACTTTCGTTCGCCGCGCCCCGCGACGCAAGCGTTCCTGCGACATCGACAGGGAAAATTCCCCGCGTTACGAGGCGCGCGCCTCGGTCGAGAGCACCACGATCGCGCCGATCCCGAGGAGCACCCCGAGCGCGCGACGCGGCGTGAACGGCTCCCCGAAGAACAAGGGCGCGAGCATCGCGGCGAACGTGACGCCTCCGCCGAGCACGATCGTGCCCGTCGACGCGACCGGCCCGCCCTTCCGCAGCGCGAAGAAGAGCAACATGCTGACCGCGGAGATGCAGAGCCCGCTCGCGACGGAGAACAAGACGCCCCCGCGCGTGGTCTCCACCGGGGTGGCCTTCGGCAGCACGAAGTACGCGATCAGGATCCCGAGCGCGGCGGTGCCCTCGAGCACGAAGGCGCCGAGGGTGTCCCCAATCTTGCCGGAGGCGGCGCGCAAGAGCGTGTAGTGCGCACCCACGAAGAGGGAGCCCGCGAGCGCGGCGTACATCCAAGGTTGCATTCGTCCTTTATGCCTGGATCCGAGAAAACCGGGTGGCCGCGGCGGCAGTTTCCGCGCAAAGACCGGGGATGAGGGCGGCGCGTCTTTTCCTGGTCGTTTCGTTGGGCCTATCGCTCGCGGCGTGCTCCGCGGACACGCTCGAGCCGGCGGGGGAGCCCACGGGCGTCGCTGAGGACGAGGCCAACTCGTTCAAGGCCCCCCCGGAGACGAGCTGCGAAGCGAAGGGCATGCGCAAGGTCGCCAACGAGGCCACGATCGACGAGCTCGACGACGCCGCGAAGCTCGACCGGCGCGCCGCCGAGAACATCGTGAAGGGCCGGCCCTACGAGACCTTGAAGCAGCTCGACGCGATCGCCCTCGTCGGGCCGAGCGCGCTCAACGCGATCCTCGCGTACGCGAAGGCGAAGGGCCACGTCGCGTCGGTGTGCGCGGCGCCGATGGGCGAGATCGGGATCGTGTCCGACCTCGACAAGACCGTGATCCCCGAGTCGGAGCCCGATCTCGCGAAGGCGCCCTACCCCGGCGTGAAGGCGCTCTTCACCACCCTCGAGACCAAGAACGGCGGAAAAGCGGGCGACGTCTACTACGTGACGGCGCGCAAACCGGAGCGGGTCACACTCGTGCCGGACTACCTCACGAAGCACGGGGTCCCGCTCGGCCCGATCGAGACCGGCGTCTCCGGCGTCCCGTGGGTGGCGCACCCGGAGAAAGTACGCGACGTGGCGAGCATCTTCGCGCGCACCGGCACCCAAAAGTTCGTGCTGTTCGGCGACACGTCGCAGCGCGATCCGGAGGTGTACAAGGACGTCATCAAGGCGCACCCCGGGCGCGTGATCGCGGGCTTCATCCACAAGGTGAACGCGGAGGTGCCGAAAGAGCGCCTCACCGGCCTCGTCCTCCACGAGAGCTACGCCGAGGTGGCCGCCGTCCTGGTCGCGCTCGACGTCCTCACTCGCGACGAAGCGAAGGGCATCATGCGATCCGCGCGCGACGAAGGCCTCGCCATCGACGACGCGGGTATGGAGAAGCTGCTCGACGAGAAGGGCAAGAAGTAACCCGCTTCGCGCACGACCGGGTGCAGCTCGCCTCCGCGCGCGGCCTCCTTCCGTGCATCTTGCACGCGCCGCCGCACCGACCGAGTCAGTGCTTGGTGCCGGACTCTTTGACGGCGGCGTTGTGGTCGTCGAGCGTCTCCGAAAACGCGTGACGGCCGCCTCCGCGCGCGACGAAGAAGAAGTACCGCGTGACGGCGGGCTGGAAAGCAGCCGCGATCGACTTGACGCCCGGGTTCGCAATCGGCCCCGGGGGCAGGCCCTCGTGGGTGTACGTGCTGTACGTGTTCTCGGGCGCGAAGTTGATGTCGTGCGTGATTTTCCCGGTGTAATTCGCGCACGCCGGGATCTTGTCGCGCGCGACGAGGCAGCCGTAGCCGGCGGTGGGATCGCACTGTAGGAGCTTCCGTTTGAAGCTCGGATCCCGGAGCCGGTTCACGAACACGCTCGCGACGATGGGGCGCTCTTCGTCCACCGCGGCTTCTTTTTCGATCATGCTCGCGAAGGTGAGAAACTCGTGCGTGGTCCAACCGAGCTCCCCCGCGAGCTGCGCGCGCGAGGCGGCGTGGGCGAGCTCGAGGCCGGCGAGGCGCTTGTCCATCTCGGCCTTCATGCGCCGCACGAGGTCGAGCGGATCGGCGTCGGCCACGAAGTCGTAGGTCGCGGGAAAGAGGTGCCCCTCCGCGGAGCCCTTGAGCCCGAGCTCGTTCAAGAGCTCCGGCTTGGTGGTCGCGGCAAGGAAGCCCTCCGCGGTGCAAATCCGCTTCTCCTCGAGGCGACGAGCCATGTCGAAGCGGGTGAACCCTTCTGGGAACGTGACCTTCACCCGCTCGGCCATCCCGAAGCGCTGGAGGCGACGGAGGAGCTCGCCGGGGGTGAGATCGTCGACGAGCAGATGCTGGCCGCTCGCGACCCCCTTCGCGCCGCCCTGGCTGAGCGCGTAGATGGCGAAGATTTTGGGGCTCGCGACCACCCCCGCGGCGGCGAGGCGATCGGCGAGCGCGAACGTGCCCTCTCCTTCGATCAGGTCCACGAGCACGACCTTGCCGCTGCCCTCCCCCTTGCGCGACGGGTAGACGAGCAAGATCCCGGTGGTCGCGAGCGCGAGCAGCAACCCGACCACGAGCAGGACCACGCGGACCGCGCGGCCGACTCCTCCACCTCCGCCGCCTCCGGACGGTGACGACGTGGAGCGCTTCTTTTTGCGGCGCGTGCTCTGCGAGCCGCGGGAGCTTCCTCCGCGGTCGTTCATCGCGGACCCCCGCGGCGCTGGCTCGCGGTCTGGTCGAGCCAGGCCTGGAGAATGGTGACGGCGGACGCCTCGTCGATCCGCGCCTTCGCTTTTTGCCCGTGGACCTCGCTCGCGGCGAGGGCGCGGCGCGCCTCTACGGTGGTGAGCCGCTCGTCCCAGAGCTCCACCGGGACGTCGCACACGTCTGCGATTTCCTGAGCTAAATCGCGAGCTTTCCGAGCGCTGTCGCCCTCCCCGCCCTTCATGTCGAGGGGCAACCCGCAGATGACGTGGGTGACCTTCTCCTCGGCGACGAAGGCGGCGAGCTTCTCGAGGAATTCTTTGCGTGGCCTGGCCGGGAGCACGCCACGCGGGTGGGCGTAGAGCCCGAGCTCGTCCGCGAGGGCGAGACCCACCCGCGCGCCGCCCAGGTCGAGCGCGCACGCACGGCGCTTCTTGCCACCCGGCCGGCCCGCTTTGGCGACGGCCTCCGGCTCCCCAGGCGGCGACGACTTCACCCGGGGGGCCTTAGCACCCCGCGTCCCGCGGCGAAAGAGGACACGAGGGACGCGCCGAAACGCTTGACCCCACACGATCGAGCGGGCAAAAGTCCGCCCCGCTGCGGCTCCGCGCCCGGCACTTCTTGCGAATGGCTGAAAAGACCTCCGTGCGCGCCGTCAAAGGCATGAACGACGTGCTTCCGGGCGAGATCGCACGGTGGCACCGCCTCGAAGCGCTCTTTCGTCGCTCGATGGCGCTCACCGGCTATCGCGAGGTGCGCACCCCGTTCGTGGAGCACAAGCCGCTCTTCGTCCGCGCCATCGGCGAGGTCACCGACGTGGTCGAGAAGGAAATGTACGCCTTCACGCGCCACCACGACGAGCTCGCCCTTCGCCCGGAAGGCACCGCCGGCGCCGTGCGCGCCTACGTGGAGCACAAGGTCGCCAACGCCGAGCCGGTGAGCCGCTGGTACTACCTCGGCCCGATGTTCCGCGCCGAGCGGCCGCAAGCCGGTCGCTACCGGCAGTTCTGGCAGTACGGCGCCGAGTGCTTCGGCGACGCCGGCCCCGGCAGCGATGCCGAGATGATCGCGGAGCTCTGCGCGTTCCTCTCCGCCGCCGGCGTCACCGCGCCGCGGGTGCTCCTCAACTCCATCGGCGGCCCGGGCACGCGTGTCGCCTACACCGAGGCGGTCCGCGCGTACCTCGAGCCGAAGAAAGCGCAGCTCTCGGAGGATTCGCAGAAGCGCCTCGAGAAGAACGCGCTCCGTATTTTGGACTCGAAGGCCCCCGAGGACCACGCCGCGCTCGAAGGCGCGCCCACCTTGGAGAGCGTGCTCGACGAGGCCGACAAGGACCACTTCAAGAATCTTCTCGGGCACTTGGATGCCCTCGGGGTCACCTACGAGGTCGACCCGAAGCTCGTCCGTGGGCTCGACTACTACACACGCACGCTCTTCGAGATCAAAGGCGCCAAGGAGAAGCTCGGAGCCGGCGACACCCTCATCGGCGGCGGACGCTACGACGGCATGGTCGAGCAGCTCGGCGGCGCGAGCGTGCCCGCGATCGGCTTCGCGGGTGGCCTCGAGCGCCTCTTGATCGCGACCGACGACGGCGAAAAGAAGCCGGTCGTGAGCGTCTTCTTGGCGCCGATGGGCAGCCCCGCGACCACCTACGCGCTCGTGCTCGCGCGGGAGCTTCGTGCCCACGGCGTCACGTGCGACGTCGACACGCGCGGCGCGAACTTGAAGTCCATGCTGCGCCGAGCGACCTCGCTCGAGGCCCCCTACGGCATCCTCGTCGGCGACGCGGAGATCGCCGCGGGCGTGGTCGAGGTAAAAGATCTGAACGCGCGCACGCAGGAAAAAATCGCTCGATCCGAGGTCGTGCGTGTCCTCGCCGACCGGCTCGCGAAAGGCACCCCGTGAGGCTCCGCGCCCACCTCCCGCGCACCACGCGCATCCCGCGCATCAGCACGCGCCTCGCGTTCGCGCTCCCCGTGCTCGTCACGCTCGCGCTGCCTAGCCTTGCCCACGCCCAGCGCCCGCAGCCGCAGCAAGGACAGCCCGCTCGCGGCCGTGGTCGCCCCGCCCCGCCGCCGCCCGGCACCGTCGATCCGAAGGCACAAGACGACGAGGACGAAGATCCGCAGCCGGGCAGCAAAAAGGCCCCCAACCGCGCCGAGCCCCAAGCCCAAGGGGCAGCCGATCCGCTCGCGGTGCCGGAAGAGATCAAAGACCGCATCGGCACCGACAGCATGGAGCCCGCGCCGGCGCCCGTGGGTCGACTGAGCCGCTCGTTTTTCCCCGTCTACGAAGAAGAGCGCGGCGACTACCGGTTCCGCTTCTTGCCGCCCTTTTACCTCGAGCACAAGCGCCTCGCGCCGGCGGCGACCGCCCCCGATCCGGCCGGCGTGGTCGCCCCCTCGGGACCCGATCGTGAGTCGCTCTTCGCGCTGCTCTATTATCAGCGTCGCTCGCCGCGGCACGACGCCGACATCATCTTCCCCTTCGCGTGGCACGTGCGCGACGACGACTCGCGCACCTTCGTGCTCGGCCCCCTCGCCCACCGCGAGGCGGCGAACGAGCACGACAACTGGATCGCTCCCCTCGCGTTCACCGGCGCGCGGAAGGACGGCGGGTACTTCCACTTCCCGCTCCTCCTCACCTCGTCGCACTGGGGCAAAGACGGCGCGTTCACGCTGATTGGCCCTTACTTCCGCGATCGCACCGGGACCGACGTCGATCGCGGCGTGGCCCCGTTCTTCTTCCAGGGCGACAACGGAAACACCGAGGGCGGGCACAAGACCTACACGCTCATCCCGCCGCTCGCGTTTTACCATCGCGAGCGCGAGGCCGACGAGAGCACGTTCACGGTCGCGGGCCCCGTCATCACGCACGAAGATCCGAAGCGCTTCGTGTTCGACATCGCGCCCTTCTATTTCAGCATCCGCGGCAAGCCGGACACGGGCGGCGTCAAAGAGTCACACACGACGATCGTGCCGCTCTTCCACTCGGGCTACTCGCCGTCGGGCACGCTCTTCGCGTTCCCGGGGTATTTGCACCGTACGACGCCCCTCGTCGACACCACCGTCACGCCGTTTTACGTGCACGCCACCACGCGGAAGGGGCGCACCAGCCTCACCACCGCGGGCCCGATCGTCCCGCTTTATTATTCGTACGACGACAAGGACACCGGGTTCGCCGCGCGCGGGTTCTTCCCGTTTTATTACGGCGATCAGGGCAACGAGGGGCGCAGCTTTTGGACGCCGCTCTTCGCCCGGTTCGAGCACTACGGCGAGTCGCGTACGTACTGGACGTTCCCCAACGTCACGGTTCAAAAGAGCTGGAAGGGCTGGGAGACCGACTTCCACCCGATCGTGTACCTCGGCCGAAGCGAGCACTCGTCGCACCTCGTCGTCGCCCCGTTCCTCTGGGATTTCGCGACCCCGAAGTCGCGCGCGACGGTGGCCTTCCCGTTCTTCTGGCGCTTCGCCGACACCAAGACGCAAGAGATCACGCAGGTGACGGGCAACACCGTCTACATCCAGAAAAAGGCGAGCGGAACGACCGGCCTCGACTGGCAGTTCCACTTTGTCCCGCTGTTCTCCTACGGCGAGAACCCCGCGGGTTACTTCTGGAATTTCCTGTTTGGCCTCGCCGGGTACAAGCGCCAGGGCACCCTCTCGCAGGTGAAAGCCTTGTGGCTCCCGATCACGCTCTCGGGCTCCGATCCGCGCGTCGCGCCGACCCCGCAGTAGCCGCGCCGCACGAACGCCGACGAGGGTGCTCGAAGACGAGCTGCGCGTCCGTCGTGAGGCGTGGACGGGTCAGCTCGTGGCGCGGGCGAGCACGCGGGTGAACGCCTCGATGGCGTAGCTCACGTCGTCTTCGGTCGTTCCCTCGCCGAGCGACACGCGGACGGCGGAGCGCGCGCGTTCACCGACGAGGGCGCTGACGACGGGGGAAGGCTCGCTCGTGCCCGCGCTGCACGCGCTGCCGCTCGAGACGCTCACGCCCTCGAGGTCCATCGCGGCGACGAGCTCGGGTCCCTCCCACCCAGGAAAAAGCAGGCTGCTCACGTGCGGGGCGCGCGTTTGGGCGCGAAGCTCGGCGGGGCGCACGGACGAACCCGCGAGCGCGGCTTCGAGACGATCGCGCATCTTCGCGATCGCTTGGTAACGCGCGGGGCCCTCGTGGGCGTGACGAAGCGCGACCGCGAAGCCCGCGCACGCGACGGGATCGGCGGTGCCGGGACGGAGCCCGCGCTCTTGCGCGCCGCCGAAGGTGTACGCGTGGAGCTTCGCGCCCGGCTTCGTGACGAGCGCCCCCACCCCCTTCGGACCACGGAGCTTGTGCGACGCGATCGCGAGGGTATCCGCGCCGAAGATGTAGCTCGTCGAGACACGACCGAACGCTTGCACCGCGTCGACGTGGACCTTCGCGCCGCGCACGTGGGCGAGCGCGATCGCGTCGGCCACGGGCTGAATCGCGCCGGTCTCCTGGTTGACCGCCTGGACCGCGACGAGCTTCACTTGCCCCTCCGCGAGCGCCGCTTCGAGATCGGCGAGGGAGACCATGCCGCCCGCTTCGACCGCGAGCCAGCGCACGGTGCACGCGCCTTCGCGTGCGAGGGCCTCCGCGACACGCACGACCGACGGGTGCTCCACCCGCGACGTCACGAGAACGCCGCCTTCGCCGATCGCGAACGCCGACCGAAGCGCGAGGTTGTTCGCCTCGGTGCCGCCGGAGGTGAGCACCACGTCGCGTGCCTCGTAGCCGGTGAGCGCCGCGAGCTCGGTCCGTGCATCTTCCACGTATTTACGCGCCGCGCGGCCGTCGCCGTGCACGCTCGCGGGGTTCGCCCACGCGGTGCGCGCGGCGTGCATCATCGCGTCGAGGGCGGCGGGGAGCGGTGGGGTCGTCGCGTTCCAGTCGAGGTACACGCGCGGACGCGTACCCGTAGTAGGCGAGGTCATGGCTCGGCCACGGCTTGCGGCGCGCGCTTCGCGACGGTGAGGCTGAACGCCGCGCCGCCGAGGAACATGCCCTCGATCGTCGCGCCCTCAGGCACGAGCACGAGATCGCCGCCGAGCCCACGGGCGACCTTGCGCGCGATCGCGAGGCCCACGCCGACGCCCCCGAACGAGCGCGTCGCGGACCCGTCGACCTGGTAAAACGCGTCGAAGATCCGCGCCGCGCGATCGTCGGCGACGCCATCGCCGGTGTCGGCGATCATGATCTCGTAGGTGCTCTCGTGCGAACGCACGCTGACCCCGACGATGCCGCCCTCGGGGGTAAATTTAATAGCGTTATCGAGGATTTGCCCAATCGCGCGGCCAAGGCGATCGGCGTCCGCGTGGCCGGGCAAGCCGCCCTTGGGGAGCTCCTCCAGGAGCGTGATTTTTCGATCGTCGACCTTGTCGGCGAAGCTCGCGAGGGTGCGCCGCACGGTGTCGACGAAGTCGTACTCCTTGTGGAAAAAGCGCATCTTCCCGGTCTCGAGCGCGGTCACGTCGACCAGGTTGTCGAGCACGCCGCGGAGCCTTCGGACCGAGTCGTCCATCGCGCGGAGCGCCTTGAGCTGGGCCTTGTTGAGGTCACCGAGCTCCTCGTCGGCGAGCATGCGCAGGTAGCCCACGATCGGTGTGAGCGGGGTCGCGAGCTCGTGCGACACGTTCCGGTAGAACTCGATCCGCAGGCGGTCCATGTCGCGGAGGCGCTCGTTCGCGGACGACAGCTCGGAGACCTTTTGCTCGAGGTGCGCGACGATGCGCCCGCTCTGCATGCGGAGGCGCTCGCCGGTCGCGTCGGAGAACGAGACGAGGCTCGGGCGAAAGCCTTTTAGGTAGCGGCCGACCTCCTGCGCGAATTTGCGCGCGTCGATCGGCTTCTGCAAAAACCCATCGCAGCCGACGGCGAGGCTGGTCTCACGATCGCCCTCTGCCGTGATCGCGATGATCGGGACCTGCGCGAGGGAGGCCTCGGTGCGGAGGCGAAGGGTGACCTCGTAGCCGTCGAGGCCGGGGATGTTGATGTCCACGAGCACCAGATCGGGCCGCTCGGCGAGCGCGAGCCTGACCCCCTCCACGCCGTCGGCCGCGTCGACGACCTCGTGCCCTTCCGCGAGCAGGAGCTTGCGGACGAGGAGGCGGTTGCGCGGATCGTCCTCGATGTGGAGCACGCGGGCCATGGCGGGGGCCGGACGATAGCGCGGTTCGTGACGGAATGGCTCCCGAGCACGCGGCCGTCATCGTCGGCGCCCGGGACCTCCCCGCGGGCGGGCACGGCGGCAACGGACCCTTTACAAAGCAGCGGATAAAGGTACTTTGCGCGTGCCCATGCACGCCCGGCATCGCTTTTTCGCTTCCGCGCTCACCTTGGCCCTCCTCGGGTCGTTCGGCTGTTCCAAGCTCACGGCCCCGCAGGACGACGAGCCGGTCACAGTCACCAAAGATCCGGGAGCCGCGCCCTCCGGCGCCGCTTCGGGGAAACCCGCCGATCCGCACGCCGGACTCGACAAGATCCAGAAGGTCAAGCCCGCCGAGCCCGAGAAGCCCGCCGAGCCCGAGAAGCCGAAGGAGCCGGAGAAGCCGCTCGAGAAGAAAGATCTCGTCGTCGGCAAGGGCCCGGAGGCCAAAGCGGGTGACCTCATCTCGGTCCACTACGTGGGCACCCTGACGGACGGCAAAGAGTTCGACGCGTCTCGCAAGCACGGGAAACCCTTCGAGTTTCAGCTTGGTCGCGGCAACGTGATCAAGGGCTGGGACGAGGGCGTGCAGGGCATGCGTCCGGGCGGCAAACGCAAGCTCACGATCCCGTCGTCGATGGGCTACGGCGCGCGTGGAGCCCCTCCGCAGATCCCCCCGTTCTCGACCCTCGTGTTCGAGGTCGAGCTCCTCGAGATCAAGAAGAAGCCATGACGTCGCGGCTCGGCGTGGGCGCGTTCGCGCTCGCAGCGCTCGTCGCGACCGTGACGAGCGGGTGCGGCGCGTCTCAGGTCGTCGCCGCGCCGGACATGCCTACGTCGCCCCTCCCCGCGCCCCGCGCCGATGCGGAGCCCACGGCCGATCCGAAGCCCGCCGATCCGGCCCCTGTCGCCGCCAGCGCGACCACGAGCGCCGCCGTCGAGAAGACGCCGGCAACCCACGAAGCGCCTCCCAAAGAGGTGTCGGCGAGGCACGTGCTCGTGCAATACGTCGGCTCCGAGCGCGCGCCGGCGGCGGTCGTCCGCACCCGTGAGCAGGCCGAGGCCCTCGCGGAGAAGGTGGCGCAGCGAGCCAAGCGCGGGGAGAGCTTCACTCGCCTCGCGACGGAGTATTCGGACGAGCCCGGGGCGGCCGCACGCGGCGGCGCGCTCGGCAAGTTCACGCGTGGAAAGATGGCGCCCGCTTTCGAGGAAGCCGCGTTCCACTTGAAGGTCGGCGAGATCTCGGGCGTCGTCGAGACGCCGTTCGGATTTCACGTCATCCTGCGCACGGAGTGATCATGGCCAAGCCGGGATTTCGCGCATTGCCGGCCGGCCTCGCCGCGCTCGGCGCGTTCGTGTCGGGGCTCTTTTACTTCCTCGCCTTCCCCGGCATCGACTTTTGGCCCTTCGCGTTCGTCGCGTACGTGCCGTTTTACATCGCGCTCGAGGGCCAAGCGCCGAAGCGCGCCGCGTGGATAGGGCTCATCCAAGGCGCGACGATGAACGCGGCCGGCTTCTACTGGCTGATGGGCATGCTGAAGACGTTCAGCGGCTTTCCGATGCCGTTTTGTGCGTTCTTCGTGCTCGTCGTCGCGAGCGTGCAAGGGGGAAGGAGCGCGCTCCACGGCTACCTTTACGCGCGCATTCGCCTGAAGCTCGCGGACGCGTCGGAGGCCAAGCTCGGCTACGTTCGTCCGCTCGCGTTTCTCGGCGCGTTCGTCGCAGCAGAGCTGTGTTTCCCGGTGCTCTTCACCTGGTACTTCGCGGGGATCACCCACGACACGCCGGTGCTCGGTCAGGTCGCCGATCTCGGCGGGCCGATCCTCGTGGGGCTCGCGCTCCTCGGACCGAACGTCGCCCTCGGGGAGCTCTTCCTCGCCAAGCTCTCGCGCCGCGCGCCGAACGTGCGCCTCGTCGCCCTCGGCTTCGCCGCGATCGTGGTCTCCGCGCTCTATGGCGTCATCCGCATCGCCCAGGTCGACGCCCGCGCGCAAGCGAGCGAGCCGCTCGTGGTGGGCCTCGTACAGGGAAACCTGGGCCTCATGCAGAAGCGCGAGGATCCGAGCGAGGGCCTGCGCCGCCACAAAAGGCTCACCCAAGAGCTCCGTCAAAAGGGCGCCGAGCTCGTCGTCTGGAGCGAGTCCTCGGTCACCTTCGCGGTACCGGAGGCGATGTATAAGCCCTTCATGAAGGACCGCGTGTCCGGGACCGCCGGCGTGCCGATGGTCTTCGGCGCCGTCGTGTACCGCCGCGATCCCGATCGTGAGCGCTGGTACAACACCGCTCTCTCGACGAACCGCGAGGGTGAGGTTACCGCCCGCTACGACAAGCACTACCTCCTCGCGTTCGGCGAGTACCTGCCCTTCGGGGAGGAGCTCCCGATCTTGCACAAGTGGTCGCCGAACAGCGGTCGCTTCTCGAAGGGCAAGGAGTACGCGCCGCTGCTCTTCACGAGGAACGGCAAGGAATACAAGCTCGGGACGCTGATTTGCTACGAGGACATCCTCCCTCGCTTCACGAACGAGCTCGTGAACGCGGAGCACCCCGAGCTCCTCGTCAACATCACGAACGACGCGTGGTTCGGCGACACCCTCGAGCCGTGGCAGCACCTCGCCCTCGCGAAGATGCGCGCGATCGAGCACCACCGTTACCTCGTCCGCGCGACCAACAGCGGCGTGAGCGCGATCGTCGATCCGGTCGGCCGCACGATGAGCCACACGAAGACGTTCCAGGCGGAGACCTTGAGCGCCACCGTCCACCTCATGAATGACGGCACGCTGTACGAGGTCCTCGGCGACGCCCCGTGGCTCGTGACCAGCGTCGCGGTCGTGTTCTTCGGATTCTTCTCGCTCCGTCGCAAGGGCGATCCTGAGCCCACGAAGGCCGCCGCGAAGAAGCCCGCGAAGGGCGACGAGGCCAAGAGCGACGACGAGGCCAAGAGCGACGACGAGGCGAAGGCCGACAAGGTCGACCCCGAAGCCGCCGTCAAAGCCGCTCAGGACGGCGACGCGTCGACCTCGCCGGAAGCCAAGCCTCGCGCGGCCGACGACGAGACCTGAACCCGCTCGAGCCTTCGCAGCACCCGCCGCTGGTGGATCACGAGGGCGACGAGCCCCACCGTCACGAGCGGCCAGAGGACAAAAAAGAGCCCCGCGTTCACGTCGCGGTACGAGATCGACAGAAGCTTCGCGAGGCGCAGCTCGAAGTCGACACATGCACAATACACGCGAGCCCCGAGCGCGACGGCGTTCATCTGCCCCGCTTTCGTAGCGCGACGATGCGGATCCGCTGGCGGAGGGCCACGACGACGAGCCCGTACATCGCCGCGGGCCACCCCGCGCAGAGCACGAGCAGGTTCGCGGCGCCGTAGCCAGTGCGTCGATCCGAAGAGAGCCCGCGCCCGATCCGGAAGAGCCCGTGGATCGTCGTGCCGTAGAGCCCCGTGTCGGCGGTGAGCACCGCCGGCAAACGTGTGCGATGGGAGCAGCCCACGTTGTGACAGGCCCACGTGCAGTACGCGCGGCGAGGCTCGTGCGGCGGGCTCGGGCGGAGGAACGGCGCTTCGGTCGCGAGCACGGCGACGAACACGAACGCAGGCAAAACGAGCGGCATCACGAGCACGAGCAACGAGCCGAAGAACGAGCGCAGCGGCTTGGCGGACACGGGCCAAAGCTACGCGCGCGCGAGGTGCGCGACCTCCCCGTCGCTGGTGAGCGGTCGCCGGCTGGGGTCGAGCGGTCGCGGCTTCGCTTCGGTCGAGGAGGTCGGTCGTCGCACGCGCGGCGGATATGCGTGCACTCTACACTGCTACCGAAACATCCCGACGAAGACGCGCGGCGTCGTGGCGCGGGGCTGCATGGTGGAGGCGCGGCGCTCAGCACGTACCGTCCCGCGCGACGGAGACACCGCTTGCGCCATCGACCTCCCGAGAAGCGACGAAGCGATCGCCGCACGCGGCAAGCGGCAAGCGGCGCTCTGCCCTCGCGCCGGTTTTGCGACTGCGTGCATCCTGCACACGTAAGCTCTCGCCGATCCCGAGCTCCCGCGGAAGTCCCGCTCTCCCTCTCCCATCTCTCCCATCTCTCCCATCTCTCCCATCTCTCCCTCTTCCCGCGACGGGCTTCCGACAGGCCGTGGGTGGGCGCGGTTTTGTGGCGGTGGGGGGGTGGGTCCTGTGTTTGAGGCTGGAGTGCTGTTCACGCGAGCCAAGCGTCTCCGATCGGATCGCCCTCGAAGAACCGGTCCAGCCGAGTCCGGGGGGACCCCCCCACCGCCACAAAACCGTGCCCACCCGCGGCCCCGCGCCGTCGCGCCCAGGCCCCGTGCGCCCCGCGCACAAACCCCATTCTCTCCCGCAGGGCCCCCGACCGCGCCGTCTCCTAGGCCCGCGCCGTCGCGCCCAGGCCCCGTGCGCCCCGCGCACAAACCCCATTCTCTCCCCGCAGGGCCCCCAACCGCGC
>JAAFHV010000439.1 GCA_013297655.1 Myxococcales bacterium | reverse complement strand
GGAAGGACGAGGGCGCCGATCCCCGCGCGAAGCCGAAGTTTCCTGGAGGTCACGCTACTTGCTCCCGCCGATGGAGAGTGAGCCACCGACACCGGTCGCGGCGGGGGTGGCGGACACACCGCCGCCGCCCGGAGCCTTCGCGGCGCCAGCCGGGGCCGCGCCGAGGGGCTGGACCTTCTCGTTCCACTCGAACTGGGGGCGTTGCTCGAGCGGGGTCGTCACGCCGCCCTTCTCGAGCGCGGTGCCGGTGACGACGAGCGCCTTGCCTTCGACCACGGTGAACGAGTGCGCGTTGCGGACGTCGAACTTGTATCCACGGAGGTAGGTGAACACGCCGTAGCCGTTGCCCTGGAACTGGAGGACCGCTTGGACCATGTGGTCACCCGGCGGCATCGAGCCCGAGAACAGGGGAATTTCCTTTTGGTCCGCGAGCACGCCGGTCTCGTCTTGGCGGTTGTATTGCACCGCGCCGTCGATGATGAACGCCGCCTTGATGAGACGGAACGCGCTCGACATCTCGTTGTGGAAGACGATCTCGGCGCGGGAGCCAGCGGCTCCGCCCGTAAGGATCGTGTCGGACAAGAGCGAGAGGCGCGTGTGGCTGCGACGAATCTGATCCTTGAGCTCGTCGACGCGGGCCTCGAGGTCGCGGAGGCGCACGGAGTACGTGGCGCCGTCGGCCTGGGCCGGGATCGGAACCGCAGGTCCGCCCGCGGTCGCGCCCGCGCCCGGCGTGGCAGGCGGCGTAGCCGAGGCCGAACCCGAAGCGGCGGGCGCCGCCGAGCTTGCAGCGGGGGCAGCCGATCCCGAAGTGCTGGCCGCGGCCGCAGGTTTCGCCGCCGGCTTGGTCTGCGCCGAAGCCGTCACGGAGACACCTACCGCCAGGAAGAAAGCCAGCCCAATCGCTTGACGTCGCATCGCGTGCTCCCCTTTCCGGCCTTGGCCGGAACGTATTGCTCGAACTAGAAATAAAAGAATCTGCCGTATCGATCGCTGCGGTAGCCGAAGGGCGCCACGCCGCACCGCCCCCCCTCGGGAATAGCTTCCGTCGGGTGCCACCGCGTGACAGGGAAAGGCGAGCCTCACCCAATCGCCCGATGACGGAGCGCAGTCTAGTCGCGGCGCAAGCCCCGTGGCAACCGAGGAAAGCGAAGGGTTCGCGCCGCCGAGAGCGCATCACCGTTCCGTAAGATATCCACAAAGAGATACTCCCGGTGGAGCCTCAAAAAAGGAAGCGCCTTCCGTGTGGTTGCGTCATCGCGAGTGCAAGGTTCCGCCCGCGAGAGCGTTCGGTCGGCCTCGATTCTTCGGAAGTGCCGAACGGCCTCGTTTGCTATGGTGCGCCGGGCGTCGCTTCCTTCTCCCTCGCGCGGGAAGGCGCTAGCCTGCAGCGGCCGCCCAGGCCTTTCGGGTAGCGCCCACTCGTTGCGGGAGCCTTGCGGAGCTCGAAGAACTTTGTCAGCCCTCACGCGTCTCCTCTCCCAAGAAAATGAACCTCTGGGTGTCCGGCAGCGCCGAACGTCCCCGAAGGTGCTGCTTTGCCCGCGTTCACGCGAGCCGGGCGCACGGACGGGAGCATCCCCGTGACGGCCGAAAGCGACGAGACCCTCGTCGCTCGGTTCCAATCGGGGGACCGCGCGGCGTTTGCCATCCTCGTGAAGCGGCACCAAGGGCCGCTCTACCACTTCGCGTTTCGGCAGCTCCGCAGCGGCCCCACCGCGGAGGACGTCGTGCAGGAGACGTTCGTCCGCGTCGTACAGAACGCGGCCGACTTCAAGAACGAAGCCCGGTTCACCACCTGGGTCTACACGATCACGCGCAACCTCTGCATCGACCAGCTCCGCAAGCGCGCGCACCGCAAGCATCCGTCCCTGGACGAAGCTCGCGGCGACGAAAAAGACGGTCGCACCTTGGGCGAGCTCGTGGCCGACAAGAAGTCCGACACCGAGCGCCAAGCCGCCGGATCGGAGATGAAAGAGCACATCGCGCGCGCGGTGGCGAAGCTCCCCGACGACCAACGCGAGGTCTTCTTGATGCGCGAGGTCTCGAACCTCCCGTTCAAAGAGATCGCCGAGATTACCGGCGTGCCCGAGAACACCGTGAAAAGCCGGATGCGCTACGCGCTCGAACGCCTTCAAGAGGCCCTCGGCGCTTACGAAGAATATGCACGTGCGCTTCGCTGATTCGATGCGCACATTGACCCCGAGAACGAACCGGAAACCCCGATGGACTGCGAGAAGTTCGACTCCCTGATCATCGACGAGCTCTACGGAGAGCTCGACGAGCTGACGAGCGCGGCGATGAAACGCCACGCTTCGGGGTGCTCGGAGTGCGCCGAAAAGCTCCGCGGCTTCAAGGCCACGCGCGAGCAAGCGGTCCTCGCCGAGCCCGATTTCCCAGCCGACCTGGAAGAGCGCATCTTCGCCGCTACGAACGAGGCGCAAAAGGTGGTGCCCATCACGGCGAGCCGAAGCCGACTGTCGCGCGCCGTTTCGCTCGCAGGCACCTGGGCGATGCGCCCGCAGACCGCGATGGCCGCCCTCTTCTTGCTCATGATCGGCTCGAGCGCGGTGCTCCTTCGCTCGCGGCAACCGAAAGACTCCGCCTCCCTCACCGTCACGCAGGAGGGGGCGCCCTCCCCGGCCGCCGTCGCCGCCAACGACGAGAAGGCCGAGTTCGAAACGAAGAGCGCGTCCGCAGCGCACGGCCCCGCCGGCGCCCAGCCAGCGACGGCGCCGATGGCCACCACCAAGTCCGCAGCCAGCACCCTCGCGCTCAACGAATCGCCTGCGGTGCAAGGAGACCCCGCGGGGAACGGACTCGGCCGCGCCGGCGCACTTGGGCAGGGCGAGCGACGCGACGAAGGGAAAAAGGGGGCTGGCGGGAGCCCCGGCGCGGCGATGGACAAAGTCGAGCCGCTCGGTGGCGCTCTCGCGGCAGCTCCCACGATGCCGGCCGCGCCCCAAGCCGCGGCGATGCCGGCGTCCCCTCCCCCGGCCGCGGCCGGGCCGACGAAGCCAAAAGCGGCTCAGAGCGAGAGCCGCGACCGCGACGACCTGAGCGATCCGTTTCAGGCGGGCATGGCGGCGTACCAGGGCCGTCGGTTCGCCGAGGCGACCCCGAAGCTCGATCAAGCCGCGACGCAGGGCAACACCTCGGCGTCACTCTGGGCGGCGCGCTCGGTGCGCGAGGGCTCCGGGTGCGCGGCGGCGGTCGCGCGGTTCAACGCCGTCGCGGCGAAGGGCGGAGCGGTGGGCGCAGACGCCACGTTCGACGCCGCGCGATGCTACGAGAGCATGGGGGATCAGAACGCGGCGCGCTCGCGCTACACGTCGCTCCTCGGAGTGCCGGCGTACGCGGCCCGGGCTCGCGCCGCGCTGGACTCGTCGTCGGAGATGGCCTCCCGCAAGGCCGAGCAACAGCGCGCCCCCGCCGGACCGCAGGCGACCGGCAACGGCAATGGACAAGCGGGCGGTGCACGCGCCGCTCCGGCCCGTGAGTCGGCGCCGAAGATGCCCGCTCCCGCCGCCCCCTCGACCGCGAACTCTCTTTGATGTCCGGCGAGCGGAGCACGCCCGCCGTCGTTCTTTCCATCACCCACGAAGACGCGCGCGCACAGCACACCACCTCGATCCTTCAGGAACGCATCGCAGACACGTTCCAACGCTCGGGAGCCGACTCGGAAGCGCTGAACCTCGCCGCGGCGCTCGGGCGCGCGCTCGCCCACGACGGAGCCACGCCGACGCTCGCCGCGACCGTGCTCGACCCGCTGCACGGGCAGCAGGTCACCGTCCTCCGGGCCGCGCTCCTCGAAGCGTACTGCGCCGCGCGCGAGACGAACCGCGCGACCGCAGACGCTCGTCGCTGGGAGCTGCCGGGTTGCGCCGTCTCTCTCGGAGAGGATCGTTTCGCGGTGTGTGCGAGCCCCCCACACGAAGAAGACGCGGCAGGCGGCTGGGCGGACCGGGTGGCCGCCGGCCTGGTGAAGCGCGGAGCAAAGGAGGTCGTGTTGTCGGGCTCCGGCGCCCCGCGTGATCGGCTCGAAGAGGCCCTCGACGTGGTGGGGATCCGGTTCGTCGACGAAGCGAGCGCCCAGCCCAAACCCAAGCCCTGGCTT
>JAAFHV010000438.1 GCA_013297655.1 Myxococcales bacterium | reverse complement strand
CGCCGCGGCGATGGGCGATCGCGCAGGGAAGCTCGTCGTCGCGCGGGTTCCCTACCCGCTCGGCCGCTGGCGTTATGGCGACGTGTTCCCGAAGCAGGTCGACTGCGTGAACGGCATCCTCACGGACTTCGCGCGCGCGCCCGCGCACGCGCAGGCGCAGCAGACGAGCCTGCCCATGATCGATCTCATGAAGCACGTGTGCCCTACCCCCGCGTGCCGCCAAGAATCGGACGGCGCGCCCATTCGCCCCGATGGCCTCCACTTCGACGGCCGCGGCGCGCACGAGACCGCCCACTACACGCTGAACGAGCTCCTGCGCATCGCGGGACGAGCGGGCGACACCACCAACACCAACGACGCGTCGACCTCACCCGCGCCGTAGCCGAAGTCCTCGCGTCCGCGCGCTACTGGCTGCCCGCGAAGAACACGACCTGGGGCGCCTTCTCCTTGCCGCCGTCGACCTTGATGTACGGGAGGATCGGGAACGGGGTCATCGTGAGGACGTTGTCGGTGCAGTCCCGGAGCGTGGACGACGGCCCCGGCGTACCGAAGGCGTACACCTGCCCGCCCATCCGCGTGACGCCGGTCCCGAAGCCGCGCCCCGTGCTCATGATCGGCTTCGAGAAGGTCACGTTCCACGGACGCCCCGTCAGCCCCGGGCCCTCGAAGCAGTGCGCGAAGCCGTTCGCCGCCTGGTCGACCGCGCTCTTCACCCGCGGCTTGTCGGCCTCGCTCACGCCCTCGTAGGAGAGGATGCGCCACCCGTACTTCGTCGCGACCGGGGCCGACGGTGCTGGCTGCGGCGATGGCTGCGGCTGCGGTGTTGGCTGCGGGCTCGGACCGGGGCCGACGGAGGGGCCCGTGGCGGCGCGGCGTGCGCTCGGAGGTGCGCTCGGCTCGCTCGGGGCCACGCTCGGCTCGGGCTCGACAACCTCGGGCGCGGACGCCTTGCCCGCGGCCTTCGACGTGGGCTTCGAGGGCGCGTCGGCCGGCGCGGCGTTCGCCTCCACGTAGCGGTAGATCGCGTAGGCCCCTCCCGCCACCACGAGCACGGCCATGGTGCCTGCGACGAGCACCACCGCGAGCACGCCGCCGATGACCGCGCCGTTCGATCCCTTGCCGCGCGCCGCGTCGTGAACGCGTGCGTGCGGGACCGGCGCGACGATCGGCCCCGACGTCGTGAGCAGCGGACCACCCGGCGGAGGCGGAGGCGCGTGCGCGTGCGGAGAAAACGGCGGCACCGTCGCGAACGCGTGGGCCGGAGGGACCGGCGGCGGCACCGCGGGAGGAAACCCGGTCGGCGGCGCCGCGGGCGCCCCGTGAAGCGGCCCGGGTCGCCCGAGCGGACCGCCCGCGTTCGCGTTCGCGTTCGCGTTCGCGTTCGCCTGCGCGTTCGCGTTCGCGTTCGCGTTCGCGTTCGCGTTCGCGTTCACGTTCACGTTCACGTGCGCGTTCGCTGGGAACGTGGGCGTCGCGCTGGGCTGCCCCGGCAGATGCGCGGGACCGTGCGTGGGCACCGGCGCGCTGGTCGCGAGGGGGCTCGGGGGAGCGCTCGTCGCGCGCGCGCTCGGCAGCGGGCCGTAGCCGCTCGCCCGCGGCGAGACGAGGGTGCGCACGCGGTCGCGCATCGCATCGGCGGACGCGAAGCGCTCGTGGGGCGACACGCGCGTCGCGCGCGTGACCAGCTCGTCGAACATGGGTGGCAGATCGGGCCGGCGCTCGGCGACGCGGCTCTTGCGGGTGGTGCTCGTGGTCGCGGCGACGACCTCGGGGATGGTCTGTCCGTCGAGGGCCGGCACGAGGGTCGCGGCCTCTTCGAGCACGAGCCCGAGCGCAAAAAGATCCGTCGCAGGTCCGACCGCGCCGTACGTCGCGTTCCACTGCTCCGGCGCGGCGTAGCGCGGCGTGAGCCCGACGGCCCCCGTGCTCGTGCCCGCGACGCCCCCTCCACGCGCGAGGCCAAAGTCGAGGATCTTGGGCACCGCGCCCTGTGGCCCCGCGACGATCATCACGTTCGCCGGTTTGATGTCGCGGTGCACGACGCCGCACCGATGCGCGAACGCGAGCGCGTCGAGGAGGCCATCGGCGAGGGAGAGCAGCTCGTCGCTCGTGAACGGCCGACGCTCCCGCTGGCGCACGGCGATCTCGTCCTCGAGCGAGCGACCGGCGAGGCGCTCGAGCACCACGTACGGCGTCGGCCCGAACGCGGTCGCGACCTCGCCCACGTCGTAGAGGCGCACGATCCCCGGGTGCGAGAGCTGAAAGAGCACCCGCGCCTCACGCAAAAACGACGACGTGTCGGCCGCGCCTCCGCCTCCGCCTCCGAGCGTGGGCTTCAGAACCTTGACCGCGACCGGCTGATCGAGCGCGATCTGACGGCCGGCGTAGACGACGCCGAAGCCGCCCTCGCCGATCACGGCTTCGAGCCGGTACTTGCCGTCGAGCGTCTGGCCGCTCAGTTGAAAAGGGTCCTGCACGATCCCGCCCTCTCTCGCACGATAGCGGAGCGCCGGCACGGCCAAAACCCGAGGCGATCGTTTTCGGCCGCGCCATGGAGAGAGAGCGCGCGCCGCGTAGGGATGCACAGCACACGCACCCTCCGGGCGATCGCGCGTCCACCGAGGCGCGTGATCCCGGCCACGAAACGCGGCCTCCGCGCGCCCTCCGATGCCCCCCTCGCGCCCCCTCGAAAACGCCGCCCTCGCGGGCAATGTCGACGACGGCGCCGAGCACGGTTCACAAGGAAAAAACCGGGGTTCTCCGCTTGTAAGAGACCCCTTCCTGAACTAGTGTTCCGCCCGCCTCATGACCGAGCCTTCCCCGCCCCCCACGTCGCCGAACCAGAAGATCCCCGTCTCCATCCAAGACGAGCTTCGAACGAGCTACCTCGACTACGCGATGAGCGTCATCGTGGGTCGCGCCATCCCCGATGTGAGGGACGGGTTGAAGCCCGTGCACCGTCGCATCTTGTATGCCGCGCACGAGGCAGGTCTCTCGCCGAGCGGCGCGTTCCGCAAGAGCGCCACCATCGTCGGCGACGTGCTCGGCAAGTACCACCCGCACGGCGACTCCAGCGTCTACGACGCCATGGTCCGCCTCGCGCAAGACTTCTCGATGCGCTACCCGCTCATCGACGGGCAAGGCAACTACGGCAGCGTCGACGGCGATCCCGCCGCCGCCTACCGTTACACCGAGGCCCGCCTGTCGCGCATGGCGACCGAGCTCCTCGCCGACCTCGACAAAGAGTGCGTCGACACGCAGCCCAACTTCGACGACCGGCTCCAAGAGCCCACCGTCCTCCCGGCGCGCATCCCGAACCTGCTCGTGAACGGGTCCGGCGGCATCGCGGTCGGCATGGCCACCAACATCCCGCCCCACAACCTGGGCGAGATTTTGGACGCCACGGTGCACCTCATCCGCAACCCCGATTGCGCGATCGACGACGTGATGCGCTTCGTGCAGGGCCCGGACTTCCCCACCGGCGCGTTGATTTACGGGCGCTCCGGCATCTTGCAGGCGCAGCGCACCGGCCGCGGCAACATCATCATGCGCGCCAAGGTCGACGTCGAGAAGTCGCAAGGCCGCGGCGAGCGCGAGCAAATCGTCGTCACCGAGATCCCCTACCAGGTGAACAAGGCGAACGTCGCCGCCCGCATCGGCGAGCTCGTCCGCGAGAAGAAGATCGAAGGCATCAGCGAGGTCCGCGACGAGTCCGATCGCGACGGCATCCGCCTCGTCGTGGAGCTCAAAAAAGACGTCCTCCCTCAGGTCGTCATCAACCAGCTCTACCGCATGACGGACCTTCAAAAGTCCTTCGGCGTCATCAACCTCGCCATCGTGCGCGGCCGCCCCGCGGTCCTCGATTTGCGCGAGACGCTCGCCTGCTTCGTGGAGCACCGCCGCGAGGTCGTCACCCGCCGCACCCGGTTCGAGCTCCGCCAGGCCGAGGCCCAGCGCGAGATCGTCGAAGGCCTGGGCATGGCCACGACCGAGGTCGACCTCGTCGTGAAGACCATCCGCGCGAGCCGCGATCCCGAGGTCGCGCGCGCGGCCCTCATGGCGCTCCCGCTGAAGGGCCTCGAGTCCTTCGTCCGTCGCGCCGGTCGCCCCGAAGAAGAGATCGAGGCGGCGAA
>JAAFHV010000437.1 GCA_013297655.1 Myxococcales bacterium | reverse complement strand
GTAGGCATGGTCTCGGAGACCGTCTTGGTCGCGAACTGTCCCGCGCTGCCGAGCTTCGGGTCGGAGCGAAACTCGACGGTGCTCTTCGCCCCCGATGGCCCCACCGAGACACGCCGGCTCGCGCCGAAGTCCTCTTGCACGGTGCTTAAGGAGCTCAGAGTCGCGCCTCCGCTCGCGAGCCCGGTCACTACCGTGTTCACGCGCCGCTCGCTCGCGCCTACTTGCCCGCTTATGGGGGCCGGAGCCCGGTCCACCTCGAACGTCTTGATGCGTCCCTCCGCGGTCGTGTGCGTGACGATCCGCTTTGGGATGTCGCTCGTGCTCGAGAGCCGCTGCGCGCTTCCTTGGCCATCGGGCGAGAGGTCGGACACCAAGAGGCCCTTGTCATCGTACGTGAAGTGGTGGGCATTCGCGTCCGCGGCGTCACCGTTCTTCCCGAGCTTCGTCAGGAGTCCCTTGGCGTTCATCGACACGAGCCGCTCGCTCCCGTCGGGCGACGTCACCTTCGTGAGGTGCCGGTTCGCGTCGAGGGTCAGCGTCGTCACCATGCCATTCGGCGCCGTCAGCGTCCGGGTTGTCGCGTCTCCCGAGATGGTAAGCGTCTGCCCGTGCGCGTCCGTCACGGACGCGAGCGTCTTGTCCACCGCGTCGTAGGTGAACGAGCGAAGCGTGGTGCCGCGAAGCCGCGAACGTGTAGCGACGTGGCGGCCGTCGAAGTCGAGATCGTGGAGCTCGTTGCCATCCACGATTTCCGCCGTCATGGCGTCGCCGAAGCGCCCGACCCGATAAGACCAGTTGCCCGCCTGAATACTGGCAAGCAGCGTGTAGACGTCGCCGGAGGGACCTCCCGCCATCGACCACACCGGACCGAGCGCCGTGCGGCGGGGGTGGGAGATTGGAGCATACTCTTCCGAGACCCCAAGCTCCAAAGGTGAGATACCGAGGATCTCTTGCACCCGACCATCCGGACGCAAGGCTCGGAGTTGGGCCATGTCCGCGTTCGGATCTTGGTAGTACACACTGCCACGCAGGAAGAGGAGCCCACCAGCGGAGTTGCCGATGAACGTGTTCGTTCCGAGCGCCCCACCGCGCATACTCCCCGGAGGCGAGTTCTTACTCCCCACGACCCGCTGTACCACGCCGTCCATACGAATTTTATAGACGGCACTGTTGTAGCCGCTGGCCACGTGGTCGAAGGCAAAAATGTTGCCCTCTGGGTCCAGGGCAAGGGATGCGACGGATGTCAGGCAGTCCGTCGAACGAACGGGTTCCAGTCCCGAGCAGCTCACGCCCACCGGCTGCCCAGCGATACGCGTTAGCCTACCGTCCGCCGTCACCCTTACCACCCAGGAGCTCTCTCCCGGACCTCGTGGCGTCGCGAACAACAGGCGTCCTTCCGCGTCGAGCGCCAACCCCTTGGGGTCGTAGAGTGCCGAGGTTACGCCAGGCGCGCCGTCGACGAAAGTTCCGGCCTGTCCGTCCTTGCGGCCCGCCACGAGTCTTGCCAAACCCGCGCGAAACGCGAGGATTCTCTTTTTATAGTAGTCTGCAACGAATACGGTGCCATCACCGCCAACCACGATCGAGCTGGCATAGCCGACACACGCCTGTTCTGCGGGAATCTCGTCTGAACCGAGCAACGCGGGCGGCCACGGATTCGCACAATCCGCTCCACCCAAGTACGCAATGGTGCCGTCGACGGCAACATACCGAAGGCCCTGTGAAGGCGCGGACCAATACACACGGCCATCGGGCGCAACGGCCATCGCGGTCGTGTTCAAGCTCATCTTCGACCCATTCGCCATCGCGCCCACCGGGGAGTCGGTGCCTTGTTGGCCGCCACCGACAACCTGAGTCACGTCGCCTTCTATTTGGATGGTGTCGCCGCGCCCGGTGTGGAACGCAAGAGCCTGGGGATCGTAGAGCCCTTGGGCCGAGAGCTGCCATCCGCCGAGCCCGGTCGCAGTCGCGCTACGCGATCCGAGGACAATCGGGGTGGAGATCTCGAGGTTGAGCTCGCGGTTGTTTCGGTCGCCACCGAAGCTGGTGGCGGAGGGGAGTGCGCCAAAGTCTACGGTCGCCCCCACGAGGCCGCGGTGTACGTAGCGAACGTTAACCTTTCCACGCGCGGCCCCCTCTACGCTATGCCCAAACGCGTCCTTCCGGTCCCATGTCCACAATGGGCGACGAGATTCGCTCGGGCGGATCCGGCCCGGCTCGCTCGCCTGCGGAAGCTCGTGGTCGTGCGCGCTGACGCTCGATGGGACGCTTCGCTGCGTGGTGGTCGATGAGGTCATCGCGTTCGGGAGCGAAGCGATGCCCGCCGCGCACTGGACGCTCCCTAAGGGGCAGTTCCAGCGCGTGTTCTCCGGCTACCAACACGGATGCGCATTGGACTCGAGTGGCTCGATCGTCTGTTGGGGGCGTGACACTGCGGGCGAAACGCGCCCTCGGAAAGGGGCCTTCACGACGCTGGCCCTCGGCGAAAAAGTGAGCTGCGGTCTCCGGCCCGACGGAAGCATCGAATGCTGGGGAGGAACGCCCAATCCTGCCCCACAGGATCGATTCATTGCCGTCGCCGTGACCGGACATATGGACGGGCAAAATACAGTATGCGGCGTCCGTACGGACAAGACCATCACGTGTTGGGCCTATGGCAATTGATTGCTGAAAAGGCGCTGATCCCTCCGTGATCGCTCACGTTCGGTGTGCGAGCTCTCTCTCGATGATCGCCACGGCACGAGGTGTTGCCTTCGACCCCTCGCGGCTCGTCGTCGCCCTTCGCTATCGTACCTGTGGACTTCACCCCGTCCCGTCACAAAACCCTCGCCATCGAAGACGCCTGCCCGTGCGTTACGCCACTCGTGGGGCACGGGTCCACGGGGGGGAGTAGATTCTATGGCAAAAGGGTATTTCCAAGCAGGTCTCCGACCGCGCGAAAGCCTCGCGTGCGCTCGCGCAGACCATCGAAACGAACGCGACTGACATCGTACACCGGGCGTGAAAGCCGCACTCGACGCGAAGGGCGCCAAAGCCCCTCTTCGGACGAGACGATCCGCAAGAGCGCGCGCGGCTCGGTGTGCTCCTCGAGTGAGCGTACGCAACGACTCGCCGACGGGCGCCGTCATCACGTGAGCTCGTGGGCGTCAGACCTCCACGTCCACGACGCCGCCCACGATCGCCTTCGTAGCGCGCGACGGGTGGCCTCACGCGCGAGGGCGAGCGCGCGCTCTCCGGGCGTCGCGCGGACGGGCTCGGAGACCGGCGCGTCGCGCGGCGAGAGCTTCCCGAGGAGCCGCGTGTCCTCGAACAGACCAGAAGCCGTCCGGGACAGGGCGCGGTGAGGGCAAGCTCGCGAGATCGCGCCAATGCTGGGTGGGCCTCGGGCTTGGTGTTCGAGCGACCGCGATGCGTCGCGCTCGATGGGTTCACCCTTCACGCCCGGTCACGGCGGGCAGTGCTCTGGCACGGCGCGGCGCGTTGGGTTTGCCGCGCGGCGCGATCAGGTCTGCCAGAGCAGCGCGAGCTCGAGTGGCTCGGCGTCGAACGGCGGCGCGCGCGCGCGGCAGAAAGTGCTCGCGTTCAACCCGACGAACTGCTGTGCTCGGCCCCGCGGAAGCGCGACTAACGACCGCGCGGCGGCGCGACGGGATCGTCGAGGGGGACACAGATGGGCACCTGGTTCGATTGGCCGACCAACAAGATCACGCCGAACTTCGAGAACGAGCAACTACCGCTCAATCCCGACGCGGTCGTGCTGCTCGCCGACGGCTCGGCGTGGCTTGCGATGACCAACCAGCAGCAAATGACGTCGTACCGTTGGGTCCCGGATGCCGCGGGTCGATTCGAGTCAGGCAAGGTGGTCGCCTGCGCTCCGCTTGCGGAGAACGCCGGTGGCGCGCTGCTCCTCGCGGATGGCCGGGTGCTCGTCTGGATCAAGGGCTCGGCGACGCACGCCGCGGCGGTGTACGACCCGCGCGGGAACTACTGGCAGCGCATCAAGGCACCGCTGGGATGGCCGGCCGGCATCGTCGTGGCGTCGACCGTGCTCGCGGACGGGCGGGTGCTGTGCTGGCCGGTGAGGATCGGCGGCGGCGCGACGCCGGCGCCCAAGTGGATCTTCGAGCCCACGACGGGCAACTGGACGCAGGTCGCCGACACGCACGGCGCGCCCGATGCGGACGAGTGGGA
>JAAFHV010000436.1 GCA_013297655.1 Myxococcales bacterium | reverse complement strand
AGCAAGAGCCGGGCTCTTCGCAAGACATCAAGGACTTCTGCGAGAACACCTACAAGGTCGAGTTCCCGATGTTCGAGAAGGTGCAAACGAACGGCGCCGCCGCGCACCCAATCTACAAGTGGCTGAAAGCGCAGGGCCCCGCGTTCTCGGCCGACATCGAGTGGAACTTCGCGAAGTTCCTCGTCGGGCGCGACGGCAAAGCGGTGCACCGGTACCTCGACAGCGTGCAGCCCGAAGCGACAGAGGTCGTCTCCGCGATCGAGACCGCGCTCGCCAAGCGCTGAGGTAACCGGCCGGTTACCGCCCGGTATCCAGCAGAATCACCGTCGTTTCGGCCTTCGACCTCCGGCACGCTCCTCGCAAAGGTGTGCGCTCGGAGGTCGCTGCGTATGAGCTCGAAGACGAAGTGGATGGGATTGGGCACGGTCGTGATGGCCTGCGTAGCCGGGGCATGTACGAACGTGGAAGGCGGAGGCACGGGCGACGGCGCGCGCGATCCACGCGAAGAGTCGGGGACCAAACCTCCCGTCTCGGTCGTCGCGGAGGAGTTCGGGACCCGCGAAGGTCCGCGCGCCGCGTACGACGGAAAAGGCTTCGTCGTGCACGAGTGGGGCACCGACACGCTCGTCGTCGGCTCCGACGGCTCGCTCCAGGTAGGCCTCCACCACGAAGAAGAGGACCTCCCGCCGTTCGTCGAGGATCGCCTGAAAGCGGGCGCGTTTCCGACCAACGTGGAGGTCAAGATGGAGACCCCGGTCACCTATTTTTACGCGGATCGCCCGCTCTCGGTCGAAGCGCGGGTCCGCTTCCCGAAGGGCGCGTTCACGCAGTGGTTCCCGCGCGCGCAGTCGATCGCGCCGAAGCTCGTCGGCGCCGGCGCGATGCCCGGAGTCACGAGCACCCGCGACGGGCTCTTCGATCCGACGGTGCCCTTCGAGAGCCCGTCCTGCCGCGACGCCTACGGGTCGCTCGCGAACGGGGTCCTCGATTGGGGTCGGATCGAGGTCCTCCCGCGCGACGCCAAATCGAACGCGAAGGCGCAGATGCCTGCCGCGCCGCTCGAGAAGACCACCTGGAGCTTCGCGAGGAACGTCGACTCGAACGCGGTCCGCTCGCCGAAGGGCGACGTCGAACAGTTCTTGTTTTATCGCGGCCTCGGCTCGTTCGAGCCGCCGGTGAAGGTCACCACCGCGCGCGGCGGGAACGTTCGCCTCACGAGCTCCTCTCCCGATCCGATGGGCGCGGTCTTCGTCATCGACGTCGGCCCCTCGAGCGCCGCGTTCCGCGAGGAGAGCGCGATCGCCGCGAACGGCGCGCTCGACACGGCCATCCCGAAGGAGACCGCGCGCGAGCCCTTCGAGGTCTACGAGAAGAAGCTCGGGGACCGCGTCGCCGACGCGCTCGAGGCGCAAGGGCTCTTCCACGACGAGGCGGTGGGCATGGTCAACACCTGGAAACGACAGTGGTTTCGCACGCCCGGCGCCCGCGTCCTCTACCTCCTCCCCGAGTCGTTCACGAACGCGTCGATCCCGCTCGAGATCACCCCCGCGCCGGACCGCATGCGTCGTGTCATGCTCATGCGGGTGGAGCTCCTAACCCCCGAGATCGAAGACTTCGACGTCGCTCGCGCGCGCGATCTCGAGGGGGATCCCTCCGCCGTCGGCGCGTTCGTTCGCATGGGTCGCTTCGGTGAGCCACGGCTCCGTCGCGCGCTCGCGATCCTCGGCGGTCCCGCCTATGGCAACACCGCGCTCGCCACGGTGTCGAAGCCCGGGCTCGCGTCGCACGCGCAGGACTGAACGGTGGAGCTCTCGCACCCACGCTACGACGCGCTCGGTCTCGTTGGACGAGGCGGGCAAGGGTGCGTGCTCCGCGTGCGCGACCGCGAAGCGCCCGAGCTTCCGCTCGTCGCCAAAGTATGGGGCGCGCGAGCGGCGTTCGTCGAAGAGACACGCGCCGAGTTCGCCCTCCTCGCGCGCCTCCGCTCCCCTAGCCTCGCGCGCGCGCACGACCTCGGGTTCGACGTGCGCACGAGAGCGCCGTTCCTCGTCGAGGAGCTCGTCACCGGCCATGATCTCCGCGAGGAGCTGGCGCGCCTCGACGCGCTCGCGAACGAGGATCCCGCCGCCGCGAACCACGCCCTCGCGCGGGTCGTCGCCGATTTGCTCGTCGC
The DNA here is from genome assembly GCA_013297655.1 of Myxococcales bacterium. GTDB lineage: Bacteria > Myxococcota_A > Polyangia > Polyangiales > Polyangiaceae > JAAFHV01. The sequence goes on along the minus strand of JAAFHV010000436.1, from coordinate 2,034 downwards.
GCTCTCTACGCTCCACCGCTCCGGATTTCTCCACGGCGACGTGAAGCCCGCGCACGTGCGCTTCCGCGACGACGGCGAGAGCTCGTGGCCCGTGCTCCTCGATCTGGGCTCCGCGCTCCCCATCGCCGCGCGCACCGAAGGCGAGCGTTCGGGCATGACCCGCAAGTACGCCGCGCCCGAGCTTTTCCAAGGGGATCCGAAGACGGTAGCGACCGATTTGTTCGCGCTCGGGGCTTCTGTGCGCGCGTGCCTTGGGGAGGTCGAACGCGTCGCCGAGCCCGCGATCCTCGACGTGCTCGCCGCGCTCACCCGCGCCGCACCGGACGCGAGACCGAGAGACACCGACGCGGCGCTAGAGGCCCTCGGGCGCGCCGTCGCGTTGCGTGGCGCGCGCGCGACCAAGCTCCGCCTCGCCGTCCCCGCGACGCACGGACGGGAGACCGAGCTCGCCTCCCTCGCCGCGAGCCGCGGCGTGATCTACGTCACGGGGGAAGCCGGAATCGGCAAGTCGCACGTCGTCCGCGAGCTCTTCGTCCGCGCCAAAATCGAAGGCCGCGAAGCCCGCTACCACGCGTTCCCGGACGTGCCCGCCGAGGTCGCCCGCGAGCTCGCGAAAGGGCTGCGGGAGGGCGCGTTCGAGAGCGCGCTCGACGCCCCCGCTCCGCTCGTGGTGATCGACGGGCTCGATCGCGCTCCACGAGAGATCGGCGCCGCGCTCGAGGCCTTCCGCTGCCGCACCGATCCGTCGCCATGGTCCTTCGTCGTCGCGGCGCGGCGCTGTCCCGCCGGCGCGGCGAGCCTGCTCCTCGGGCCCCTCGACGACGGGCACTGCACCACCCTCGGGCGCGCGCTCGGGCTCACACGCGGCGAGCTTTTGCGCACGGTCACCGCCGCGAAGGGCTTGCCCGCGTTCGTCGTCGCCGCGTCGGGCAACGCCGCCCTCCTCCCCGAGCACGTGCTGCGGGCAGCGCAGAAGCTCCCCGAGCAGGCCAAAGATGCCCTCTTCGTGATCGCAGCGGCGCTCGGGGCGATCGAAGAGCACGCGCTTCCGCTCCCGCTCGCGGACCTCGAGCGCCTCCTCGCGTCGGGCCTCGTCGCGCGCACGGGTACGCGGCCGCCGAAGCTCGGTCTCTTCGCAAAAGACGCAGCGAACGACGTGGCCGACGCGCTCACGAGCGAGGCGCGTGTCGTGCTCGCGGCGACGGTCGTGCTCGACCCGAAGCTCACCGTCGCTCCGGAGGCGCTGCTCGCCCTCGCGCGGCGTGCGTCCGTGCCTCCCGACATGCGCCGGGACCTCCGCATCGAGGCTGCGCGCCGCGCGCGAAAAGCGGAGAGCAACGCGTCGGAAATCGAAGCACTTCTGGACATTTGCGAGGTCCCTTCGGCCCGCTCTCGCGACGTACTTTTGCGCCTCGAGCGCCTCCTCCGTGACACCGGAAAGGTTCCCGCCCATCCCACGGTCGTCGCGTGGCTCACGGAGGCGAGCGAGGCGGATCCTTCGCTGCTCCCCCTCGCCAAACGGCGCCGCGCGGAGGCCGAGGCGCGGGCCGGCCACCACGACACGGCGCGCGGGCTCGCGGACGAGGCCCTCGCCCTCGCGCAGGTGCCGTTCGACGTCGCCGCGGCGCACGCGACGGCCGGCGCGCTCGCGCTGTACCGCGCCGACCCCGTCGCCGCGAAGGAGGCGCTCACGAAGGCCGAGGACCTCTTCTCGAAGCTCGCCCACGACGACGTCGAGGAACGCGCGCGCCTCGCCCACAACCGCGCCGCCTGCGCGATCTACCTCGGCGACGATCGTGAGGCCGAGGCCCTCCTCCTCTTCGCGCTCGCCGAGAAGCGCAAGCTCGGTGATCGCGCAGGATGCCGTGCGTGCCTCTCGAACCTCGGTCTCGTGCGCCGCAAGCTCGGCGATCTCGACGGCGCCGACGCCGCCCTCGACGAGGCGGTACGTCTCTCGATCTCGCTCGATCAGACGCAAGGTCGCGCCTGGTGCCTCGCCGTCCGGGCGGAGGTCGCGCTCGCGCGGAGCGATCC
>JAAFHV010000435.1 GCA_013297655.1 Myxococcales bacterium | reverse complement strand
AAGCATAGGAGTATCCCATGAGCAGCAACACGACCCGTCACATCGAAGGCATCGCGGACAAGGCAGTCGGCGCGGTGAAGAAGAACGTCGGCGCCGCGATCGACAACGAGCAGATGGAGGCGGAGGGCAAGCTCCGCGAGCTCGAAGGCGAGGCGAAGATCAAGGGCGTCGAGGCCTCCGAACGCGTCAAGGGCAAGTTCGAGGAGGTCACCGGCGCGATCAAGCGAAAGGTCGGCGAGGTCATCGAAAACCAGCAGATGGAAATCGAGGGCGCTGCCCGCGAAAAGAAGGGCGAGATCCGCCAGGGACTGAACAAGAAGTCCGATACCTGACCATCGCGTCGACGATCGCCACCCCGCCGTGACCCACGGTGAGAATCGATCGCGGCCGAAGCGAGCGTAGTCGAGCCACCGTGCTCGGGTGCGCTCGCTCCTTTTTTGTCGGCCATCCGGACGAGCGCACGCGGCCGAGCGGAAATCCAAGGGAAAATCCGGATCGTCGGTTCGCGACCGGGGGCGCCCGGCGAGCCAAAAAAAATAATTCGCGACCGTGTCGATCCGCGCGCGCCCCGTTCGTTGCCCCGGTGAACCCTCACCAAGGAGCCGAACGTGAAGCCGAAGCTGAAGACCATCGCCTATTGGGTAACCACCTCGCTCGTCGGGCTCGATTTCATCGCCGGAGGCCTCGCGAACCTCGCGCGAGTGCCCGAAGCCGTGGCAGGAATGACGCACTTCGGCTACCCAGCGTACTTCACGTCGCTCCTCGGTCTCTGGAAGGTGCTCGGGGGCATCGTCATCCTCGCCCCGCGCCTGCCACGATTGAAGGAGTGGGCCTACGCCGGGATCGTGTTCGACGTCGTGGCGGCGGCGGTCTCGATCGTCGCGGTCGGTGACGGGCTCGCCGGCGCGAGCATCCCCGTCGTCTTCGGCGCGCTCACCCTCGTGTCGTGGAAGCTCCGCCCGACGAGCCGGACCCTCGCCCCCTCCCCCGCTGCCGCGGCGCCCACGAGCGACGCCATCGTATCTACCCCCGACACCTCGCCGATCGCGGTATGAAGCCCGAGAAAAGGAGCCCTCCCATGCGTTTCATGGTCATCGTCAAAGCGAACGAAAAGTCCGAGTCCGGGCAAATGCCGAGCGACGCCGAAATGGTCGCGATGGGGAAGCTCAACGCCGAAATGATCGAGGCCGGTGTGATGGTCAGCGGCGAAGGACTGCTCCCGAGCGCGAAGGGCGCGCGCGTCCGGTTCGAAGGCGACAAACGCTCCGTTTACGACGGGCCGTTCGCGGAGACGAAAGAGCTCGTCGGCGGCTTCTGGATCCTCAAAGTAAAGTCCAAGGCCGAGGTCATCGATTGGGTGTCTCGCATTCCCTTCACCGAAGGCGAAGTCGAGATTCGACAAATCGGCGAGCACGAGGACTACGAGCCGCAAGTCACGAGTGAGGCCGGCGCCGCGACGCTCGCCTTCGAGGCCGAGCAGCGTAAAAAGCCCAGCAATTGAGCTAAGCGGCGCGTGAGCGTCGGTATCAACCGCGATAGTGAAGAGCGCGCGCCCAACGTGCGCTCTCGCACGGATCCGTCGCACACCGCGCAGGCGCCCACGACCTCGCGGGCCCATGCAAGATACACTCGAGCACCTTGCCCTACCGCGAGCATCTCCCCGCGATTCCGCTTCGCCGGCACGTCGCCTGTTACTGGACGATGAACGTCGCCGGCTCGTGCTTGCCTGCGCACCGCGTGTTGCCAGATGGCTGCATGGATATCCTCGTCTGCGCCTCGCGGGACGGTCGAGCCTCGGCGAGCGTGGTCGGCGCAATGACCGGAGCGTTCGTCTCTCCCGTCTCGGACCGCTCGTTCATGGGGATTCGTTTCCGCCCCGGTGAGGCTCACGCTTTCCTCGATCTGCGCGCCGACGACGCGACGGATCTCGTGCTCACCCCCCACGAAGCCGGCGCGAAGGCGTTGGCCGAGCTCGAGGGCGCCGTCACTCCCGCCTCCCTCGTCGATCCACGCGCCACGTTCGACCACTGGCTGCTGTCGCGCCTGTCGCGCGTACGCGCCGCCGACGCCCGCGTTCGCCACGCCGTCGCGCTCGTGAGCCACTGCCAGGGCCGGGTCAAGGCGGCCGCGCTCGCCGAGCGGGTGGGGGTGTCCGATCGTCAGCTCGAGCGCATTTTTGCCGAGCGGGTGGGCATTTCACCGAAGGTCCTGGCGCGCGTCGTTCGGTTGCAGTCGGTGGTCGCGAGGGTCGACTCTGTGGTCGCGCCACGCATTCCCTGGGCCGACCTCGCAGCGCGCTTCGGCTACGCCGACCAAGCCCACCTCGTGCGCGAGGTGCGCGCGCTGACCGGAGTCTCCCCGAGCGAGCTCGCCCGCGAGCGAAGGGTCGACCTGTCCGCCCGCGCCGATTGATCCGTCACGCCACCTCGCGGCGCGTGGTCACCTCGTCGTTCGTCGCATAAACGTCCTCGTCGAGCGGCTTCACCGACACGAGACCGGGGCCCCAAGTGGCCTCGATCCCCACGATGGCGTCGAAGGCCCTCTTGGCGATCTCCGCGCTCCGATAACGATCTTCCGGCGCGACGGAGAGGCACCGCTTCACGAACGGACGAAGCTCGGGCGGCAAGAGCTCCAGGCACTCGGGGCGAATACGGCATTCACGCTTCGCGAGGTAGTTCTCGAGGGCGTCGCTGCGCGGAAACGGCCCGCGACCGGTGAGCGCGAGCGCGAGCGCGACCCCGATCGCATACACGTCGATCGAAGGCTCGGGCGCGACGCCACGCATTTGCTCGGGTGCCATGAACGACAAAGTGCCAATCGCGTCCCCCGCGAGTGTGACGCTCATCTGCGTCTCGTTCCAAGACTTCGCGACGCCGAAGTCGAGCAAGATAGCGCGCGCGGGGCCGCGATTCGTGTTGGCGAGGAAGACGTTTCGCATGTTCAGATCGCGGTGCACGATCCCTCGAGATTGGCAATGAACGACCCCGGCGAGCACCTGCGAGAACACGGCGATGGCCTCGTCCTTCTCCATCGCCCCGCACCGCGCGACGCGCGAGGCGAGGGTCTCGCCGCGGAGGCACTCCATGACGATGTAGGGCGTCTCGCCGTGCTCGAACGCATGGCTCAGGAGCCGCACCACGTTCGGATGGCGGAGGCGCCGCATGAGGCACGCCTCGCGCACGAAGCGCTGGAACGCCACCGCGTCGTTGACGGCCATCTCCGTCAGCACCTTCACCGCGACGACGGCAGACTCGTCACGATCGTAGGCCTCGAACACCATCCCGGTCGACCCAGAGCCGAGGAGCGCCCGGAGCTGAAAGCGGTCACGTCCCACCACGTCGCCCGTCTTCGGTGATCGGTACATGCCCTCACCTAGAGCAGGGTCCGTGCCGGCGCGACGGGCTACCGCCGCACGGCAATCTTGCACTGTTCGTGGGCTCCGCCGCCGATCCGGACCTCCCGTGTCCGCCAAGGCGGACCTCCCAGGTCCTCTCTCCGGTCCTCCCAGGTCCGCGCCGCGCATGGAAACGGGGCCGTATCCGGCGTCGGTCGGCGCGTTCAGAAGCGCAGCACGGCCATCGTCGGCGCCATCGTAGGGCTGGGCGGCTTCGCGTGCGGCGCGAGCAGGAGCGCGCCTACACCGACGAGCAGCGCCACCCCTCCGGTCACGAACGCGATGGTGCTCACGGTGGCCGGCAAATTTGCGTCGGAGCGGAGCTCGAGCGCGCGAGGATCGGTGCACGAAGGGCCACTCCCACCGCATCGATCGAGCGCCTCTCCGCTCAGCGAAAGTGCGTGTATACCGAACGCAGCGCCCACGCCGATGCCCACCACGGCGAGGCTCGAGCCGACGATCCCGACCACGGTGGACGTCTCCATGGACGAGCGCTCGGTGCTCGGAAGGTCGGCGGGCGCGAGCGCGATCTTCGTCGTGGTCGTGGTTGCGACCGCGGGAGAGCTTCCGACGTCGAGCTCCACGGTGGTCGTCTCTTCGGCGACAGCAGAGAACGACGTTGTCCTCGTGGTGTGATCGGGGCCCTCGACGGCGAGCTCGTGGGCCCCAGGATCGACGGGAATACGCGCGCCGATCGCGGTGGGATCGACGGGAGTCACGTGATCGAGGGTGAGACGTACCGAGCCCGGGGCGACGCCGGGCCGGAGCTGGAGCTTCACGTACGCGAGGCGCGGCTCGATCGCGACGGCGCGCGA
>JAAFHV010000433.1 GCA_013297655.1 Myxococcales bacterium | reverse complement strand
GAGCGCCGGATCGACCGCCCGAGCGATGACGGTAGAGGTTTCGGAGTCATGCCTCTTCGCGCTTGCGTTCGACGGAGGGGGCTTCGACGGCTTCTTGGTCACGACGTTTCACTGTCCTCGCCCCACCCCTTTTTGGCGCACGGCTCACCACGCGCCACTTTCTATGGCACCAGGTCCGTCCCCCTCGGTCAATCTTCTCGCAGAGGCTTTTTCCGCGGCGGCAATCGCCTTAGCGAGCTCGATGGGTGATGCAGGCGACACGACGCGCGCGTTCATCCGATGAGGTCGGCTGCCGACGCGGAATCGAGCGCGCGCGGCGGTCGCGACGAACGAAGCGCAAAATCGCCTCCCGGTCGCGTCTCTCCACGTGATTTTCCAGCGTTTCCGGCTAAGAACGCGCCACGATGTCCCTTCATCCCTATGCCGAGCTGGTCCCCCGCGTGCAGAAACCCGCGCGCTACTTGGGCGGCGAGTTCGGGGCCAAAAAGAAAGACTGGAACGCCGAGGGCCTCCGCTCCCGCGTCTGCCTCGCGTTTCCGGACATCTACGACATCGGGATGAGCCACCTCGGCTTCAAGATCCTCTACAAAATCTTGAACGACGATCCGCGCACCCTCGCCGAGCGCTGCTTCGCGCCGTGGGTCGACATGCAGGCCGAGCTCCGCGCCCACGGCGTGCCGCTCGTGTCGCTCGAGAGCGCGAAGAAGCTCTCCGAGTTCGACGTGGTCGGCTTCTCGCTCCAGTTCGAGCTCACCTACACGAACATCCTGACGATGCTCGATTTGGGCGGGATCCCGTTCCGCACCGCCGATCGAACGGACTCCGACCCGCTCGTGATCGCGGGCGGGCCCTCGGCCACGCACCCGGAGCCGATTGCCCCTTTCCTCGACGCGATCGTCATCGGCGACGGCGAAGAGCGCATGACCGAGATCGCGCTCGTGTGGGCCGATCTGAAGGAAAAAGGCGTATCTCGTCACGAGCGCCTCCGCGCCCTCGCGAAGCTTCGTGGGGTATACGTGCCCTCCCTCTACGAGACCGAGCCGTGCCCCGACACTGGCCATCACGTGGTGAAACGCCCCGACGATCCGGAGCTCCCGTTCCCCGTCGTGCGCTCGCTCGTCGACGACCTGAACCGCTTCCCCTTCCCGGACGACGGCCCCGTCGGCGGCCCCGAGGCGATCTTCGATCGCATGTCGATCGAGATCGCGCGAGGCTGCACGGAGGGGTGCCGCTTCTGCCAAGCGGGCATGATTTACCGCCCCGTTCGTGAGCGCGATCCGGAGCAAATCGTCGAGACGATCGTCTCGGCGGTGAAAAAATCGGGCTACGACGAGGCTAGCCTCACGTCGCTCTCGACCGCCGACTATTCGTGCATCGCGCCCCTCATCAAGAAGGTCGCCGACCGGCTCGCGCCCGAAAAAGTGAGCCTCGGCGTCTCGTCGCTCCGCGCCTACGGCCTCGAGGAAGACGTGCTCGACGACATGACCCGCGTCCGCGCGCAGGGCGTCACCTTCGCCCCCGAAGCGGGCAGTCAGCGCATGCGCGACGTGGTGAACAAGAACGTCACCGAAGAGCAGCTCATGACCACCGCGGAGCGCATTTTCTCGCGTAACTACGCGAGCATGAAGCTCTACTTCATGATCGGCCTCCCGACCGAAGAAGAGAGCGACATCCGCGAGATCGTCCGCGTCGGCATTCGCGCGCAAGAAATGGGTAAGCGGCTATGGCGCGAGCGCGGCAAATTCGGCGCGCCGAAGGTCACGGTCAGCGTGTCCACCCACGTGCCCAAGCCGCACACGCCGTTCCAGTGGTGCGCGATGGACGCGCCGGAGCAGGTGCGCACGAAGCAGGCCTGGCTCAAGGACGAAGTGCGTGGCAGCGCCGTCGATCTCCGTACGCACGACAGCGAGACCTCGTGGCTCGAGGGTGTCTTCGCGCGCGGCGATCGTAGGCTCGCGAACGTGCTCGAAAATGCCTATCGCAAAGGCGCGCGCTTCGACTCGTGGGAAGAGCACATGCGGCTCGATCTTTGGGAGCAAGCGTTCCGCGAAGAGGGAATCGAGCCGGCCGATTTTCTCGGCACGCTCCCCATTTCGGCCAAGCTCCCCTGGGACCACATCGACGTCGGTCTCGAAGAGGGCTTCTTGGCGAGCGAGTACCGAAAAGCGGTAAAGAGCCGCCTATCGCCCCCGTGCGGAAAAGCGGCCGGCGCGTTCATCCACCACACGAACATCGAAGATGCCAAAGCCGACACCCGCAAGCTCGTCTGTTACGACTGCGGCGTAGGCTGCGATCTTTCTGCGATGAAGAAGGAGCGCCTCGTGTTCCTCCGCCGCCTCGGCGCGGAGACGAAGCGCGTGCGCTCCGAGGAAGAGCTCGCCGCGGTTCGGGCGAAGGTGCCGAAGGGTCGCACGCCTCCGCCGCGGGTAGTGCAAGGCGAGCCGCGCCGCTTCCGCTTCGCCTACGAGAAGCTCGGGCCGAGCGCGTTCCTCTCTCACCTCGATTTGATCCGCGCGATCCCGCGCTCCTTCCGCCGCGTCGACATCCCGCTCTTCCACTCGTCCGGGTTCCACCCGAAGCCGGACATGGTGTTCGGACCGGCGCTCTCGCTCGGGGTCTACAGCTTGGACGAGTACCTCGACCTGAAGCTCACCTGCGACGTGGCCGATCCGAACGATCTCGCGAGACGCCTCACGGAGGCCTCCGCCGACGGCGTCGTGTTCACCGGTGGTGCCGCCCTCGGGCCGAACGACGCAGGGGTGAACAAGATCATCGACGGTGCCCGCTACGTGCTCGCCTTCCCGAAGAGCGCCCTCGCAGGCGGCAAGGAATTTCTCGAGGAACGCGCGCAATACATGCGGAATGCACAAGATCTCCGCGTGCTCCGAAAAATCGATGGGCTCGGCAAGTGGGTCGACGTGAAGACCTACCTCCGCACCATCGTGGTCGACGATCCGCGCGCGGCCGCGATCCTCGCGCGCGCCGGGATCGACGGCGATCTCATCCCCGTGCTCTGCGATCTCACGATTACGCAGAACGGCGCGGTGAAGGCGCACGAGGTCGGCGAGGTGCTCCTCGGTGAGGCGGCGAAGGGCACGCCCTACGTCGTGGTCCGCGCGAACATGGGCGCGTTCGTCGATGGTGACATCGTGTCGCCGCTCGAGACGGCGCGCTTCCGCAAGGTGCCCGCGCCCAAGCTCGCGCCCTCGCCCGCTCCTGCCTCCGCCGAAGCCCCCGTCGAAGCGACACCCACGCCGTGATCAGCGTCACGCCGGAGGCGATCGTCGCGCTCGCGGCGGCCGCGTTCGTCGCCGGCGTGGTCGACGCGATCGGAGGCGGGGGTGGGCTCGTCACCGTGCCGGCGCTCCTCGCGATGGGCCTCGATCCGCGGGTCGCGCTCGCGACGAACAAGGGCCAAGCGGTGTTCGGCGCGATCGCCTCGGCCGCGTCGTACCGCAGCCGCGGGGCGATGAACGAGGAGCGCACGAAGGTCGCGTTCGTGGGTGGGTTCGTGGGCTCGGGCCTCGGCGCGCTGCTCCTCCTCGCGTTTCGTCCGGAGCCGCTCCGGCCCGTCATCGTCGTGCTGCTCTTGCTCGCGATGGGGATCGCTCTCGTACCGAGGGACAAGCTCCCGAAGCTGACTCCCAAACATCCCACATTGGCGCTCGCGGCGGTGGCGCTCGGCCTCGGCGCCTACGACGGCTTCTTCGGGCCCGGGGTGGGGAGCATGCTCATCGTCGCGAACGTGGTGCTCTTCGGCGATCCGCTCGTGAAGGCTTCCGGCAACGCCAAAGTGGTCAATTTGGCCTCGAATTTGGCCGCCTTTGCCTACTTCACGGCCAAGGGGCAGGTGGTGTTCCAGCTCTCGTTGCCGATGGCGTTCGCGAACGCGCTCGGGGCGTACACCGGCTCTCGGCTCGCGATCAAAGGCGGCGACAAGGTCGTCCGCAGGGTCGTCGTCGTCGTCGTGCTCGCGGTCGTCGCCAAGCTGCTCCGCGACATCGCCAAAGGCTGACCGGGTTCCCTAACTAAAGATGTCGTCAGCGCGTGGCCGTGTCTCGTGCGAAGGCTCCGGCGAGGTGTATGCCTTCAGCTACCCGGCGTCGCATTCGACCCCGCGCGAGGTCCGCACATGAGCCTTTCCAAGAAGATATTCCTCCTCCTCGCCACCGTCGCGGCGATGGTGGGCCTCACGCGGGTGACGAACGCGAGGGCCGACGATTGGACGACCACGGGCTGGGGCGTCCGCGTGAAGACGATCGCGATCATCGACGTGAAGGTCTATTCGATTAGCCACCAGGTGAAGGGCGCCCTCCCCGCCAAGAGCA
>JAAFHV010000431.1 GCA_013297655.1 Myxococcales bacterium | reverse complement strand
ATTCTTGGCGGAGCTGTTCGTGGTGATCGTGAGGATTCCAAAAATACCCCCACCGCCGCGACCGCGGCGCCAGCACCTGCGATCACGAACCCGGTGCCACGCGTGGGACTCTCCGGCTCGGCCGTCTTGGGCGGCGCGACCGGGGGCGCGACCGGGCCGACCACGGCACCACTCGCGTCGCTCTCGAGGGCGGGCACGTCCACCGTCACGAGAGCGCCCTCTTCCGTCACGGCCTTCGAGACCTCACGCGGCTTTTTCCCTGGCGCCGCCACCCGCACCACGTGCGCTCCCCGATTGACCACGATGCCGGCGTCCCAGCTCGCTTCGCCGTACGCGTCACCGTCGACCGTCACCTTCGTGCCGGGCGCCCTATCGGCGAGGTGCACCCGAATACGCGACAACCGCGGCTTGAGCTTCTCGATGTGCTCGTCCGCGAGCTTCACGCGCTCCGGGTGATTCCCCGCTTTGAGCGAGCTCAGTCGCAGCTCGATGAAGCGGTTGTAGGCAAAGGCGAGCTTTCCCTCTTCTTCGTAACAGACCGCGAGGTTCTGGAGGGTGCCACCGCCCCCCGCGAGGCCGTAGCTCTCCGCGAACCACGGGCACGCTTCTTTGTAGTTCTTCTTCGCCATCGCGGCCTTCGCGCGCTGGAAGAGATCTTCTGCCTGCGCGTCCTGCGCGGCCGTCGGACCGTCGGCGAGCGCGACGCCCGAGAAGGAAGAGATAACCAGCGCCGCGATGCCCGCGAGCGCACGACGTCGAACCCGAATCACCATGGTCTCAGTTCCTGCCCTCCGACGTGGGCGTCGTTGCCGGGGTGTGGCTCGGCGTGGGAGGCGCGCTCGCGACCGGGGCGACCGCCGAGAGGCCTGCGCTCGGCGGCGGCGGGGCGATCGCTGCGCCCGCGGGCGGCTTTTTCCCGCTGCTCGTCGCTGCCGTGGCGAGAGTCGGAGGCACGGGAGCGCTCACCGAGGGCGCAGGCGCGCTCGCGACGGGCGGCGCGTGCGTCGGCACGAGCGGGGGAGCGATTGTCGACGCGCTCGGGCTCGGCCCGGGCGTGCTCCCCGCGCTGGTCGCCGCGGCCTTCGTATCGTTGGAAACGATCTTCACGACCCCGAACACGAGGGCCACCACCACGCACGCGATTCCGACGCCGAGGATAACCCCCAAGAGCGGCGAGCGGCGCGGCTGCCCCATGTTGGAAGCGGTCGAGAAGCTGCGCTCCGTGACCCCACCAACGGCCGAAAAATCGCCCGAAACCGACGACGGCGCGGCGGGCACCATGCTGTTTCGCGGAATGCCGATGCGCCCGATGCGATTGGCCGACAAGAGCCCGATCGGCGAAGCGAAGGGCGCGAGCAACCCGGCCAGCTCCGCGAGCGACTGGCAACGACGGTTCACGTCTTTCTGGAGGCAAGCGAGGATCGCCGCCTCGAGGCCCGCCGGCGCGTCCGGGCGAACCATACGGAGCGGCACCGGGGGATCCGCCGCGATGCACGCGAGCACCCCCGAGACGGTGTCGGCGTCGAACGGGAGCTTGCCGGTGAGCAGCTCCTGGAGGACCACACCGAGCGCCCACACGTCGGTGCGGTGATCGACCTTCTTCGCGCTTCGAATTTGCTCCGGCGACATGTAGGTCGGCGAGCCGAACACGGACTGCGTCTCGGTGAGCTTCGCGTCCCCTGGCGCCTGCGCGGAGAGCTTGGAGATGCCGAAATCGAGCACCTTCACGAGCGGGCTGCCGTCCGACCGCTGCGCGAGCCACAAGTTCGAGGGCTTGAGATCGCGATGCACGATGCCGGCGGCGTGGGCCTCGGCGAGCGCCTCCGAGGCCTGGAGCAGGAAGTCGACCGCGTTCGAGATGCTCAGCGGCCCGGCGGCGACCACGCGCCCCAAATCGGCGCCTTCGAGCAGCTCCATGACGATGAACGGGATCCCCGACTCGGACTGCCCCACGTCGAGCACACGGACCACGTGCTCGCTCTTGATCCGCGTGGTGGCCTTCGCCTCGCGGAAGAAGCGCTCCACGCTCGCCGCGTCGCGGGCGAGCTTCGGGTGGAGGAACTTGATCGCGACCGGCTCCTCGAGCTGCACGTGCTGCGCGGCCACGACCGCCCCCATGCCGCCCTGCCCTATCACCCGCAAGATGCGGTAGCGGCCCGCCACCACCTCGCCCATGCGCGGCGCCCACACTTCGAGCTTGGACTCGGAGGTCGCACCCTGGGCCATCGTGGGAGCATCGCTCACGTGAACATTCTACCGCATTCTCGTAGTCGGGACTCGAATCGTGACCTCGGCGCCAACACGCCAAAAGCGCGGCTTGAAACCCTAAAGAAACCCGCAACTTGAGCGAACCCCTCGCGCGCGAACGGCGGGACTCGAGTAGGATGCGCGGGTGCCGACGCCTCCTCGCCTCTCGCGCCCTCGCCCGGCGATTCCTGCGGTCGCTCTCGTCTTCCTGGCGAGCCTCGTCGGGTGCACGTCGCCCGTCGCCGCGGGCCTCGACGACGGCGAGTCGAACCGGGTGGTGGCCGTGTTGCAGAGCGCAGGTATCGACGGCCGCAAGGAGCCGGAGTCGGGCTCCGATGGCCGCTTCCGTGTCGTGGTCCCGGAGAGTGAAGCGGGGCGCGCGCTCGGGGCCCTCGCCGACGAAGGCCTCCCCCGCCCTCACAGCACCGGAATCCTCGATGCGGTAGGGAAAAACCAGCTCGTCCCGACGATGGCGGCAGAACAAGCCGAGCTCGCGGCGGGCATCGGCGGCGAGCTCGAAAAGACCTTTTCCCAAATCGACGGCGTCGTCGTCGCGAGGGTGCACCTCGGCCTCCCCACCGAGAGCCCCCTCCGCGAAAAGAAGGAGAAGGCGACCGCCTCGGTGGTGCTCTCCTACAAGACCGCCACGATGCCGATCCCCGAGGCGCAGGTGAAGCGCATCGTCGCCTCGGCGGTGCCGAACCTCGCCGTCGACGACGTGGTCGTGGTCGGAGTGCCACGCGTCTCGAAGGGCGGCGAGCATACGGCCGCGCTCGCGCACGTGGGGCCTCTCGGCGTCGCCGCCGGGTCGGCCACGCCGCTGCGCCTCGTCTTGGGCGCGCTCGTGCTCCTCGTGGGTCTCCTCGCGGGGGCTACCCTCGTGCTTTATTTGCGCCTCGCTCGCCTCCGCGGAGCCCGCCCATGATTCGGATCTCGAGCCTCAACAAGTCCTTCCGCACTGCGGGCGGCGCGTTCGCGCACGTGGTGCGAAACCTCACCCTCGAGGTCCCCGAAGGGTGCCTTTATGGGCTCATCGGCCCCGGCGCGGCGGGCAAGAGCGTGCTCCTGAAGATGATCACGGGCCTCCTCAAGCCGGAGACGGGCAGCATCGTGGTCGACGGCAAAGACGTGACCACGTTGACCGACCTCGATCTGCAAAAGCTGCGGTTGAAGTTCGGGATGCTCTTCCAGAACAACGCCCTCTTCGACCACCTCACGGTCGACGACAACATCGCCTTCCCGCTTCGGCGGCTCTACGCGCTCCCCGACGAAGAGGTGAAGGCGCGCGTCGAGGAGCGCCTCGCCTGCGTCGCGCTCTCCGGGTTCGGAGGTCGCATGCCCGGCGGCCTCTCGGGTGGGCAAAAGAAGCGCGTCGGCGTCGCGCGCGCGACCATCACGAACGCGCCGATCGTGCTCTACGACGAGCCCGCGGCGGGCCTCGATCCTGTGACCTCGCAGAAGATCTTCGAGCTTCTCCGCGAGGAGCAGCGCGCCCGCAACGCGACGGTGGTGATGGTCTCGAGCGATCTGGATCGCTTGCTCACGGTCACTGACCGTGTCGGCATGATGTACCGCGGGGAGCTCATCTTCGACGGAACGACGGCAGAGGCGAAAGCGAGCACGGAGCCCAGAGTCCGCCAGTTCGTACACGGCCTAACCGAAGGCCCCCTATGAAACCCGGCGCCGTTCGCCGATAGCTTCGCGAGGGCGTCGTTGGCCGTGCTCACCGACAGGAGTCGGCTCCGCGCGGCCGCCTAGCCCTCGCTCGCTCTCGACGAACGGCATCCGGGTTTCATTGTCCGTCACGGGCCTCGTCGCGGACGCCAGCGGAGCAGAGGCGAAAGCGCCTCTCTTGGGCACATGCCGTTCCTCGACGCCCCCGAAGGTGGACCGATCGTCACGGGCGCTCCCGCTCACGTCACCTGGGACGTCATGTAACCGGACGCCGTTCGTCGACGATTCTTGAAAGCACCCGAAGGGGTGGAGCGAGCCTGGCCTAGGAGGTCGCGCGGAACGAACTCCTGTTCGTGAGCACGACCGACAACGGCCAGGCTCGCTATCGGCGAACGGCGCCGGTTACATGGCGGCTAGGACGTCGTAGCC
>JAAFHV010000434.1 GCA_013297655.1 Myxococcales bacterium | reverse complement strand
TGCGTAACAACGCGCCGGTGGAGGAGCTCTCGTCCTCCATGCTGACGTCGGCCGATAGCACGAGCGCGATCCCGATCGTGCCGGCGGCCGCGGTCGTCGCGGCGGCGACAGCCGCACCGGTGCTGTTCACGCCGGCCGCGTCGCCCGCGCTCGCGGCCGCGCTGCCTACCCCGCCGCCCCCCGCGAACGGGGCCGCGCCGCCTGAGGCCGCCTCGATCGCCACGTCGCTCTTTGGCTCGCCCTCGCCGCTGCTCGCCCCTCCTGCTGCAGCTCCCGCTGCTCCCGCACCTACACCTGCGCCGGCACCCGCCGAGCCCTCGCTGTTCGGGCGAAAGCACACCCCCACGAGCTTCGACGCCGTCGCCGCGCCGGGCCCCGTCGCTCCGCCCGAGGTCGCTCCGCAGGCTTCGGTTTCGGTGCCCACGTCGCTCTTCGGCACCCCGTCTCCGCTCGCCGCGCCGCTAGCTTCGCCCGCGTCTCCTCCACGCGATACGGAAGAGGGCAGCGCGCCTCCGGTCGTGAAGGACACGAAGGCGGCGCCCGCGGTGCAGGGCAGCGGCGCCCCTCCGCCGTCGTCGAACGGTCCGCCGTCGTCGGGCATTTCGGTGCCCACGTCGATGGGCATCGGTCTGCCCGCGGGCGAGGTCGCGTCGCACCCCGTCGTCGTTCCGCCGCCCGCCAATCGTCCCACGTCCGACGCCGCCGCGTACTTCGAGCGCGCCGACAAAGACGAGGTGCGGCCGCCGAGCGCGCCGGAGCCAGAGGCGCAGGAAGACATGCTCGAGGGGTTGGTCGCGCCCTCGCCCCTCGCGCGCGCCAAGAAGGCACTCGGCCCGCTGCTCGCGCGCTTCAAGGTCCTCGCCGAAGAAGAAAATCGCTTCTTTTTACCGGGTATCGTGGCCGCGTCCACTGTGTTCACGTTCGTGTTCATGGGGGTCGTCTACGCGGCGAGCTCCGACGGGACGCCCCCGGCGACGACGGTCGCCTCGTCGTCGGCTCACCCGTCGTCGGAGGCCCCGTCGCACGCTCTCCCCAGCGCCCCGCCGCCGAAGGAGGTCGCGTCCGCGGCGGCACCACCTTCTACGCCTCCTCCGCCGCCCCCCGCAGCGGGTGTATCCTGCAAGCTCTCCGGCGATCCGGTGAACGTCGCGGAGAAGACGTCCATTGCGGCCGGCATCGAGGTGCTCGCGCAAGATGGCATGACCGCGCTCGGTTACGCGTCGTCGCCCAAAGAGGGCCAGCTCGTGCGTCTCGGCGAGGGCCTCGCTCCTACCCCCGCGGGCAGGCTCAAGATGGGCGAGCCCATTCGCCGCGTGCAGCCCTTGATCCACAAGGGCAAGCTCGAGATGGCGGTCGAAATCGACAAGAAAATCCTAGGGATGTCGTCGCGTCGTTCCGTCGTCCACGATCCCCCGTTCGACATCGGGATCGCCGGCGCCACGCTCGGCCACGCGCTTCACCTCCGCAACGGCGAGAAGGAGCTCTTCGCGGTCCCGGGCGAGGGCCCGATCGAGGCGCTCCGCGTGGCCCCTACGAGCGCCACCGAGAAGGGCGTCGCGGTCGCGTTTCGTCATGGCGGCGCCATCTATGTCGGCGTCGCGACGGGCGACGATCTCGCGCCCAAGGGTGAGCTCCAGAAGGCGAGAGGCACGGGCGAGAAGGTGGGCTCTCCTGCGATCGCGGTGAGCGACGACACGTGGCTCTCCGTGTTCGCCGATCGCACCGGCGAGGCCCCGTGGGCCTTGCGAATGTTCGGGGCCAAGGTCGGCGCGCCCGCGTTCGCCTCGAAGGCCTTCGCGCTCCCCAAGGGTGGCCCTGGCGGCGGCGTCATTTCCCCCTCCCTCGTCTCGCTCGGCTCCGGCATGTTTCTCCTCACGTGGACGGAGGGCCCCGATAAGGGCCATCAAGTCCGCGCGCAGGTGCTCGACGCTTCCGGTGAGCCTTCGGGAGAGCCTTTTGCGGTATCCCCCGCCGGCACCGACGCAGGGCAGGCGAGGGGAGCGGTAGACGCGAGTGGCAAGGGTGTACTTGCCTATTTCGCGGCGAAGGAAGAGGGCTATCGGTTGGTGGCGGTGCCTCTTTCGTGTGGGAAGTAGCTCGGTCCGACGAGATCGTCGGGCCGCGGTTGCGACCAGCCATCGAATCGGCCACCATAAGAGTCCTCTTATGCGAGCTTCTTTGATTGGACTCTGTCTCTCACTCTTTCTCCTTTCGAGCGCGCGCGAAGCTTCGGCGCAGTCCGCGGAAGGCGTGCCTGCGAAGGGGGCGGGTGTTCCCCCAAATACGCCCACGCAGTCCGAGTCCACTGCCGACGACGCGAAGGCCACCAGCACCGCGGCGCCCATGGTTGAGCAGCCACGCGCCGATACACAATCTCCCCTCGTGCCGTGGCGCAAGGAAGACACGCAGATGAACAGCCCCGGCGCGTTCGGTGTCGGGGTGGGGCTCGGCTCTCTTGGCGTCGTCACCACCGCCGTCGCGCTGGGGCTCATCGCCAAAGGGGGCAGTGGGCTCGAGGGTGGGTATTTCAATTCGCAGGCCATTGGCTACGTCATGCTCGCTCCGGGCGGGCTCCTCTTGATCGGTGGAACCGTGCTCGCGATCGTTGGCGCTCGTCCCGTGATGCGAAGTAGCGCTGGCCTCGAGGTCCATCTCTCTCCAACGGGCGCCATTTACGGCACGTTCTGACGCGCGGCGTGTTTGCGAGCGTGCGCACGGCCCCCTACGCTCGCCGTGATAAGCTCCACCTCGATGTCCAGCTCGGCGCGTCGCCTCCACTACGACTACACCGACTACCTTCGGGCGCTCGAAGATAGCTCGCTGAAGCTCGAGTACTGCGACGGGACCATCTACGCACTAGCCGCCGGCACACGCGCTCACGCGCAGCTCGCCGCCGCCGTGATCGTCGCGCTTCACCGCACACTGCCGACCACGTGCCGCATCTCCACATCCGACATGAAGATCCGCATCGAGAGCACGGACCTCACCACGTTCCCGGACGTGTCCGTGATCTGCGGGCCAGCGAACGTTTCACCGCTCGACGCGAACGCCGTCACGAACCCGCGCCTCCTCGTGGAGGTCACGAGCCGCTCCACCGAAGACTACGACCGCGGCGAAAAGCTGAGCCATTACAAGCAGATCGAGTCGCTCGGCGCGGTGCTTTTCATCTCCCATCGCACGCGCCGGATCACCATCGTCGAACGTGGCCCTGGGGGCTTCGTCGAGCGTGAGGCGCGCTCGGGCGAGATGGTCACCGTGGCGCACCCGGCTGCGACCTTCGCGGTCGACGATGTCTACGAGGGCATCGAGCTCGACCCCGTTTAACGGGCCGTTCGTGGCGCCGGCTCGACCGGGGGCAGCAGGCGGCGCGCGCTCGTGGCGGGCGTAACCTCGCGAAATGCTGCGCCCGCGATCGAACTCCTCTAAAATCGGAGTGAGATGACCGCTCTTCGTTTTCTTCGCGCGTTCGGCCTCCGGCGCATGTTCGTCGTCGCGCTCGCGGGCACCGCGCTCTCCCTCTCTGCCGCCACCCTCGACGGCTGCGAGCCGTACCAAAACACGCGCACCGCGCGGGGGCAGCTCGCGACCGTCGGGATGAATCCGTACGACGACTACTTCAAGAAGGTTCACGCCGAGCAGGTCATCGGCGCCGCGTGGACCGAAGAGCGCCGCGAAGGTCGCAAGGCCCTCATCGCCTCCCTCGGTCTCCTCCCCGACGCGACGAACGACACGATCATCGCGGCCATTCGCGCGCGCATCAAAGCGCAGAGCGTGGCGGCCGTCTCGCCCGAGGTCGACGCCGTCGCGAAGGCCGAGCTCTCGCGCGCCGATCGCGTCGAAGCGAAGGCCCCCGGCTTCGAGGAGCTCGCCAACCAGGGCGAGGACATGAAGCCCAACGTCGCGAAGGATTTTCCCAAGGATTTCTCGAAGCGCCGCGACGCCGAGAACGAGCTCGGGGCCTCCGCCTACACGCTTCGTCAGCTCGCGATCGAAGCGCGCTCTCACGCCCGCGAGGCGCGAAGGTTCGCCGCCGATCTCGGCGAGACGGTCGGCGCGCAATACCTCCCCAAGGGCTCCGCATCGGCCGAGCCCGTAGCCTCAGCCTCAGCCTCCGCGAGCGCCAGCGCCAGCGCCGCCCCATCGGGCAAAAAGCCTCCCGCCCCCCGCGCAACGGTGGTCCACACGGCGAACCCCAAGCCCCCGTCCGACCCCAAGCCCCCGTCGGATCCGAAACCCCCCGCCCCGAAGCCCACCACCACCGGAGGAGGCGAGACCTTCACCCCCTGAAGCCTCTCTCTCTCTCTCTCTCTCTCTCTCTCTC
>JAAFHV010000430.1 GCA_013297655.1 Myxococcales bacterium | reverse complement strand
GCCGTCGCGCCCAGGCCCCGTGCGCCCCGCGCACAAACCCCATTCTCTCCCGCAGGGCCCCCGACCGCGCCGTCTCCTAGGCCCGCGCCGTCGCGCCCAGGCCCCGTGCGCCCCGCGCACAAACCCATCTCTCCCCGCAGGGCCCCCAACCGCGCCGTCTCCTAGGCCCGCGCCGTTCTTCTAAGGCCCCGAAGGCCCAGCGCCGCTCCCGAAGGCCCCGAGCGATTGCACGCGCGCGCTTATCGAACCGCTTCGCGAAGCCCACCACCGGAGCCGATTCTTGTTCGCTTTCGGGACCTTAGCGACGCGCAAAGACCGCCGCTCGCGCTAAGACCCCAGAAGCGACCCGCCGGCCCAAGAGCCGGCATTCTAACGCCTCACCTCGCCCGGCCCGCAGGGAACCTCGGCTCCGCTCGCTTCGCGGACCGGAAAGAACTTGGGCCCTTACCTTCCATCCCGATACGCTTCACGGCAGCGCGCGCATGGACCCGAAAGACGCTCTCGATCGCCTCGGAGGTTACCGTGTGCTTAGGCGCATCGCGACCGGTGGCACGAGCGACGTGCTCCTCGCGAAGGCGGAGGGCCCGCTCGGCTTCGAGCGTCAGGTCGTCCTCAAGCTGCTGCTCTCGCAGTACCGCGACGACCAGCAGTTCGCCCGCATGTTCGCGCGCGAGGCGGCGGCGTACGCGCGCTTGTCGCACCCGTCGATCGTGCGGCTCTTCGATTTTTTCTCGCAGAACGAGCAGCTCGTCATGGTGCTCGAGTTCGTCGACGGCCTGCCGCTGAACCGGCTCCGCGCCGGGCTCAAAGACGTGGGTCGCAAGCTCACCGACTTGTCTTCGCTCTACGTCGCCGACCGTGTGTTCGATGCGATCGCGTGCGCCCACGGCTGCATCGACGAGAACGGGGCGGTCGCGCCCGTCATCCACCGCGACGTGAACCCGTCGAACGTGCTCGTCGCCTGGAACGGCGAGGTGAAGCTCGCCGACTTCGGCATCGCGCGCGTCACCGGGGTGCGCTCCGAGACGCAGTCCGGGCTCATCAAGGGCACGTTCGGTTACATGGCCCCGGAGCAGGTGAACGGCGGCACGATCGGCCCCCACACCGACGTCTACGCCGCGGGGGTGCTCCTCTGGGAGATGCTCGCGCACCGCAAGGCGATCCAGCGCGGCGCCCTGCCCGAAATCGAGATCCTCCGCGCGATGGCGGAGCCCAAGATCGTATCGCTCGACATCTTGCGCCCCGATCTCGATCGGCGCCTCCGCGAGATCGTGCAGGCCACCCTCGAGCCGGATCCCACGAAGCGCACCGTGACCGCCGAGCAGGTGGTGCGCGCCCTCCGCGACATCGCGCCGGCGGGGGCAGGGCGGGGCGAGCTCCACGAGCTCCTCAAGGTCGCGAAAGATCGAGACAAAAAGAAGAAGAAGCTGCTCTCGATCCCGCCCGCGGGTGGCGACTCGGAGCCGGACATCGGCGCCAAGGTGGGCATTCTCCCGGCCCCCGCGGGGGTGCCTCGGCCCGGGGGCGCCGCCGCCGCCGCGTCGACCCAAGAAGACGAGACCGAAGCCGACGCCGCGAACGAGACGGAGAACGAGAACCTCGACGTCGATCGGTTGTTCGATGGGCTCGCGCTGCCGGAAGAGGAGTCCGCGCTCACGGCCGCGGTGTCCGCCTCGCCGACCACAAGGCCGCACGACTCCACCGGCCGTGCGGTCGACGCGCTCCTGCGAACGGGTGAGCCCCCGAAGAGCACCAAGCCGCCCCCGCCGTTGACGCCCGAGGTTGGAGCCAAGAGCGCGCCGCAAAAGACCGCCCCGATCGCGACCCAGCCTCTCGCGCGGCCGAGCCTCGAGGGCCTCCCGACCGACGGTCGCGTGACGGTGGCGGTGGCGCGCCCGATCGACCGGAAACCCGAGTCAGCGCGCGCGCCGAAGCCCGAGTCGGCGCGTCCTCCGCCGCTCCCCGCCGCCGCGAGCAAGGCCGCCGCGAAGAAGCCCGAGTCGCATCCACCGTCCCCGCCGCAAGGGCTCGCGACCACGGTGCTGAGCGCCAAACCCCCGAGCGTCGCCCCGCCGCCGCTGCCGAACAAGGGCGGCACCGCGCCGATGCCCGCGCGCGCTCCCAGCGTAGGAAAGATCCAGACCGCGACCCCCTTCGCGAGCGCCGCGACCGAGCTCGCGCAAGAGATCGCCGCGCGCTTCGCGGAGGCGTCGGCGGCAGACACCCAGACCGACGCGACGGTCGCCCGCACCGCTGCGACGGAGGATCGTGTGCCGCTCCCCTCGGGCACCACGACCCTCATGATGGGCAGCGCCGACACCGTGCGGCCTCCTCCCGGCCCGCTCGATCGCACCCTCGCGCTCCCCCACGACGCCGTGCCGCCGCGGGCGCCGCCGATCGCGGGTGAGCCTCCGCGCGCCCCTCCGATGGCGGCCACCCCCACGCCGCCGCCGGTGCCCGCGTTCCCGCACACCCCGAGCCGGCCCATTCCGGTTCAAGGCGCACTGGCTGCGGGCGCTTCGTCTGGCTCGGCGCCTCCCGCGCACGGGTTCGGACCGCTCCCGTCGGATCGCAACACGACGACCGCGCCCCCGCCTCCAGCCGCCTCGCGCCCACCGCCGGCGCCGGCCGGCTCCGTGGTCGGCAAGGTCGTCGCGCTCGTGATCGTGGCGCTGCTCTCGGCCGCGGGCGGCGTGGCCTACGTGCAACGTGCACGCATCATGGCGGTGCTCGGGAAGGGCCCGCCGACGACACCGACCTCGACCGCGCCGACCGCGAGCGCCCCTCCTGTCCCCGAGGTCGACGCCGCCGTGACGCCGGCCCCGACGGCGACCGATGCGTCGACCGCAGACACGAGCACGCCCGCAGACGCCTCTGCGCTCGTGACCACCAGCGACGCCGGGGTCGCCGCCGATGCTGGCCCCAAGGATGCCGGAAAGCCCAACGAAATCGCAGACTCGGCCGCGCCGTCGTCGGGTCGCACCGCGAAGCCGAACACGACGATCTTGAACACCGCGATCGCCGCCCCCGGTCACCGCATCTTCGTCGACGGTCGCGCCGTGGCGGAGACTCCGGCCGCGGTCGAGGTGGGCTGCGGCAAGCACGAGATCAAGCTCGGGAGCGCCGGCACACCACGCACGATCGATCTGCCGTGCGGGGAAGAGGTCTCGATCGGCGATCGCTGACGTCGCGTCGCGCTCTCTTCGCGTCGCTGGTGTCCTACGCTCGTCTCACGGGCGAATCATGGAGCGGCGTCGCTAGGCATCGGGCCCGCGTCCACCGCGAGGAGGCCTGGCGCCGATGGACCGCGACCCTCGAAGAAGGCCCAGAAGAGCTCGGCCCACTCGGCGCCGCCCTTGTCGGTCGGGTGGATATGGTCGCCGGAGCGCTTCAACGTGAGGTTCCGCGAGTCGAAGAATTTGCACGGCGCGCAGTGGTCGCGGATGACCTCCACCACCCCGGTGTCCGGCTTCCAGGTGGGCGGGCTTATCCAGTAACACTCACGATCGCCTATTTTTTTCACGATCGCCTCGACGTGGGCGGCGTTCGTCTGCGGGAAGGGCACGAACACGTCGTTCGCGCCGAGCGTGAGGATGACGATGTCCGGTTTGTACTTCTCGAGCAGGCCCTTCAGCTTCGGCGTGTGCGCGAAGGTGCTGATCGCGAGCGAGACCTCGTAGTCCTTGTGAAACTTCGCGCCCTCCGCTTTGAACTTGGTCGCGAGCGCCTTGGTGAGACCTTGCTCTCCGCCGACCATCGAGTCGCCCGCGTGGAGCACCACTTTGCCGGTGAGATCACGCTTGGGGGGGAGCTCGGGGGCGGCGTCTTTGGCTTCGGCGATCGCGGCGTCGAGCGGATCGCTCGCGGTGGTCGCGCTCGCCTGCGCCTGCGACGCAGCGTCGCTCGTGCTGGGCTTCGTGTCTTTCTGAGAGCAGGCGAGCACGGCGAGGGCAAAACCCAGGAGCCCACCCGCCGCTCGTCGTGCTGCCCTCATCGGGCGCCTTATCGCAAACGGCGCGTCGTTCGTCGAGCGATCGCTCATAGGGGCGCGCCGCCGCCGATGCGCACCGTGCCGCCGCGCTTGAGGGTGCGATCGTCGGTGTCGTCGTCCGGCTCGGGCTTCGTGTGCACGGGGGCAGGCTTGCCGCGGAAGAAGGCCCAAAACTGGTTCGCCCACTCCGCGCCGCCCTCGTCGTTCGGGTGGATGCGATCCTTCGCCCGCGCGATGTCGAGGTGGCTCGAGTCGAAGAATTTGCACTTGCCGGCGTGCTGGCGAATCACCTCGACGATGCCCGTGTCCGGCTTCCACGTCGGCGGCCCGATCCACCAGCACTCGCGCTCCCCCACCGCCTTCACCACGCCCTCGACGTAGCT
>JAAFHV010000429.1 GCA_013297655.1 Myxococcales bacterium | reverse complement strand
CGTCCCGAAGGAGCGACCCGCGTCGGTTTCCCTACGGGAACGTACTCAGAGCTTGCCGGTGCAGATGGCCTTCGCGGCGCCCATCTTCTGGCAGTAGAACTGCAGCGCGACGTTGTTTACGCTCTGGAAGTAGTCGATCTTGAGCGAGTGGGTGCCCTTCACGAGGTGCACCGGCGCGGTCTTTTCGGCCGAGTCGTGAACGCCGTCGTTGTCGACGATCTTGATGTCGTCGACGTACACGACGGAGCCGTCGTCCGAGATGGTGGTGAGGTCGTAGTCGGCCTCGGTCTCGACGGTGAGGGGCGCCTCGAAGCGGAGCGCGAAGTGGTCGCCCTTCTTGTTCACTTGCGGGAAGCCTTCTGCGAACGCCCGGCTCGCGACGTTGAGCTCCTTCGAGAACAACGTGCCAATCGGCTTGAGCGCGTTCAAATCGGGGAGCTTGTCCGTCGTGGCGGGCACGTCGTAGAGGCTGCCGAGGAAGTTCGCGTCTTGCGCGTCGCCCGTACCGAACGGGTTCGCGCTGGTGATGACGACCGGCTCGCCCGGGGTGGTGGGCGTCGTGGGAGTGGTGGGCGTCGTGGGCGTGGTGGGCGTCGTGGGGGTGGTCGGCGTCGAGGGGATACCGCCGTTCTTGCGGGTGGTGCCCATCGAGGGTTTGCGCAAGGCCGAAGAGGTCCGGAGCGCAGCCATCACGCGTGCCGAAGGCTCGTGCGGAGCGGGCGAAGGGATGGCGCCCGGAGCTGCGGGCGTGGTGCCAGGCGTGCCCGTCGGGGCCTGGGGACCGGTGCCGGCTTGGAACTGGCAAGCCGCAAGCGCCACCGAAGCCGCCACGGTCGCGAAAAGCACGATGTTCGTTTTCATGAGAGCGAAACCTCCACCAAGGAAAGAGGCGCGCGAACCTCGCGCGTTCCTCCATTCGACGGGCGGGAGCCCGTCACGATGCAATGCTCGCACGAGCGAGTGGCGCGACGGCAAACAAAACGCCCAACCAAGCCAGACCTGAAACTTTCGTGATCTCGACGAGATACGGCCGAAGGGTTGCCGCTTCGTCAATCGAAGTCTTCGATCTTCCACAGGCCACGCTCGCGAACGAGCTGCAACGTGCCCGCGCCGTAACCGAGGGTCGCGCGGTCGCCAGTCTCTTCGATCGTGGAGGTGGGGAGGGCTTGTTTCAGCGCGGTCAGCACGTGCTGCATTTCCTCCTTGTCCGGACCTTCCCACGCGGCGCGGAGGCGCGCTTCGTCGAGGCCCTCTTTGTGCGAGTCCGGGATGTAGCGGAGGATCACGTCGAAGCGGCGGCGCTCGAGGGCGCGCACGAAGCCCATGACCACGTGCTTCGGCGTGTCCTGCGCATAAAAATCGAGGCTGGCGGGGTCGAGCTTCCACTTGCCGTTCTCGAGGACGAGGACGAGCTGCTCCCCCGACGCGCCGGTGACGGTGGCCGTGACGAGCGGAGGGGTGGTGGGCCTCGCGAGCGCGCGGCCGATCTCTTTCACCTCGTCCGGGTTGTCCTTCACCATGCGGCGAAACGCTTCGAGGGAGACGCCGCGGCGTGCGTCGTCGCTGAGGAGCCGGTACGCGTCGTCGGACTTGCCGTCCTCCAGGGCGCGGGCGTAGGCGCGGAGCACGCTCTGCGGATCTTCCGCGTTGGCGCCGGCGCAGCCTAAGCTTCCAGCGCTGCCCGCGCCGAGCGCGACGGCAAAGGCGGCGGTCGCGAGGCGAGCGCACCACGTGGATCGAAGCGAGCCGTTGTCCTTGGGGCGGCGCATGCCTCACGAGACGTACCACCATCCGGGCCGCGCTTCGAGGCTCTTGCGGGCTCGGTGCTTCTCGTTCGTGGGCCTTTTCCTGTACCGTGAGCGCGGGGCATTTCCCCGCCAGGAGCTTCCCTTGTCGCAAGACCAACGGTTCGAGATCGAAAGCCTTCCCATTCTCCCGCTCCGGAACAGCGTCGTGTTTCCCGCGAGCGTGGTCCCCATCAACGTCGGCCGCCCCCGGAGCGTGCGCCTCGTGGAGGATCTGCTCGGGCAAGAGCGCGCCATCGTCGGTATCGTGAGCCAGCGCGACGCGTCGGTGGACGAGCCCACCTTCGACGACCTGTTCGAGGTCGGCACCGTCGCGCGGGTCGTCAAAGTGATCCGCCTCGGCCCCTCGAACTACTCGGTCGTGCTCCACGGGCTCTCGCGTTTGCGCCTCGTGAACCGCTCCGGCATCGAGCCCTACATGCGCGCGAAAGTGCGCAGAATCGCTGAAGATCTCGAGCGCGATGGCGACCTCGATCGACTCGCGAACCAGCTCCGTGACGCGACACGCGAGCTCTTGGGCCTGATGCCGAACCTCCCCAAGGAGACGCAGGGCGTGCTCGAGAACGTGCGCGAAGCGGGCAGCCTCGCCGACCTCATCACCTCGAACCTCACGTCCGAGCAGGCGAGCGTGCCCGATCGCCAGACCATCTTGGAGACGTTCGACGTGAAGGCGCGCGTCATCGCCGTCACGCAGTTCGTGCAGCGTCAGCTCGAGCTCTTCCGCGTCCGGCGCGAAGTGTCGACGATGGTCGCCGACGAGGGAAAGAGCCAACGCGAGCAGATCCTGCGCCAGCAGATGAAGAGCATCCGCGAGGAGCTCGGCGAGGGCGAGGACGACGAGCTCGAGGAGCTCCGCGAGAAGGTGCGCCTCGCGCAGCTCCCCGAGGACGCGCAGAAGATCGCGAAGAAGCAGCTCGGGCGCCTCTCGGGGATGCACCAGCAGTCGGCGGAGTTCAACGTGACCCGCACGTACGTGGAGTGGCTATCGGACTTGCCCTGGCAGAAGACGACGACCGATAAAATCGACGTTCAAGACTGCAAGCGTTGCCTCGACGAGGACCACTTCGGCCTCGACAAGGTAAAGAAGCGCATCGTCGAGTACATGGCCGTCCGCAAGCTGCGGAGCGACAAAAAAGGCCCGATCCTGTGCTTCGTGGGGCCGCCCGGCGTCGGCAAGACGTCCCTCGGGCGCAGCATCGCGCGGAGCATGGGGCGCCGGTATCACCGTATCGCCCTCGGCGGCGTGCGCGACGAGGCCGAGATTCGTGGACACCGTCGCACGTACGTCGGCGCGCTCCCGGGTCGCATCATTCAGGGCCTCAAGAAGGTCGCCGTCAAGAACCCGGTGCTCGTGCTCGACGAGATCGACAAGATGGGCGTCGACGTCGCTGGGGACCCTGCCTCCGCGCTCCTCGAGGTGCTCGATCCCGCACAAAACGGCACCTTCCAAGATCACTACATCGACACGCCGTTCGATCTCTCGCAGGTCACGTTCATCGCGACGGCGAACAACCCGGACACGATCCCAGGGCCGCTTTGGGACCGTCTCGAGGTCATCGAGGTGCCGGGGTACACCCGCGCCGAGAAGCGAAACATCGCGCGCGAGTTCCTCTGCCCGAAGCAGCTCTCTTCCCACGGGCTCACCGACGAGCGGCTCGAGTTCGAGGCGTCCGGCATCGGCGCGATCATCGATCACTACACCCGCGAGGCAGGCGTCCGTGGCCTCGAGCGCGAGATCGGGAGCGTGTGCCGCCACGTGGCGATGAAGCTCGCGGAGGGCGAGGACGTGCGCATCGTCGCCGACCAAGCGAAGGTGGAGGAGATCCTCGGCGCGCCGAAGTACCTGCCCGATCTCGCCGAGCGCGTCAGCGTGCCCGGCGTCGCGACCGGCCTCGCGTGGACACCTTCGGGAGGGGACATCCTCTTCATCGAAGCGACGAAAATGCCAGGCAAGGGCGAGGTCGTCGTCACCGGCAACTTGAAGAGCGTGATGCAGGAGTCGGCGCAAGCGGCGATGTCGTTCGTGCGGAGCCGCGCGAAAGATCTCGGGCTCGATCCCGAGTTTTTGAAGACGATCGATCTGCACCTTCACGTCCCGAAGGGCGGCACCCCGAAGGACGGCCCCTCGGCGGGCGTCACGATGTTCTCCGCCGTCACGTCGTTGCTCCTGCAGTGCGCGGTGCGGCGCGAGGTCGCGATGACAGGGGAAATTACGCTCCGTGGCGCGGTTCTCCCCGTCGGAGGCATCAAGGAGAAGCTCCTCGCGGCGCACCGCGCGGGCATCACCGAGGTGCTGCTCCCGGAGCGCAACCAACGTGACCTCGAGGACGTGCCGAAGGACGTGCTCGCGGGGCTGAAGGTGCACTTGATCAAGCGCATCGAAGAGATCCTTCCGATCGTTCTCTTGCCGCCGGACGCGGTGCCGGAAGAGCCGGCGGAATCTCCGTGAGCGACGACGCGCGGAAAGGCTCTTTTTCCGCGCGATTTCGCGCGATCGTCGTCGGGTTCATCCGTGACCGGCCGTCGCTCGCGGTCGGCCTCGCGGTGACCGTCGTTCACGCCGTCGCGACGGCGTGAACGA
>JAAFHV010000043.1 GCA_013297655.1 Myxococcales bacterium | reverse complement strand
CCCCCGAGCCGTCGAGGGTCAGGATGCGTATCGCGCGTCGTTGCGCGCTTCCCTCGTCTTCGTCTTTCGATCCCACGCCGCGTGACTAGAGCCATCGATGCGTGGTGACAACCGGGGGCGCTAAATCGCCTGCACCACGCGGTTCGTCTTCTCGAGCTGCTCGAGGACGCACTCGGAGTCTTCCTTGTCGTCGCGGAGGCGCACGAACACGGGCTGAAAGAGCTGGTCGTCGTCGGTCGCGTAGAGGTAACGAACCTCGGCGATCGGGCGCTCCCCTCGCGCCAAGGCGTCGTCGATCTCCTCGCGGATCGTATTGCTCGTGCCGGAGAACACTTTGCCTACGTGGCAGAGGCGCGGGCCGCGATAGACCGCCATCTGATAGGCATTCCCCGCGTTCTCGGTGAGCAGCACGTCGGCCGACTTGACGAACTTGTGCTTGAGCTGCGTGCCGCCCGAGCTGGGGCGACCCGGTGTGTAGGGTGCACGGATGTCTTTGAAGACGATGCCCTCCGCCCGCGCCTCGCGAAGGCGTTCGTAGAGTGACCATTTCTCGTCGGTGGTGCGCGCACAGGCGAGGATCGCCATCGGCCCGGACAACAGAGGCGCGATCGACGCGGAGAGCCGCTCCCAGCGCGCGCCATACCCTTCGGTACGCACGTCCTCCGGTCCCCAAAAGAGGATATCGAAGAGCCAATACGTGGGACCTCCTTCGCCGGGCACCACCTCGCCGTCGACGACGGTGCCGAGCGGAAACGCACGCGCCGCTTCGAGGATCGCTGCGTGAACCGTGGTGCGCTGTCCGGCGCGGTTCGTCGGCACGACCTCCGCTTCTTCCACGTGGAGCAGCACGCGATTCCCGTCGAGCTTCTGCTGCACCATCATGAGGTCGTCTTCCATGTGCTCGAACGCGTCGTCCTGCTCGATGGCATTCAAGAGCTGCGCGACGTGGCCCACCTTCTTACGAACGCCGGTCGCGCGACTGCCGGAGCCCTCGCCCTCCGGCGGCGCTTGCTCTTGCGGCTGCACCGCGTCGGTGAGCTCCTCGTAGCCCTTGGAGGTCTTCTCGCGAACGAGGCGCGCGTAGGTCTTCTCTGCCACCGCGAGCGACACTTTGATCGCCTTGCGCCCGCGGTTCAGCTTGCTCCCGCGCCGGCCCCACTCCACGTCGACCGAGTACGTGCCACTGCCGTCTTCGACGATCGTCGCGTTGTAGACCTTGTCGGAGGTGCCTTCTTGGAAGAAGAGAGAGACGGCGCGTAGGGTCGCCATGAAGGGAGATTACGTGGAAGGCGCGGGCGTTGTCCTACGTGCTTTCGCCCGCGAACCGACGCCCGGTCACGTCGGGGTCGGCTTGACCTCGCCCGGGACGGGTCGCGCGGTGCGGGTTTGGCGGC
The DNA here is from genome assembly GCA_013297655.1 of Myxococcales bacterium. Taxonomy (GTDB): domain Bacteria; phylum Myxococcota_A; class Polyangia; order Polyangiales; family Polyangiaceae; genus JAAFHV01. Next base: position 44,471 of record JAAFHV010000043.1, on the reverse strand, counting down.
GGAAGAAACGATCCGCATAGTCGCGCGGCTTCCCCGCCTTCGCCGCCTCAAGGGTGATCTCCGCGTGCTGCGACGTACGGAGCGCGTTGATGTCGTCGACGAAGCGGATGATCTCTTGGGCGCGGTGGGCGCCACGTTCGGCGGCGGCTGTGCGGCGCTCGTCGACCGCTTCTTTGCCGCGCTTGATGAACCCGAGCAGCGTCTTCGCGTGCTCCTTGAGCTGCTTCTCGGTCTCTCTTCCGAGAGTGACCACCATCGCCTCGACGACCGGGATCTGAGACTCCAGCCCCAAGCGCGTGACCGCGCTCACCGCGGTCTTGAAGTACTGCTTGAAACGAGACGCCTTTCGATTGCCCGCTTCGAGGTGGAGCAAATCGCGCCCGAGCTGCTCGACGCCCTCGTCGAGATCCTCGTCAGCAAAGTCGACGAGCGCTTGCGCCACGATTTCGCGGCGCCACGCCGCGCGCTGCCCGCCCTGAACAGCGTCGAGCTGCTTCAGCGCTTTTGCGGTGGAAGCGGCTTGTGCCTTGTGGCCACCGGCGAGGAACGTGGCCTCGCTGTAGACCAGCTCTTCCCAGTGTGAATCGAGACTCTCGTTGTCGCGGAGCAAGGCGGGCATAGGCGACATGCTCGGGGCGTAGTGGTCCTGGAGGGCGGTTACAACCTCTGAACCGGATGTGCGGACGTGCGCATGCCCCGTTGCAAGTCGTGTAACCGGACCTCCGTGCGTCGTCTGTGACCTTTGCAGCCTCTGAATGGGGCCTCGGAGCGCGGTGGAGGCTTCGGAGCCGCGTAAAACGCCGCGTCGGCCGAGAGAGGGGCTCGCTCTCTCGGAGGCGCCCGCCCGCTCCGCCCAAATGAGCGTCGTGGTCGAGGTTCGGCGCGTCGGCTATCGTGCCCGTCGATGCGGCTCCACAAGCTTCGTCCCGCCTGCCACGTTCTGAGCGGGCACTCCCGCCCCGGATATCCACGCTACCTCGAGGGCGGCGCGGCAGCGGGCCTCACGGAGCGACGGTGCCGTTCGACTCGTGGACGAGCCCGTCTCCGCAGGGGCGATCGGGGAGGGTGAGCTTGCCCTTGAGCTTCGGGAACCCCTTCGCGATCGACGACGCGGGGTACACGCCCTGCGCGATGTGACGCGCGACGAAGGCCCTCGCTGCGGCCTTGTCGACGAGGAGCTTCTCGCGCTCCGGGGTAGGCATGGCGGCGAAGGCGGTGTCGCTCGGGACAACCACGGTCTTCCCGTTTCCTTTCGCCTGGAGCTCGTCGAACATGCCCGCGACCTCGACGATACGGAGGAACGTTTGCGAACGTACGGGGGCGAGCGCGACGTCGCCGCAGCCGGGTACGGGGACGGTGTTCGAGGGGGGCGGGAGCGGCCCGAGCGCCCGGCAGGTCGTCCCGAAGTTGCGGTCCTCGTCGTAGACGCGCAGGCAGAGCTGCCCGTTTCCGCTCTTGACCGAGTCGTACGCCGCGCGCGGGATCTGGGCGAGGCGCCCGTGCGCGATCGCGCCGTAGGCCCGGGTGCGGGTGTCGAACACGAGCCACTCGAAGTCGAGAGGACGCCGCCCGTCCGGGACGCCGCCGAGCTCGTCGACGGTGCCGGTCCCGTCGAGCACGACCTCGGTGGACGTGAGGGGTGACATGCTCATCTCGATGACCGGCTCCGGCGCGCCTCCGTAAAACCGGTAGCGGAGGTCGGCGTCGACGGTCACGTTGCGGACACCGGCGGGCCCGAAGTCGACCACTCTCGTCGCGGTGCCGGTGACCTGAATGAACTTGGGGTCGGCGCCGCGGCGGAGCGTGAGCTCCCCATGCGGGCGCACCTCGCCCGTCGCGCCAAGGCCCCAGTCGGCGGTCGCGGAGACCGGATTGCCGGCGTGGGTGCCGACGAGCTCGAGGGGAAGCCACGAGCCGGGCGCGAGCGCCCAGGCGTCGGTCGCGACGGTGGGGCGCCGCGTGACCTCACCACGCGCGGGCGTGGACGCGCCGCCAGCGAACCGCATCGCGAAGTTATCGATCGTAAGGTCTCCGATCGTCACCGTCGACGGGAAAAACGCGGTCATTTCGTTGATCGAGAAGGGGCAGGTCATCCCCGAGGAGCAGCTCCCGAGGCCGATCGAGATGCGGCTCGTGTGAACGCCGCCCACGATGCGATCCTCGGCCGGGACGTCCTCCGCGCGGCCGACCCCTTCGATCGTCACGTCAATCGTGGAGCGGTACGGGTCGATGTACCCGTTCCGGACCGAGTCGTTGGGGACGGAGGGAAACGTGAGGATGGTGGAGCCGGGCGCGGCGTCCTCGGTGCAGCGGCCATCGCCCGGGTGGCGAGAGAACCCGGGCACCGCGTGGATGGAGCCCTCGAGCGGGAGCGGACGGAGCGGATCTCCGTGGGTCTCGATGAGGCCGCTCGGCGGATCGATCGCGCCGCGGCGGGTGCGTACGTACTCCTGGCACGCGTGGGAGCACACCGCGTGCGGGTCCGTGCTCGCAAAGTCGGTGCACGCCTGAACGGGGACCTGCTCCTCGCGGTCGGTCGGCTCGTACGTCTCCCCGCCCCACGTGAGCGGCACCCATGAGCAGAAGCCCTCGAGGGGCCGCGAAGACGTAACGCACACGGGGGTCCTGACCGTGAAGCCACACTCGCAGGCGTAGCGTTCGCCGTCGATCTGGTCGAGGGGAACCCCTCCGCAGCCGGTGAGGAAGACGAGGGCGGCCCCGACGACGGAGAGCGCGGCGCGATCGCGGTTCGCGGCGAGGAGGCCTCGGGCGCGGCGGAGGAGGGGAGACGGGAGGGAGGTCGGCATGGGATCTTACCTTTCTCCCCCGGAACAGCAGGCTCCGTGCCGCGCGCGGAGGCGTTGTCTACGCGGTTTTTTTGTGGTCCTCCGGCGGAGTTGCACGACCTGCGCAAGCCAACTCGTGCAACCCGGACGGGCGGCGCGCGCGGGCGGGGTCCGCCACCGCGGGGAGGGCATCAAGATGATGGGCGGCAAGGTCTACAAGAAGTACCGCGTCTACACGCAGTCGCTCGAGAGCTGACGAGCGGCCCAACAAGGTTCGTTGAAGAGTCGCGCTCCCATCGCTGGCTACGAAAGCACCGCGTGTTCTTGCGCCACTCTTCAGCGATGGGAGACGACTTTCCCATCCAGAAGCCGACGGAACCAAACCGCGCAACTTGCGCACTACACGTAGATCATGAAGGCACATGGCTCGCCGGCTGCGTCGTAACCCGTGAGCACCGGGTAGGTACCGTCATCCCTCAAGGAAAAGACCGCGACCGGTGCGCCGCTGGGCGTATGCACCACCGCGGGAAGGTCCACTTCGTCCACCTGATCGTGCATGAACATCTCGTCGCTCTCGTCGTCCTCCGCCATGGAATCAAGTTCGTCGCGTGTTTCGCCGGCGAAAATGGCGCCTGTACCCGAATCGCATCGGATCACTCCAGCGTCGCTCCATCGAAGAGGCTCTCGCCCTCGCAGAAGCGCGAGGTACCAAGGCTCGAGCGGCTTTGCTGCTGCGCCCCTGTAGTCTCCGTCTGAGAACGTCACTTCGAAGACGTCAAGCGTACCCGTAGGGAACGGCGCGGACGCATGGCAGCTGAACGTCGCTCCGTCGCCCGCGACGACCGTGCCGATAACCGAGAGGCTCGCAAACGGCGCCTTTAGCCGGCCATGGACGGAAGCGAAATCCGCCGAGGCGCGCGCCACCACTTCCGTTTCGGACTCTTTCGTTTTTGGTCTGGAGGCTTTCTTCCGGCCCGCCATGGCTCTCATTCCCTCCGCGCCTACTTGCGCACCGTTCTCGAAAGTATCGTGGTCTCTCGCGTAGACGACGTCCGAAGTGCATTGTCGCGTGCGCCTCCGCTCTTTTGACCGCTCCGCAACCTCCGTGCCAGGGCCGAAATCGCGCTATCCCCGCACCGGCCCACGAGCCACGACGTCCCGCCTTTCCCTGCTCGCAAAAGGGGGCTTGTTTCGCTTACGCTCCGGCAAAGGGAGCGTCTTCGAGGTGCGTCTGCCGCGAGCGGAGGCGGGCCTATCGTCGCGAATCCCGGACCGGTTCGGCCCGCCCCCCGCAGCGCGGGCGTCGTCCGCGCTCCGCGTTCTTCTGGTCGACGACAACGAGGACGCGGTCGAGATGTTGGGCACCATCCTCGAGATGCGCGGGTACGGGGTGGTCGTCGCGCACGATGGAGCGGAGGCGCTCGTGAAGGCGACGGACGCGCGATTCGACGCGGCGCTCCTCGATATCGGACTCCCGATCATGGACGGCTACGAGCTCGCGGGAAAGCTCCTCGAGCTCCCTACGATGCAAGGAGCCACCCTCGTCGCCCTCACCGGCTGCGGCCAAGCCTCGGACCGCGCCCACGCGCTGGCGGCCGGGTTCGCGCATCATTTGGTGAAGCCGGTAGTCATGCGGGCGGTAGAGGGAATTTAGGAAGCGGTCGCGGAGAGCGCGCCGAGGGGTGAGCCCGTGACTTGGGTGGAAGTGAACGAACGTACGCCTCTATGCCTTCTCTTCACCCGCTCGAAGCGTATCGCACGCGTCGAGCCCGTGACCGCCCCACGCGTCTCGCAAATATGGATAGAGGTGCCATCTTGCGATGCCGAAGAATCAGGGCCTAGCGCGTCCGCGAGGCTCTTTGTCGTCCAACCGACGAGGAGTGCGCAAGCCGGCAGGCAAACGGTCGTCAGTAGTAAGCACCACCGCCTCGAAATGAACCTCGCGTCGACGACGAGCCCCCCGGGACGACCAATTGGGATTCACTAGCTCACCCGTGCCGCCGGTGACTCGAAGAAGCTCTCGATGTCGAACCCTCGCGCCGCGAGCTTCGGCGCCCTCTGCGAGAGCTTCCGAATGGCGTAGTTGCAGAGTGGCAGCCCGCGAATCGTGGAAAGGCGAGGACGGTGGCGCGCCCGCGATGGTGCTTCGCTTGACCGGCGACTACTACGCGCGTAGTAAATAGGGATGTCCACCTGGCGGTATGCACTGACGGGCTTCGTCTCCTTGTGTTCACTCGCGTGCGCGCCGCACGATCCGAACGTCGCGACGAAGGTCGCCGATGCGGCGGCCGACGGCGAAAGTGGGGCCGCCGGGCCCGATCCGTCTGGGGGCGCGCCAGACGGGTGGATGGGCGCGACGGCACCACGAGCCACGATGGCAACGGCGCTGCTCGACGACCTCGACGCGAAGATCGCGGCAGGCACCTATCGGCCCGACGCCCTCGTCGTCGCGAAGGACGGCCGACTCGTACACGAACGCTATTGGAATGGGTTTACGCGAGATACACCTCACGATCTGCGCTCTGCGACGAAGACGTTCACCTCCGCGCTCGTGGGGGCGGCGATCGATCGCGGGATGCTCTCCGAGAATGCGACGGTGACGAGCTTCTTCGCCAATGGCGCGCCCATCGCGAACCCGGACCCTCGGAAAGACGCCATCACGATACGGCACTTGCTCGATATGCAGGGCGGGCTCGCGTGCGACGACTGGGTGCCGGATAGCCCTGGCAACGAAGAGAACATGTACGGCACCCACGATTGGGTGCGCTTCACCCTCGACCTGCCCATGGCGCACGCGCCGGGGCAGTCGACCCGTTATTGTACCGGTGGAGTGGTGGCGCTCGGCGCTGTCGTCGCGCGCGCCACGAAGCGCTCGGTCCCGGAGTTTGCGCGGGAAGCGCTCTTCGACAAGCTCGACGTGATAGGCCCGCAATGGGCCCTCGCGCCGAATGGGGACGCGGACACCGGAGGCCATCTCCGGCTCCGGCCGCGGGACTTCGCCAAGCTCGGCCAGCTCTTCCTGGACCGTGGAACGTGGCGCGGCCGGCGCGTGCTGTCGGAAAGCTGGGTCACGAGCTCGATGACCGCGCGAACCTCCCTCGGAGATTCGCGGTACGGTTCGCTCTGGTGGATAAACACGTTCAACGTCGCCGGCACGCCCGTCGACGTGATCTTCGCGCGAGGCAACGGCGGTCAGTACGTCTTCGTCGCGCCGGCCTACCGACTCGTCGCGGCGTTCACCGGGAGCGACTACGACGGGAAGGGCAGCCAGGATCCCGTCGAGATGTTCGGAAAATACGTGCTTCGTGCCGCGATGAATTGAACGACGGTGGCCCAAGGCGCGGACGGACAGCGTCGATTCGAGAGAAGTGGGCGCGCGGCCTATGAAGTACGCTGCACACCTGCGCCACGACCGCGGCGAAGTGTGCTCGAAATCCCCATCGCCCTAGATCACCGAACCGCTTAATGACCGAGGATTTTCGCCGAGCTGCGAGCCTCACCAGTACACTGCGCAGGGCCTTACCTCGATCGTGCCACCGAGGCGTGCGGGAGGGATCTTGGCCGCGATGGATACGGCTTCGTCGAGGCTTTCGGCTTCCAGGATCAGAAAGCCCCGACCGCGCCACCGGCGACGGTCACATAAGGCCCCGGCGAAGACGACACTACCCCGTCGTTGACGCGGACGGTGGTTGCCTGCTCGGGAAGGCCGAGAGGCGGGCCCGGCGTTGCGTTGGAAGCGGCGCTCACGGCGCGATATTGGCTCGCGATCTCGGCGTGCTCCTCCTTCGAGAGCTTTTTCGCGTCGAAGGTGGGCGAGTGATAAATCATGAGTACGTATTTCAAAGTAAACTCCTGTGCATGGGTTAGGGACCATCGCCGTGGCGACGCTTGCCGGCGAGGGCCGAATCGACGAAGTCGCCGACAAAGGTGCGCTTCGAGCGAGACTCCTCGCGGAGCAGGGCCACCTCTGCGCCTTCTGCATACGCCGGATCTGGGACGATCCGGACACGCGCGTCGCGCATCTCGTCCCCGTGAAGCACCGCGCTCACCTGGGCGAACTTGCTCGCATCGTGCAAGGGAACGTCTGGCCCAGCAAACACCTGCGACGTCGCGCAAGAGAACACTCGCATCTCGCTCGACCCCACCCAGGCGCTCGCCATCGCCAAGCTCAAGTACGAAACGCGAACCGGCCACGATGGCGCGCTCTTCATCACCTCGGACGACGAGGCCGCTCGCGCCGACATCGAGACGCTTGGATTAAACGCGGGCGACCTCCCATCGCTTCGCTACCAGCAGTGGAAGGCGTTCCTCTCTCTCTTCAAGAACGAAGGCGTGAAGGACTACGGTAAGCCCGCGTGGCGGAGCTACCTCCCGAAATGGCGCGACCGCGCTCTGCCCGCGCTTCCGCCAATGCTTGGCGTGGTGGAGTGGAAGCTCCAATAGCGCCGTGCTCGAAGGGCCGCGCGAGGAACTCGGCCTTGCGTGCGGCGGTCCGTCTCGCGAGCCTCGTTGCTGGCGCCTTCGCCGCTTCGAGTCGGCCCCGTCGTTGGCCCGCGGCGCGCGCTAGACTACCCTGCCCCTCGTGACTCTCGACTGGAAAGCCCTCAGCCCCACGCGCCCGCTCGACCCCGCCGAGACCGAGGCGGGGAAGTTGTACGTTCGTCGCGACGGTGCCGGAGCCGCCGAGGTCGATCTGCTATTCCAGGCCGGCCTCGACCAGCCCGTCGCGTTCTTCGGTCCCGCGGGGGCAGGCAAAAGCACCGAGCTCGCGGCGCTTGTAGCGCGTCGGGCGACACGTTGGCACGGCACGCTCGTGCGGCTCGACCGTGTCCTGCCGTACAGCGACAACACCTCTCTCGACGACGTGCTCGACGCCATCGCGGCCGAGATGTTCGGTACATCGCCCGCGCACATCCCTATCGGCGCAACCTTCGACGGCTTTGGCGCGCGGGGACGCGATCGTCTCCTCGGGATGGTTCGCGCCTTCGGGAGCGACGGTCGGCCGGTCGGCATCCTCGTCGACGGGCTCGAAAAAGCGTCTGAGGGCCTCGCGCGACGAACGCTGACCGCGCTAGGGGAGCTTCGCGGGGAAGCCCAGGTGATCGTGGTGGCGCCGATGGAGGTCATCACCGGCCAGTCCGCCCACGCACTCGCGGACTACCATCTCGTCTCGGTGGGCCCAGTGAACGTCGTGCCGGACTTCAATCCCGAATGGGAACGCGCTTGGAAGCGCCTCTTCGAGCTGGTCGGACGCCGCCTTGGAATCCCAGACGATCTCATCGGGCACACGAACGTCGTCCTCGTTTCGGCGATGCGCCGAGCGATTCGTGCGAGCGGAGGGCTGGTACGCACGTACCTTCAGCTCCTCCAAAAGGCGGCTCTTTATGGCACGGTGCGCGGTGCGACCACGCCAACCGACGACGACGTGGCGCGCGCGGAGGCTGACCAAACGGCGTTCATGCTCCGACTTCTTAAGGACGGCGATGCTGCGTCCCTGCGGGCAGCCCACGGGACGTCCGGTCTCGAAGTAGAGACGTCGCGGAAGGTGCGATTTCTCGCCAACGGTCTGTTACTCGAATACCCCACGTCGAACGGGAACATCCTCCGCGTCGCTCCGCTGCTCGCCAGCGCCGTAGGTGTCCCCGTTGGCTGACGCAGCTTCGCCCCTCGCCGACGACACCATCGGCCCTGCCGCGGTCTTCGAGCTCGCCGAGCCGATCTCGATCGCGATCTTTCACGACCCCTCGTCTCGGGACGAGCTCATCGAGCGCCTCGCCGCGCTGGCATCCCCCACCGCGACAAAGCTCGTCCGCTCCGGAGAAGAGGCGCTCGCGTGCGCTCGCGATGAAGCCCTCGTCCTCGTCGACCCGAGCAATCCCGCGGCAACGGTCACCTTTTTCGACCGGAACCGCGATCACTTCACGCTCGGCCCGGCGCGCTTCGTGTTGCTTCTGATGCGTGGCGGCTCCGGCGAGCGCGCGCTGCAAGACGCCACCTCGCTGTCGAGCTTCGCTCGCGACGCGAGCTTCGAGGTCGGTCGGTCTCCGTCGATCGCCGAGCTCGAGAAAACGTTCGAGGCCACCCATGGAAAGTCGTTCACCGACTGGCTCGCGGAGTGGCGAAGCGGCGCACTTCCGGACACCCTCGAGAACAACCATATCCTGAGCGAGGCGCTGTCTCTCGAAGAGGGCCGCCCATGACTCGCTGGGAGCTTTTGCGCAGCGAGATCGAAAGCGCTCGCGACCTAAAGAAGCAGCTCTGGGAGACCGAGATCATAAAGCTACTTACTCGCCTGTCGTCCCATGGTCTTTGTGGCGCCCACGAGCGCTATCGCGTGAAACGTCGGAGCAACGCCGTCGAGATCGAACCGCGCGCCGGGGCGACGATGCCCACGGTGAAGGCCCACGTCCCCGCGATCCTTCTCAAGGAGCTTCCGCATCTCGACGATCCCAAGCTCGCGTTCAGAATCGCGCTTCACCGCGACGGGCGTCTCGAGCAGTACACGATGAGCCTCGTAGGGAAGGACAAGAGCACCGGTGCTCCGTGGTACGTGCGCATCGACCTCGACGACGAGCAGAAGGGAGAAGGCCCCTGCGGGCACCCGCTTCGCCACGCCCACATCGGCAGCGATCCGTCGAACAAGCACGCGCAGCCTGTACGCGTTCCCCTCCCATGGCTCGCGCCGCACGACGCGCTCGAGTGGATGCTGGCCAACGTCGCCCCGGCGCTCGAGCCTCCGGCGACTTCGCCGCCGGCAGCAGAGTAGCGTCGGTCAGGTCCTCGGCGTCCATCGACAGCTTCGCCTCACCTTGGCGGCGTCCGTGGTAAAAACTCGCCATGGCGGTTCGACTCACGGAGCTGCGGCTACAAAACTACCGCTCGTTCGAGGACGCCCGCCTTCCGCTGAGCGACCTTACGATCGTGATCGGCGAGAACGCCTCGGGCAAGAGCACGCTCATCGACGCCATCGAGTTCCTGCGTGACGCAGTGGTCGACTCGCTCCCTTTTGCGCTCGAGCGTCGCGGCGGCTTCCAGGGGGTGTTGCGGAGAGGACGTGACGGCGAGGCGCCGAGAGTGCTTCGGCTGGCGATCACCTTCGAGCTCGACGTACTGCGGGTGTCCCGTTCGCTCGTCCCTCCGCGGGGCTACTCGTCGGATCCTCGCGCGGACGTCGTGGTTATCGTCGATGATGCGAACGTGCGCGAGCTACGCCGAGCCCGAGGACTCTATGGTCTGGCGGTCAGGCCGCGAGGGGACGGTCGCGGCTACGAGGTGATCGAGGAGCACTGTCGAAGCGACTCTGACGAGCTCGATGGGTTCTCTCGCGACGCCCAGAAAATTCGGCCAAGCCGCTCGGCGGACCACGCTGACCCCGTCGCTGATCCGGAACGGCTCCATCTTGCGATCGGAACGGGGGCACTCGACAGCATCGCATCGGTCGCACAGCGCGCGGTCAGGGGTCTACGCGCATCGCGCCCGACCTGGACGGCGATCACGTCGCCCCAGCCGGTGGGAAGCCCGAGCGCGCTCGCACCGGACGGGTCGAACCTCGGTGACGTGATCAGCGACTGGCATCAGCTCAACGTCGAGCGCGTGTACGACTGGGTAATGGCCCGGCTGGAGCGAATCGCCCCTGGGATCGTAGACGTGCGCGCGACGACCCACGTAGGTCGGCGCTACATCGAGTTCGAACAAGATCACGGCAAAGACGGCCGGCACGCCTTACCCGGCGAAGCGATGTCGCACGGCACGGCGCGCTCGCTGGGCATCCTGCTTGCGCTTCGGTACCGGGAGCGTTTCGGCTCGCGCTCTCTCGTCTGCATCGACGAAATCGAAGAGTCGATCCACCACGGAGCGCTCGCCGTTCTCCTCGAAGCCGCCGACGCAACGACGCGCGGATCCCCGGCCGGACTCCGAACCGTCAGTCCCGAACCGATTCTCGCCATCCCCGAACCACCGAGCGACTACCACCCCCCAGGCCCCCAGGTCCTCGTGACCACGCACAGCACCGAGCTGCTCAGTCATCCGCTCGTGACGGCCGAGCGCGTCCGCATCGTGAAGTGGGTCGAGGGTCGCAGCGAGGTGTTCCTCGTTGCGGACGGGGTGCGCGAGGCGCTCGTCCCCCCCGAAACCGTCGGCGGGCTCGAGAGCATCAACGCGCTCTTCCCGGCCGACGAACCGCTGCGCACGCCGGAAAACTTCTTCGAGATCGGACCGTGACCCGGAAACGCATCGCCGCCATCGTGGAAGGGCAAGGCGAGGTTGACGCGGTGCCTGCCCTCATCAGGCAATGGCTGACGCAGAACAACTTGCACGCGCGGTGGCAACTCGTGACCGAGAAGGCCGTCTGCGCCAAGGGGCAGGCGAATCTCTTGGCGCCGCTGCAGCCGGCGTTCCAGCGCGGGGTCGAGTATTTCGTAAATGCCGCCCTGCGCGCCGACCCCGACTTTCTGCTCATCGTTCTCGACGCGGACGACGCCTGCCGCGAGCGTGCCCGAAAGAACGAGCAACCTCTTGGAGCTCACGTTCTCGAACGCGCAAGGGCCGTAGCGGGGCACAAGGAAATCGGAGTCGTCATCGCCGACAGAGAGTTCGAGGCGTGGTTCCTTCACCATCGGACCGCCGTCGTCCCCACCTGCCCTGCCGCACAAGCTTGGCAGCCAACGCGCGAGATCGAGGCGATCCGAGACTGCAAGAAGGTGCTCGAGGGTTGGCTCGGAAGCTACGCCCCCACGGCGGATCAGGCTCGCCTCGCCAAGCGCCTGCCCCTCGCGGAAGGGGCCAAGAGCCCGTCGCGATCGTTTCAGAAGCTCCACAAGGAGCTCAGCCGCTTGCTCCCGTGAGACCGACCGCGGCTCGCCCCTAGCAGCCGACTTCGCCATCCTTTGAACGGTGCGCTCGCGTCACGAGCTCACGAAAACAAGAACCGCACGTCGTCCTCGGTGAGCTTCTTCGCCACCTCGGATCCGTCGTCCAAAATCGACGAAAACAAGGCCTGCTTCCGCTCCTGGAGCGCCAAGATCTTCTCCTCGATCGTCTCCTTGCCGATGAGCTTGTAGACGAACACCGGGTTCGTCTGCCCAATGCGATGCGCCCGATCGGTCGCTTGGTTCTCCGCCGCCGGGTTCCACCACGGATCGTAGTGAATCACCACGTCGGCCGCCGTGAGGTTCAGGCCGGTGCCGCCCGCCTTCAGGCTGAGAAGGAACACCGGCACGTCGCCCTTCGTGAACTCTTCCACCACGCTCCGTCGATCGTCGGTCTGACCGGTGAGCATCGTGTATGGGATCTTCGCCGCGACGAGCTCCGTCTCGATGCGCTCGAGCATCGTGACGAACTGCGAGAACACGAGCACACGACGGCCCTCCGCGACGAGCTCGGTCACCATCGCGACGAGGTGAGTCAGCTTCGCCGAGCCGGCCTTCTTCGCCGAAGCGAGGGGGAGCAGCCGCGGATCGCACACCGCCTGGCGGAGCTTCAAGAGCGCGTCCAAGATGATGATCTGCGCCTGCTGCAGACCTCGCGAGGCGAGCGCCTCCGCCACCCGCGCGCTCATCGACGCGCGGATCGTCTCGTACACGTCGCGCTGCGCAGGCTCGAGCTCGACCCGCGTGACCGTGAGCGTCTTCGGCGGCAAGTCCTTCGCGACGAGCTCCTTCGTGCGCCGGAGCAGGAACGGAAAGAGCCGCCCCCGAAGCGACGCGCGCGCCTCCGCGTCGCCGCGGTTCTCGATCGGGCGACGGTAGATGTCGCCGAAGCCCCTCGCGTCGGGGAGCAGCTCCGGTAGCACGTAGCGGAAGAGGCTCCATAGCTCGCCGAGGTGGTTCTCGAGCGGCGTGCCGGTGAGCGCGAGGCGGAACGCGCCGGTGAGCCCGAAGGCCGCGATCGCCATGCCCGAGGCGGGGTTCTTGATCGACTGCGCCTCGTCGAGCACGATCGTCGAAAACGATCGCTTCGCGAAGAGCGCGCCGTCACGCGCGAGGATCGGATACGTAGTCACGATCACGTCGGCCTCGGCGAACGCGGCGTCGTCCGTCGCGCGGGCCTTGCCGTGGTGCTCGAGCACGCGCAGCGAAGGCGCGAACCGCCGGAGCTCGTCGAACCAGTTCGGCGCCACGCTCTTCGGACACACGACCAAGCTCGGCGCGACCTTCGCCTTGCCTTCGCGTTCGGAGAGGAAGAGCGCGATCGTTTGGATCGTCTTGCCGAGGCCCATGTCGTCGGCGAGCACCGCCCCGAGACCGAGCCGGCGCCGCGCCGCGAGCCAACGAAAACCGTCGACCTGATAGGCGCGCAGGGTGGCGTCGAGCTTCTTCGGGACCGCGACCTCGCGCGGCGAACGAAGCTCGCGCCGCAAGGTCTCGAGGCTCTCCGGAGAGCGCGGGAGGATCCCCGGCGGGAGGCCGAGCGCGCGCAGCCGAGGGATGCGCGGCGCGCCCGTACGCGTCGCGAGCTCGAGCAGGAGCGAACGAATCGAGCCGAGCCGGTCTACCGGGAGGAAGTACATCTTCCCGCTTTGTTCGAACGAGATCCCGTACTTGGGCAGCGTCTGTCCGCGACGAAGGGTGTCGAGGAGCGCCGGCAGGATGTCGACCTTGTGCCCGTCGAGGTCCACGTAGAGGCCAGCCGCGTACGCGCCGTCCCCGTCGTCGTCGAGCCCGAGCTCGGCCTTCGCGATCGGTGTGCTCGCGAACGCGTAGTCTGGCGCGACCTCGAGCTCGAACGACGTGCCCCGCAGGGCCGTGCGCGCGGCGTGCTCCGTCTCGTAGCGCGTGCCGTCGCCGAGCACGAACCGTGACGGTGGGCCCCCGCGCGCGCCGAACGCGTCGAACCCACCTGCCGCCAGCGCCGCGCCGAGGGCCACGACAGGCGCGAGGTCTGGCTCCACGAGCTCGATCGTGGTCTCGCGCTCGACGACCGTTGGCGCGACGTCGAAGACCGGCTTCCACACCCCCGGCGACGCCTCCACGAGCGCGGTCATGCGAGGGTCGCAGCCGTTCAGGTTGCGATCGGTCACCGTGGAGTCGAGGCGAGCCTTCACCGCGACTGGCTGTCGCGTGCGCACCACGTCTTTTGGACCCGCGAGCCCGCGCGCCGCGAGCGCCTCACGGACGGCCTTCGCCTGCGCAGGAGGGATCGCATACCCCATGCTCCACGCCTCGACGACGGCGTCCGCGACGTCGAACACGAGCTCTCCCACCTCCGCCGTCCGCGGGTCGAAGTAGCGATTCGCGGGCCGGCCGAGGGCGATCGCAACCCTGTCCGAAGCGGAGGGATCGACGCCCGCGGCCTCGCCGACCGCGCCGACGCGAATGACCGGGAGCTGTACCCCGTGCTCGTCGATCGCGTAGGTGAGCACCCCGCGTCGCTCGCGGCCGCGACGGAGGAGCGTGCGCTCTCCCCCGGGGACCTCGAGGTACGCGCGCCGGGTGCGCGCGAGGGCCGCGAACGCCTCGCAGTCCTCGCGCGGATCGAGCGGAAGGGCGGACGCGCCGTAGGCCACGCCATCGTCGATGGTCTGCATGACCGCGATGTCGTCGGACGTAAGCTCGTGTCCGCGTCGCACGAGCTCGTCGAACGAGACCTCAACCCGCGCGGGAGTACGCGCGTCGAGCGGCGAACGGCGCCCGAGGCTCCGCGGGGCCATCTCGACGCTGACTTGGTATTCCCCGCGCACGTTGCGGCGGAGCACGTAGTGGGGGGCGTGCGGGCTCTCGACGTGGGCCGAGCCGGAGAGGCGCTCGAGCCACACCTCGTGGGCGACGGCGAGCGGCTCGGGCGTGACCGTCTCGATCACGAGCGCGCTTTCGCTCTTCGTGGAGAGGACGATGGAGGATGGCGCGGCGCGCTCGGTCTGCGGGACGCAGTCGACGGGCGCGGCGGGAGGTGCCTCGACAGAGGCATCGTCGCGCGCGATCTCCGCGATAGCAGGCGCGGGCGGGATGGGCGGAACGGCTACCGGCGCCGTCGATGTTCGCTTGCGGGCCTGCGGGCGCGTGGCCTTCGTGTCGTCCGGTCGCGCGCGGTCGCGCATGAACGCGAGCACCGCCGCCACGTGCGCGCAGTCGGAGCCATCGCGGCAGCTACAGGCACCGAAACATTCGCCGTCATCCAGCGCAACGCTGACCGTGAAGCTCCGCTTGCCATCGGCGACCGACGCGTCAACCTCGTGGCTCGTGTCCTTGCCCTCGAACGTCTTGAGCGTCACCCCGCCGCGCGTGAAAATCGACTCTCCTCGAGACACGTCGGCGTCGGAGAGCTTCGCGAGGGACCAGATAGCAGCAGAGGCGACATCGAGCACCGGGTGTCGGTAAGCGAGCGGTGCGGGACCGTCAAGGAGGGCGTCCTATCGAACGCCCACGATTCGGGAAGCCCAGCCGTCGGTTCCTCCGCGCCTCGATCGCGGGCGGCGCGAGCCCTACTTCGCGCCCTTATCCAGCGGCTTCGCATCGCACGCATCGCCCGCGCCATCCGCGTCTGCATCTGCCTGGACGTTCCCGTCCATCCCGCGCGGCGGGTTGAACACGGCGGGGCAAGAGTCGGTCGCGTCGGGCACGCCGTCGCCGTCGCGATCGGTCGCGGACGTTCCGTTCGGGTACGTGTCGCGGTAGGGCACGCAGCTCGGCTCGTCTTTGGGAGTTTCGCCGCGGCAGAAGAAGAGCGGATAGTTGCCCGCTTTGATCGACGCGTCGATGTCGGCCCACTTCACGCCGCCCTCCACGTCGCCGAGGCACACGCGCCGGTCGAGCCCACAGATGGAAGCCGCGTCGCAGCCCTTGGCGAGCGCGTCGACGAGGGGCGCGTCGCCGTAGAGCGGCACGCCACCACGAAGCACGAGGCGCATGTCTTCGGTGCTCGCGTCGATGACGGCGCGGAAGCCCGCGTGGGCGCGGCCGTCGAACACCGCGACGTCGCCGACGTAACCGACCGTGAGCTGGCCAATCTCCGCGCCGTAACCCGCGGCCTCGGCGCCGTTCTTGGTCGCGATGTCGAACAGGTCTCGATCGCTCAGCGCCTTCGCGAAGTACTTCTCGTTCAGCGACGAAGCACACGCAAGCTCACGGAGCATGTTCATCGAGCCGGAGGGGAGCCAGTCGGTGCCGAGCGCGATCGTGAGCCCCGTCGCCTTGAAGAGCGAGATCGGAGCGGTGTTGCCGTAGAGCACGATGTTCGATCGCGGCGACCAGATGATCTTCGCGTTCGCGGTCTTGGCGGCGGCCGCCTCCGAAGCTCCGAAGCCCACCGCGTGGATCATCGCGGTGCGGTTCGAGATCACGCCGACCGAGGCCTGCGAGAGGCACGCGAACTCGTCCTTCGCGGCTTCGGCGGTGCCCTCGCCCACGTGCGGGACGTAGTTGCCTCCGCGGAACGCACCACCAGGGTTGGCGACCTTCGTCGGATCGCAGGCGGCGGGTGTGCGCGCGCCGTTCGAGTCTTCGAGCGGGAACGTATCGAACGTGGCCGTCTTGCCCGTGAGCTGCGCGGTGTCTGCGTTCTTGGGGAAGGTCGCGAGGTTACGAACGAGCCCGTCGATGCCGCCGGAGCCGACCACGGCCGACGATCCGCCGAGCACGAAACGAAGCTCCGCGATCGCGGACTCGGTGTTGCCGCTGACCTTCGGCATCGCGGGGAGCTTCTTCTCGCCGAGCGCGCCGGTGCGCCAACCGTGACGCCAGGTCCAGCGCGTCTGTCCGACCGGGTAAGGGCCCTTCACGTTGTAGTCGGTGTGGTCGTGCGCGTTCACGAGCGCGGGCGCGATGACACCGCCGCCGCTGCAGTCGAGGAGGGTCGCGCTCGCGTTCGCGGCGTCGCACTGCCCCACGCAGGTGATTTTTCCCTGCGCGCTGATCGCGACCTCGCCGTCGGTGGGCTCGCCGGTCGGGAGCAAGAGCGAGCCACGAAGCACGACGCCCGCGGTGCCAGCCCGCGCCACCTTGCACACGTCGCCGGTGGGGACGACCACCGATCCGTCGCTACCTTCTGCGTCCGGCTCGACCCCGCCGTCCTCCCCTGCCGCGGTGCCACGCTCGCTGGAGCACGCGACCGGACCGAGCACGAGACCACCGAACAAGAGCGCGAGGGTGGCCGGAAGAACAGGGAAGCGAATCATGCCCGCAGGTCTAGCTGTCGAACGTGCCTTCGTCGAGGCTCTCACCTCCGAAGATCCATGCGTTTCGCGACCTTGCCCGTGCTCGCGATCGAGCTATGTCGGCCCGCACCGACACGAGTGGAAGCCACGCGCGCCGGCGGACCGACGCGCGATCCCCTCGCTGCGCGTCACGTCCCTGTGTCGAACGCGCGCAGCTTCTCCTCGAGCACCTCGAGATCGGCCAAATCTCCCTCGAGAAACACGTTGTCGGCGACCACGTCGAGGCGGGCTGCGACCTCATGCGTCACGCTCCCCCGCCTCTTCGCGACCGCCTCGCGAAGCTTCGCCGACAGCTCCCAAAGCACGCGCCCTCCCTCGAGGACCTCGAGAAAGAACGGGACGAACGGCACCTTCACGCGGCGCATCGCAGGAGCCCTCCCCGCGATCGCGTCCACCATCACGAGGCTCGCGCCACGGCGCTCGAACGCGAGCATCGATTGTTCCGACGGTCCAGTGCCGGGACCAGCGCGCTCGCTGCCCCCGAGGAGCTCACGGAGCGCGTGGAACCAGGCGTTCGTCATGTGCGGCTCGTCCACGGTGCCGTCGTTGCTCGGTCCCCGGCTCGGGTCGGCCGCCCGGCTCACGCGCTACTTGAGCTCGCCCTCGATCTTCGTGAGCTCGTCCTCGAGGTTCGTGCCGCTGATGGTGGTTTCGGCCTCCTCCTCGAAGTCTTCTTCGGTCGGCGTGTCGTCGTCCATGACGATCGCGGCGGAGGCGCTCGCCGGCGGCGCCGCGCTGGCGCTCGCCGTGACGCTCGGCGTGGGCGTCGGCTCGTCTGGCTTCTTGTCGTCCTTGCAGCCGGAGGCGAGCGCTCCTAGCGCGACGAGGCAGCCCACGACGGCGGCGAGGTACAGGGTCGAGCGGAGCTTCATTTTGCACCTCCTGCGGCCTTGAGCTCACCCATCTTTTTCTCGTGCCGCGCCTTCTCTTTTTCCTGAGCGGCGTTCGCGCGCTTCACGATGGCGTCTTTCTTGGCGTCTTTGGCGAGCTTTTCGACGCGGTTCAGTCGCGCCATGCGCCGCGCATGAACGCGCATCTCTTCTTTTGCCGCGGGCGCCTTCGCGACGTCGCCCCACTTCGAGCGAACCTCGGCGAGGTGGTCGTCACGGCGCTTCTTGCGCGCTTCTTTGACGTCCTTCGCAGCCTCCTTGACGTCTTTCTTCTCTTCCGCGGCGGCGCCCGCATCGCCGGCCTTCTTGGCGTCCTTGAGCTCCTTCTTCTCCTCTTTGAGCTTCTCTTTCGCTTCCTTGACCGGCCCCGCGGCGAACGCTGGAGCCGAGGCCGCCAACGTCCCGAGGAGCACGGCCATCCACCAGAATGAGCGCTTCTTCTTCATGGCGCCGATGGTCGCACACCAGGCGCAGGAGGGAAAAAACCCGTGCACGCGGCGCCCGTACGAGCGCGCCCCTGCCCTCGACGGTGAGCATCCCGGCCCCGGACCGCGGGCGCTGGCCCCCGCGCGCGCTCACTTCACGACGTTGAGTCGCTTCTTGCCACCGGGGCCGCCGCTGCGATCGATCACGGGGCCGTCATCGTCGCCCGATTCGGCCTTGTCGAAGACGACCTTCACGAGCTTCTCGGCGATGTCGGCGAACACGAGAGCGGTCGGGCCCTCCGGCTCAGCCTGCACGAGGGGAATTCCCTTGTCGCCGCACTCGCGAACACGCTGATCGATCGGGATTTTCCCGAGCAGAGGCGCCTTCGCAAAATCGGCGATCGCTTGCCCGCCGCCCTTGCCGAACAGCTCGTGGCGAACGCCAGCGGTGTCGATGAAGAAGCTCATGTTCTCGACGACGCCGAGGATCGGGATGTTCACCTTTTCGCACATGGAGACGCTCTTGTAGACGTCGTCGGTGGCCACGGCCTGCGGCGTGGTGACGATGACCGCGCCGCTCACGCCGATGCGCTGCGAAAGAGTGAGCGTCACGTCGCCGGTGCCGGGCGGGAGATCGAGGACGAGGAAATCGAGCTCGCCCCAGCTCACGTCTTTCAAGAACTGCTGGAGCGCGCCGTGCAGCATGGGCCCGCGCCAAATCACGGCCTGCTTCGGATCTTCGAGCAAAAAGCCGATCGACATGAGGCGCACGCCGAACCGCTCGAGGGGCTCGATCGTCTTGCCGTCGGTCGACACCGGGCGCCCGCTCACGCCGAGCATGGTGGGGATCGAGGGGCCGTAGATGTCGGCGTCGAGGAGTCCGACGCGGAAGCCTTGCCGCTTGAGCGCGAGCGCGAGGTTCGTCGCGGTGGTGCTCTTGCCCACACCGCCCTTGCCGCTCATGACGAGGATCACGTTTTTTACTTGGGGGAGCGGATCGTCGGGGCCGATGGTGCGGGAGGCAGGCGTGTCGTTCGACATGATGTCACCTCGGTAGTTTCCCCGGGGAAGCACGTCAAGCGCGACCCTCACGTTGCTGTGGAGGCGCGAGCGTCGCGTCGCTCTGGAGGCGCGAGCCTCGCGTCGCTCTGGAGGCGCGAGCCTCGCGTCGCTCTGGAGGCGCGAGCCTCACCGCGGCCCTCGAACGAGCCGATCGGCCCGAGTAGCGCCGAATCACCAGGCGCCTATGATCCTCCGATGCTCCGCGCCGCCATCGTCGCGCTCGCCCTCGTGTCGCTCGGCGGGTGCAAAGAGCTCGCCCCGAAGCCGCGCTGGCACACGAAGGTCGCGACCGCCTGCGCGGAGGCCGCGACCAGCGGGAAGCCCGTGTTCTTCTTTTTGCGCGCCGATTGGGACATCGTCACCGCCCACCTCGAGAGCGGCGCCTTCGAGGACCTCGACGTGCGATCGATCCTCGCGCGCAACTACGTGGCGCTCCATGTCGACCGGAGCAACACGTACATGAGCACCAGCCCGCCCGCGGACGAGGAGCGCGAGGTCGAGGTCGCGACGAGCATGTTCCACCCGTACATGAGCAAGGGCGGCACGATCGTCGTCATGGCCTCGGACTGCAAGACCGAGCGCTACCGAAGCGGCGGCGCGATCGACGGACCCAAGCTCGCCGCGGACTTGCGAGCCGCGATGGACGGCCCCGTCCCGACTCGGCCGTGACGGGCGCGCGTGACATCTATTCGTGCAACCTACACGCGACGCACGACCCGCATCTTCGGCGCGGTGTACTCCTCCACCGCGAACGACACGCCCTCACGACCGAGCCCCGAGTCCTTCACGCCGCCGTAGGGCATCGCGTCGTTGCGGAAGCTCGGCGAATCGTTGACGACGAGGCCTCCCACGTCGAGCCCGTCGTAGGCTGCGTCGATCGCGCGGTGCGAGTCGGAAAAAATGGCCGCTTGCAGCCCGTAACGGGACGCGTTCACCTCTGCGATCGCACGGTCGAGCGACGTGTACGGACGCAACACCAGCACCGGCCCGAAGATCTCTTCTTCCACCGCGCGCATGCCCTCTGTCGCCCCGCGCACCTCGAGCACCGTCGCGCCGAGGCGGTTCTCGTCGCGGGCCCCGGCAACGAGGGCCTTCGCGCCACGTGAGGTCGCTTCGTCGATCCACTCGCCGATTCGCTTCCCGTTCGCGACGTCGAGCACGGGGCCGAGCACGCCCTTCGCCGACACCGGCTCTTCGGGACGAAGCCTCGACGCCCGCTCTGCGAGGCCCGCGGCGACCTCCTCGTAACGTGCATGATGCACGAAGATGCGCTGCGTCTTGATGCACACCTGGCCCGCGTAGGCGAACGCGCTCGTGGTCAGCGTGTCCATCGCCCAACCGAGGTCCGGCGCGTCGTCGTGAACGAGGGCAGATGCGTTGCCCCCGAGCTCCAAGATCACGTATTTTTTCCCCGCGATCGCCTTCAGCAGGTAACCCACGCGCGCGCTGCCGGTGAACGTGAAGAGCGCGAACCTTTCGTCGCGAACGAGCTTCTCTGCCACGTCGTCATCGCACGGGAGCACGGTCACCGCGTCTTCTGGGGCGCTCGCCTCGCGCACGATGTCGGCGAGGGCGAGGGCAGAGAGCGGCGTCTTCGGCGCAGGCTTCACGAGCACGCTCGCGCCACACGCGAGCGCGGGGGCCACCTTGTGCGCGACGAGGTTCAGAGGAAAATTGAACGGCGAGAACGCGAGCACCGGCCCCTTGGGCACGCGCGTGTAGCTGCCCGAGTGCTTCGCTTGCGCCTCGGACAAATCGAGAGGGATCACCGCGCCGGTGGGACGGGTCGCCACCTCCGCTGCGATCGCGAACGTGCTCGCCGCGCGCTCCACCTCGAGCCGCGCGAGCGAAATGGGCTTCCCCGCCTCCCGCGCGAGCACCGTCGCGAGCTCCTCTTTGCGCGCGCGGAGCAGCGACGCGACCTTCGCGCACACGTCGCGACGCGCATACGTGGGCATCCGCTTCGTGACCTCGAACGCCTTCACGCACGCGACCACCGCCTGTTCCGCGAGCGCCTCGTCGGCGAGGGGCACGCGGTCGAAGGCCGCCCGAGTCCACGGATCTTCGATCTCGCGGCTCGCACGAGAAGCGACACGACGGCCCCCGACGAAGAGCTCACGGCTTTCCATGAGCCGAGGCTAGCGCGCATCGAAGCCGACGCGAACGAGGCCATTTGTCCGCGTCGGTCGTGCCGAAGCGGCGCCGACAACCGAGCCCTGGCCTTCGAGGAGCGTCATGACCACAAAAGCGCCGCGGCGCCCTGGTTTCCCAGAGCGCCGCCGCACAGTTACGCGGTTAAGCGTGCTCTTCGATTACTGAGCCGAAACGGGGCTCTGAACGTAGAGCGCGATTTCGCGCATCGTGTCGAGGTTCGACGAGAAGAGCTTGATGCGCTTCTTGGCGTTCGCGCACGCGATGTCCTGGTCGTCGACACCGGCGAAGGTCTTGCACACCGGCTCGTTGGCAACGCCAGCTCGCTGGTAGGTGTGCACGCCCGTGACGGGGTCCGTGCTGAGGATCACGAAGGCCGAGGTCGCGAAGTCGTTCGCGTACTGCAGCATACGGGAGCCGGTTGCACGCTGGACCTGGCGGCCCGCGATGGTCTCGCGGCCGTAGCTGCGAGCTGCGTAGAGGATGCCCGAGATGGGATCCGAGTAGCGAACCTGCTGATCGACCGGGACGGGGACGTTTCCGTCGCTGTCCGGGTACCAGATGCGCATCTGGTTGTTCTGGTCCATCGTCATCGTCGTAGACGCGTAGATGTAGTTGAACATGATCGCGGGGAACTGCTGCTCCCAACCAACGAGCGGGTTCACGCGAACCGCGCCGGCGGGGTAGGTGGGCGAAACAGTGCCGGGGTCGGCCTGCGTGAAGCGGTCGAGCGGGAGCCACTGAACCGGATCCGAGGAGGTCGCGAAGCCGGCAGTCTGCGGCAGGACGTACGGCGCGTAGAGCGTCGAGTCGTTCTGCAGGAGGCTGGCCGTGAGGCGGCGCATCTGCTCGGGGTAGATCTTCGCGTAGTTGATGTTGCGGTCACGACCATCGACGTAGTCGTCGCGGCTGTTCTGCAAGAAGTTGTTGTACGCCTCGGTGAGGAAGTACGTGACGTAGATCTTCTCGTAGTACGAGCCGACCCAGCGCAGGTAGTCGCTCCACTCGTAGCCCTTCGAGTAGTCGTACTCGTTGTGCAGGTAGCGGACGCCCTGGCCCACCTTGAGGGTGAACGCGGGGGGGGTGGTGGCGCTCGCAGCGGAGCAGAGGTCGTCGGCGTAGTACTCCGAGACTTCGGCGTAGCTCTTCGTGGTGCAGGTGTCCGAGAGGTCGCGGCTCCGCGAGAAGCGGTACGCGCCGGGCTCGGGTCGGGTGAGGACCTTGATGAACTCCTCGAAGCCCATCGACGACGAGAGTGCGTGCGTGAGGAGGAGCTCCTCGTGACCGAGGTACTGGCCGTCGCTCGAGCTGCCGTCGAGGATGAGGCCCATGGCCTTGGTCGTCGACGTCATCTTGTCGAAGTAACGGGAGAGCGTCCGGTTGACCGTGCCGCCGACGTTGAACGTCACGCGGTTACGACGGAAGTTGTCCCAGATGTAGCGGTTCTCGTACGAGTTGATGAAGTACTGCGACTGCTCGTAGAGGTCGGCGCCAGCGTCGTGACGGTAGACGGAGACGTTGCCGCCGTCCGCGAACTCGTCCGAGCTGAACATGTACGGGTGACGGGCGTAGCCGTCTTCCGACTTGTTGAAGTTACCCGACCAGGAGGCCGCGCCGAAGCTCTCGGTGCGAACCGAGCCCGAGGCGTCCTGCATGTCGTAGAGCTTGCGGTAGTCGAGCTTGACGCCCGTGCACTTGGCCGAAAGCGGATCCTTGGGGTCGCCTCCCTCGCAGTCGCCTACGAGGTTGAACATGTCGTTGAACTTCCAGTACGACGGCATGAAGAACGGACCGAGAACGCCACCGCTGTTACGGTCGGCCATGAAGGGGTAGTAACCAACCTTCTTGCCGCCGTTCGAGTCGGTGTCGACGTCGACGACATCGGCGTACATGAAGCGCATCCACGCCTTGTCGTACTTGCCGAGGCCGTTCATGTCCTGCGAGTAGTCACCCGGGTAGTCCATGACGGTCGAGGAGCCCCAGCGCGGCAGGATGCCGTTCTGCTCGGTCTCGGTGATCGGGTCGAACCAGCGGCCGCCGACACAATCTTCGCCGTTGGTGTGCGGCTTGAAGGTGCGGGGAGCGCCAGGGCTGCCTTGCGGCTCCGGAGTACAAGCCTTTTCCTGACCGTTGCGGGTACGGAGCTGCCAGTACTGCGTGTGGAAGTTCAGGGCGTCGAAGTTGCCCGTGAAGTTGTGGCGGAGGCCCATCGAGTGGCCCATCTCGTGGAGGATAACCGAGATGTGGAACTGCTCGCGGATCCACTGGAACAGGTCGCGGTCGCGCTTCTGCTTCTTGGCCGCGAAGTCCGCGTCGTCCGAAGCGGGGAGCGGGTAGAGGGTCTTCGCCTGGCGCGCGAGGCCGATGATGCCGGTCGCGTCCGGGAGGGGAGCCTCGACGGTGCACGTGGTGTGCTCGTGAGCGTGCTGGTTCTTGATGTTGTCCAGCCAGCGACGGAGCTGCGGGTTCTGGCCACGGAGCGGCGAGAACTTCGCGAGGGTCTTGTCGTCGGTGAGGGCCATCTCGCCAGCGTTCCGCGCGGGAACACCAGCCATGACCTGCATCTCTTTGGTCGCGAGCATCGCCTCGAACTTCGACCCGACGAGCTGCTTGCGGCGAGCTTCGATTTGGGTGTTCTCGTCGAGGGCGATACCGGACTTCTTGCGAGCCTGGCCCTGGGCCTTCAGCTTGTCGAGCATCTGCTGCATCGGCAGTTGCTCGTCACGGGTGAGGACCTTGCGCGGGTAGAACTTGCCGTTGCCGTCGGCCGAGAGCACCGAAGCGAGGCGAGTCTGGACTTCCTTCTCGGAGAGGACCTTGGTCTCGGTCGCCTTGGCGGCGAACTTCGCACCGGTGGTCCAGTCGAGCATGTACTGCCCGCCGCTGACCGCTTCGTCCGAGACTTCACCGTTGAGCCAGCGGATGTAGTCCGCGGTGCTCTGGCTGATGATGTCGAGGATGTGTCCCCACTCGTTGACGGAGGTGTTGACCTTCTCGCCGGTGAGGGGGTCGTCGCCGTCGACCATGATGCCCCAGGGGCTCGGGTCTTGCGGCGTGTTGATGATGTTGACCGAGTTGTAGCGGAGGTCGCCGACGCGGGCGATGGTGCCGGGCTTGCCGCACGCCGTGTGGTCCCCTTCGAGGACCGGGCTGTGGCAGAGCACGAACACGTCAGTCACGTCTTTCGCGGCGCCTTCGCGCTTGGCGATCGCGGCCTCGTCCGTGATGAACTTCGACGTGTCGGTGATACCGACGCGCTCGGCGTCGACCTTGGCGCCCGCTTGGAGAGCGACCTTGGCGGCGACGTTCCACTGCTCGGTGGCCGCGGCCGTCGAGGGGTAGAGGTCGGCCGGGCCGTCACCACCGTAGTACCAGGGGATGGTCTTCGTCTTGCGCTCGTGGAGCGGAAGCGTACAGCGGCGCGCGAGGGTGTCGCAGCGCGAGCCGGCGTGGAGAAGGTTGCCGCTCGAGTCTTTGAACTCGCACTCGTCGTCGGTCTTGTTCTCGTTCTGGTCGAGGATCTTCCAGCGGTTCGCGTTACGCGCCTGGCCGGCGGCGACGGAGCTGCCCGGGAGGGGCTTGCCGTTCGCGTCCGGGATCGGGAGGCCCGTCTTCGCGTCAGTCGCGAAGCCCGAGCCGTTCGTCTTGAACTTCTGGACGTCGCCGTTCTTGTCACGCCAGAAGTCGACGTTGCACTGGGCGAAGACCTCGTTCTCGCCCTGGCCGGACGAGATGTGGCTGCGCTCGAACATGTTGTACTTCGCCGCGAGGCGATGCCACTGCTGGTCGAGGATGCCGTAGTTGCGCTCGTAGCCGTAGCGGCTCGCGTAGAACGCGCCGAACGCGTCCATGCGGGTGCCGTCCCAGTCGCTCGGCTCGTAGTCGGTCTCGGTGACCTTCTTGAACGAGAGACGGAGGGTGAGCTCGGTCGGGTTGCAGTTCGAGGCGGGGGCGCCGTAGAACCAACACGCGGGGTACTCGCCCCAGGGCGTGTTGATGAGGCCGGGGACGGCGAACGCCTTGGTGGCGACGTCGAAGTAGCCTTCTTCCGGCGCGAACGCGGGGGCGTTCGGGTCGTTCGGATCTTCGACTTTGTACTCGAGCGGGCTGAACTTCACGCCGCCGTAGAGACCGACCTGCGAGAGCGTGTCGACCTCGTAGCCGTCGGTGACCATGTTCTTGGACCAGTCGACGCGAATGTACTCGCGCTGGTACCAGGGACGGTCGCCCGCGTTCTCGACGATCGTGTTCGACTCTTCGCCCGTGCCCGGGTTGTAGTCGCGGCGGATGTCGAAGTGGCTCTCGATCGCGAACATGGCGACGACTTGGCCGTCGTTGGTACGACGGGTGCCTTTGTTGTCGCTGTCTTGGATGCGCTCGAAGGTCGAACGCGCGATGAGCGCGCGCTCTTGAACTTCCCATTTGATACGGTTCGTCGGTTGCGCGTAGGTGGCCGTGAAGAGGCCGTCCTGCCCAGCACCGTACGGAACGTCGACGACCGTGTTCCGCATGTAGAACTCGGGGTCGTCGTTGTTGTCCGCGATGGCGCCGATGAAGAAGCTCTTCGGCATCGCGTTGGCTTGAACTCTGTTTATCGGCTCACGCTCGCCAGCGCAGCCAACGGACGCCCAGGCAAGAGTGGCCGCGAGGGCCCCCAACCCGAGTCGTCGTTTCCACCTCGATTGCATCCCGACCTCCTTGAACAAACACGCAGGGTTCCGATTGCCCGAAACGACCACGTGCTCTCTAGCAAACTGTATTCCAGGAACTATTGTGAATCTTTTCCAGCAGTTGAAGTTATCGTGCCGCTGCTGGAACCGGTGCCGTTAGAGCATTGACTCGCGCGCCCCGTGCGGAGGTTGTCGCCTTCGCCCCTCGCGCCCGCCCTCTCCCGTGGAAGAGCGGGCACCAAAACCAACCCACGCGCGTTCGCGGGGCGGCGTGACTTAGCCTTGGCCGCGGGAGGGCGTCAAGGACGCCTTCTTTGCCGAGACCAGGCGATTTCTTTCTCACGCGGAATTCAGGAAGCTCCCGCCAATGACGTGCACGCGAGAAACCGAGTAAGCTCTTACGATGCGACCTGGCTTAGCCCAGTTTCGATGGAAGTCACGGGCATTCTTCGGGCTGATCATGGCTGGATTTGCGGCGTCGCTCGAGGCGACAGGGTGCAAACCGAGCGCCCCTGCTCCGCTCCCGGTGGCATCGTGTGACACCACTGAAACGAGGGTCGGCTGTCCGTGCCCGAAGTCGCTCGTCGCCGTCGGAGGAGCCTGCGCCGATCATGCAGCCGAGCTCGCTACCTGCGGGCCGCACCCGTCCACCGTGGACACGTGCGCCGTCGCGTGCGAGCGCGGCGAGGCCCTCGATCCCACCAAGGGCTCCTGCATCCCCGCGAAGGAGGTCGCCGAGATTCCCGAGGCCTCCTGGTTGGGGCTTCATGAAGGAGAGCGCCTCACCTGCCCCACCGGCGCCCTCGAGCTCGGGCACGGCAAGCTCGGCTGTCGGCCCGCCTCGTTCTGCCGCTACCACCAGGTCTGGAACGGAAAAACCTGCGCAATTTCCGAACCTTGCCAGGTTGGGCAGTACCGTGAGGGCGGCGCGTGCAAGCCCTTCGTGGGGCCGAGCGGGGTCGACCTGCCACTGTGGGCCGAGAAAATCGTGCGCCCTGCCGTTTGTGCGCTCGTGCCGGTGAGCTCCACCCCCGAGACCTACCACCTCACGCTCGACGCTCCCGGCAACGAGCTCGCCCACCTCTCGTCCGCCGTGGAGTCGAGCGCGCCGGAGGTGAACGCCGTCCGCCGTGCGGTCGAGGCCTACGCCGAGGCGGTCCGGAGCATTCAAGGTCCCGTCTCGTCTACCAAGGCCGAGCTCACCATCGTGTGCCCCGGGCAGACCCTCTCCGCCCCCAAAATCGAGCCCAAAGACCCCGACGCCGGGCTTTAGGACGCCCGCTCTTCTAGTAGCGGCTCGTAGCAGCGAGTTGCGCGGCGCGGGGAGACGGTCTCCGAAGGGAGAAATCCGGGAGCCTTCGTCGAAAAAGTGGTACCGTTCTGCGGCTCTCAGGGGCGCCTCTTCTAGCGCACCGCATCGAATCGAGGCCGGCGTGGACAGTGATCTTTCAGAAGCGGTCGAGGCGCTCAAGGAAATCTTCAAGCGCCGGAAGATCGACCTCGCCCTCGCCAAGACCCCCGCCCCGCTGGTCGACGAGCTGAAGAAGAAGTTCAAGATTCCGCCGCGCTACCGTGCGTTCTTGCTCTCCGCGAACCCGGTCCGGGTGGAGACGGCGACGCCCGTCGAGAAGATTCGCCTCATTCCGGCGGAGGAGCTCGAGCAGGCGCAGGCCCCGCGAGAGGGCGGCCCGGAGTGGAAGCCGTCTTGGGTCATCGTCGGGGAGAGCGCGCTCCTCGGCGATCCGTACTTCCTCGACGTCTCCAAGCCAGACCCCGAGGGCGATTGCCCCGTGTACACGGCGATGAGCGGCCAGGAGAAGTGGGTTCCCACCCTCGCCGCGTCGAGCTTTGCCCAGTTCCTTCGCATCTTGGCGATGGGAATGGAGGTCGCGACCGGCTTCGGCGACGCGATCATGGACGACGAGGACGAAGAGAGCTTCCGCGAGGCGATGACCCCGAAGGTCAAAGTCATCGACGCTGCCGCCCTCCGCGCCGGCCACTGGACCTGAAGTGAAGGCAGGGCGCTTCGGGGCGATACCTTCGCTCCAGCGTCGTCGGCCGTGCTCACGTACTGAAGGCAGGGCGCTTCGGGGCGATACCTTCGCTCCAGCGTCGTCGGCCGTGCTCACGTACAGGAGTACGCTCCGCGCGGCCTCCTAGCTGGAGCTCGGTCTCGCCCCGAATCGCCCTACCTTCATGGGTTCGTTGGCTCGGGCTCGGAGACCCGCCCTCGCTCGGAGACCCGCCCTCGCTCGGAGACCCGCTTGGGCTCGGAGACCCGCTTGGGCTCGGAGACCCGCCCTTGCTCGGGGCACTCGGTTAGGGGTGGGGTTTGGGTTCGCCGTTTTCCCAGAGGTAGAAGCCTTGGCCGGTTTTTTTGCCTAGCTTGCCGGCGCGGACCATTTGACGGAGGAGCGCGGGGGGGCGGAATTGCTCGCCGATTTCGCGGTGGAGGTGCTCGAGGATCGCTAGGCGGACGTCGAGGCCGACGAGATCGGTGAGCTTAAGGGGGCCCATGGGGTGGCGGTAGCCGAGCTCCATGCCTCGGTCGATGTCTTGGGCGCTCGCGACGCCTTGCTCGAGCATGCGCATCGCCTCGGCTCCGAGGATGACGCCGAGGCGGCTCGTGGCGAAGCCTGGCATGTCGTTGACGACGATCGGGGTCTTGCCGAGCTCCTTCGCGAAGGCGACCGTGAGCTCCACCGTCTTCTCCGAGGTGCTTAGCCCGCGCACGACCTCCGCGAGCTCCATTACGGGTACCGGGTTGAAAAAGTGGAGGCCTACCGTGCGCTCGGCGACCCCTAGACGCGCGCCTAGCTCCGTGATCGAGAGCGACGAAGTGTTGCTCGCGACGATGGCGTACTTCTCCGCGACCGGGATCACCTCGGACAAGAGCTCCACCTTCACCGCCATGCTCTCGAACACGGCCTCCACGATCACCTCCGCGCCCTCGCACGCGAGCTTCGCCGTCGGCGCGACAGAGAGGTTCGACATCGTCGCGTGACGCTGGTCGCCCGTGATCTTTCCCTTCTCGACGAGCCTCTCGAGCGTCTTCGAAATGTCGGCGAGGGCCCCCTTCGCGCGGCCCTCGTCCACGTCGGCGAGACGCGTGAGATGCCCCTTTTGCGCGCAAATCTGCGCGATCCCGCGACCCATCGTCCCCGCGCCGAGCACCGCCACCGTCTTCGTCGTCATCGTTCCTCCGCTACGTGTAACGAAACGAACGGACTAACCCGGTCGCTCGTGTGTCGGCGTTCGCGCGATCGAGAGCTCGAACCACGAACACGTTCGCATGCACGACCTCGCCGCAATCAGCCTTCGTGGATCTGACCACGAGCACCGTCGATCGTGATGACGTGGTGCTTCGCGAGGGTGGGCCCGCCGCGAATGACGAGCTTCTCTTCGCTGTAGTTTACACTCACCGTGGTGCAGCCGGCGATGCACGGCTTGCCGAGGCTTCGCGCGATGATCGCGGCGTCGGACGTGAGGCCGCCGCGGGTGGTCACGATGCCGACGGCGGCGCGGAGGCCGGGGGTGTCCTCCGCTTCGGTCTCGATACGGACGAGGATCACGCTCTCGCCCGCCGCAGCGAGCTTCACCGCTTCGTCGGATACGAACACGATTTTACCGGTCGCGATCCCGGGGCTCGCGCCCTGCCCTCGCGCCAAGAGTGGCTTCTCGCTCGCGCTCATGACGCGCGATCAAAGCGGAAAACGAGGGCGAGGAAAAGGACGAAGCGCCGCTCGCGCGATGTTGCGCTGCCCACGCTCACGCCTCGGCGCTGGCGTCGGACTTCTCGTCGTCGGCTTCCGCGACGCGGACGGGCTCGTCGACGTCGTCGTCGGCTTCCGCGGCGCTCACCTGGCTCTTCGAGAACTCGCTCCCGCAGGCGCATTTTCGAGGGACGCTCGCCTTGTGGTAGACGCGCTCGCACGCCGGGCACACCACGCCCTCGGGCTCGTAGGCGATGAGCTTCTTCGTCGCGGCGCACCTTCGGCCGACGACTTGGAGCGGCTCCAAGACGAGCTTGGTTCCGCCCTCTTGAGCCTCGCCGATGCGCGCGAGATCGGCGTCGTCGACGTTGAGCTTCTTGGGGATCCGCGCCTCCGCCTCTTTCACGATCCACGCGACGGCGAGCGGGTGCGCGCGACCACGGACGCGGAACGAGAAGTCGGCGTCGGCCTCGTCTTTGCCAGTCACGACGAGCGACTCGGAGGGCCCGTCGAACGAGATCGACTTCACCTTCCACCACGGCATGCGGCGAATGTCGCCCTTCTCGACCGAGATGCCAGGATCGCCGACGCGGATCGCCGCCTCACCCGAGGTGCCGAACCAAATCGCGGCCGCCATGAGCACCGCGCCGCCCGCGAGCACGAAGAGCGGAATGTTGTAGGCCGTGCCCTGCACCGGGTGCGCCTCGTCGGGGACGAAGTGGCCGTAAAAATAGCCCCAAACGCCCGCGCCGATGCCCATCGCCCCGATCGCGCCAGGAGCACGGACGAGCCAAGGATTGGAGGCGCTCTGCGGCAAGAAGCGCCGCTCGCTACGTTGGCGTTTGGTGGTGTTCCGTCGAGACTTCTTGGCCATGAAGATTGCCTATTTGGCGAGGAGGGCGAGCGCTTCGCGGAGGAGCGTCGGAAGTTCGGCTTCTGCGACCCGCGCCCCGAGCAGGGCGACGGCCCGATCCGCCTCGACCTGCTTGTAGCCCATTTTTACGAGCGCACCCGCGAGGAGGTCGCCGGACGCTTGGGACGCCGCGGAAACGTGGGTCGGCCCGCGTTCGCGCGACAGGTCGGAGCCTTGGCCCGCCTCGGTGCCAGGGCTGAGGGGGAGCTTGTCTTTCAGCTCGAGCAGGAGCCGCTCGGCCGTCTTTTTGCCCACCCCCGAGACCGAAGTGAGGGTGGAGAGCTCCCGCCGCGAGATGGCGCGCGCGAGATCGTGAGCGGGCAACGCGCTGAGGATGCCGACCGCGGTCTTCGGGCCGACGCTGCTCACCGCGATGAGGGTGCGAAACGCGAACCTGTCGGCGTCCGTCGCGAACCCGAAGAGCTGGAGCACGTCTTCGCGGACGTGGGTGTGCACCAGCAACGTGGCGCGGCCTTGAGCGTCGACCTTGGCCCGACCGCGGGTGCCGAGCGGCGCGACCACTTCGTACCCCACGCCGTTCACGTCGACGAGGAGGGACCCGTCGTCTTCATCCGAGAGAATGCCCGTGAGGCGGCCGATCACGAACGGGACGTTAGTCGGGTTGCGAACAAAGGAGAAGAGATCCGCGCGCACACCCACGACTCGCCCGTTCCTCGGTGAGCGACGCGCGCGCCCGGAGCGGCACCGAGGCTCGCCCGCACGTGGCGCGCGGATCTCCCGTTCGTCACCAGCCGAGGTCGGCGCCGCTCGTCTCGGCCTGGTTGAGCCACGCGACGACGTCCACGATGTCGTGCGGTTCTTTTGGAAAGTACGTGTGGCCCACCGCGCCGAGATCAACGAAGCGGGCGTCGAACCCTTCGCGTGCGAGGCGCTTCGCGGTGCGCTTCATTCCCTCGTAGGTCCTGTCCCACTGCCCGGCGGCGAGCGCGATACGACGGACCCCCGCGCGCTCGAGCCCCGACTTCCAGAGCGGCACGTCGGCGCCGACGAGGATCGCGGCGAAGAACCGGCCCGGCCGCGCGGCGAGGATGGCCGGCGCGACATACCCCCCTTGCGAAAAGCCAAATAGGATACTCGGTTTCGCGAGCGCATCGAGCTTGGGCTCGAGGGGAGATTCTTCAATATCGAGGCGACTCGCCATTTCCTCTCCGCGGCCGACCCAATCGAATCCCCCCCAGAGCCGCGTGTTCCCGGACGGGCAACGCGTGTATCCCTCTGCCATCAGGAGCGCGCGAAGCACGGGGCAGCCCTCCGCGGTCGGATTCTCCCCGCGGCCGTGCACGTAGACGATCTCACGCGGCAACCGGCGGGCAGGCCTCGGCGTGTCGGGCGGCTCGGGCGCGGGGCGAGCGGCGAGCGCCGGCTCATGCGGCGGGAGATCGGTCGCGGCGCGGAGATCGCGCATGGAGGCGAACGACGCGCCGAGCAACGAGAACAAAAAGAGAATGGAAAACGCGACTTTCCTCGCCATCGACATGACGACCTCCCGCGCGACGAAGCGCGCATTGGCCCGCGCGTCCTCCGCCGGCGGCGGGATTCGCGTGGGACTCGACGGGAGATCGAGTGGCGAGGAGGTTCGTGACCACGCGAATCGAAAAAAAAGAAATTCGCGGACACGGTCACACTTCGATCGTGTCGAACGTTTTTTGGCTATGTCGACCCTGGTGTCGCTTCCGAAGAGCCCTCGTCCGATGACCGCCTACGATCCGTCGCATCCTTTCGGTGACACGCGGTTCCGCGCTGCCCTCGTTCGTGCGCTCGCGCGGCGGCTCCCGGAGGACGACGCGGAGGACCTCGTGCAGAGCGCGCTCGCCGAGGCCGTCGCCGCGGGCAAGGCAAACGAAGATCCTGTGTTGCTCCGGCGCTGGGTGGCGGCGGTCGCGCGCAACAAGATGATTGACCACTTCAGGAAGCGTCGTGAGCTGCTCGGGAACGTGGGCGACGCCGCCGACGAGAACGCGAAGATCGCCGACGAGAGCGCGAAGGTCGCCGACGACGACGACATCTTGCGCTGGGCCGCGAACGAAATGCCGAGCGGGGACGGCGCCGAGGAGACGCTCGAGTGGATGCTTCGCGAGGCCGACGGCGAGAGCCTCGAGTCGATCGCGAAGGAGTCTCGATTGCCCGCGACGCGGGTGCGCAAACGCGTGAGCCGGCTACGCGAGCACTTCCGGCGCCGATGGTCGCTCTATGTCGCCGCCCTCGCCGCGCTCGGCATCGCGGCGGCGCTCGGGAGGCAATTTCTCTTTCATCCGGTGCACCCGGAGCCGATCACAAAAGACGTCCCCTCGAGCGTCGCGCCCGAACGCACCCCGCAGGAGCTCGCGCAAGACTTCCGCCGTCGCGCGTTCACCGAGTGCTCCGCTGGCGCAGCCCGCGCGTGCATCGATCTTCTCGACGAGGCGCGCGCGCTCGATCCGGACGGAGACGACGCGAAGGACGTGCAGCAGGCGCGCGCGGCCGCGATGGACGTGCTCTCCCCTCCCCTCCCACGCCCGCCGGAGCCAAAGCCCCCGGCGCTCGACAGCGGGATCTGAGCCGGCCCGCTCGCCTCCGAATACGGGAGCGGGCCGCGCGGGACCTTCGAACGAACGAACGCACGGGAAGCTCTGGCCGCCCGTGCGTATCCGACGCGCGGTGAGCGACGCGTCTCCTCAGGTCGCAGCGCGCGTGGATGACGGCGGCGCGCAGATATGCATGCACACCACACGCATGCATACTTCACGCGAACGAGGGCGCGGTACACGGGGTGGGGGCCCCGTCGCCGCGCCCACCCCGAACGACCCTCGGATCAGGCTCGTTTTTCGCGGCGCGAGCGCACGAACGCGAGGCCGAGGACCACGAACGCGCCGCCGAGGAGGCCACCGGAGGCCAAATTCGTGTTGCCCGTCGAGCAGCTCGAGGCGGACGAGGAGCCACCGGAAGCCTGCGCTGCCGCTTCGCTGCGCGGCGCCTGCCCCACTTGGTCGCATCCGCTGAAGACCGGACAGAGCGGCTCGTTCAGCTCACGCGTGACTTGGCGGGTGTTGCCGAGGAGCGCTTGGTCGGCCGGCGCGGTGAGGAGCAAGTCCTCCGAGAGCGCGGCGTGGTTCAGGTCGGCGCGCATGCGCGTGACGCGGATCTGGGCTCCGGAGATCACGCGCCCGAGCAAGATCCCGAGATCTTCGTCGCGCACTTCTGCGGCTGTTTTTCCGGGGTTTCCGTTCGCGGCCGGGATCGCGGCGTAGTCGTCGCCGGGGGTGGTGGGCTGCGGGCCGGGCCTGCCCACGAAGCCGCCGTTACGAACGCCGTTGTCGATCTGCTCTGTGGGGAGGGCGAGGCTCGACTCGAGCTCCCACGCGCGGCCATTCGAGGCGCGCGTGCGCTCTTCGCGGATGGTCTTGTAGTTCGACTGATTGGCGTTCCAATCCCAGGCGAGCTCTTCTTGTTTGATCACGAACGCGGGGAAGTTTTGCGGCTCGTAGCGGCCCTGACCGAGGACCCAGAGCGAGATGCCCACCGTCGCGCCGGTGCCGGCGGCGACCATGCGGAGCGGCAACGTGACCGAAGCGCCGCGGGTGGTGACACGCACCGGACGCATCGCCTGCACCGAGGCGCCGGGGATGAGCTTCATCGCGAGGAAATTGAAGCTCTCGCGGACGTACTGCGCGACGACGGGCTTCACGTCGTCCGGCACGGTGAACCGGTTCGTCGCGAGCCACTGGTTCAGCGCTTCGGGGTTGGTCGCCTGGAGCTGCACCGTCTCGTAGGGGCCAATCACCTCCTGTTTGGTGACCGTGACGCCGTCTTCGGGAGAGGCGCTTCCTGCGTTCGGAGACGAAGGAGTCCCAAAGCTGCGTGAGTCGCAGTCGCGAGCGGGAGGGCAGTTCCGCGGCGGCGCGACGACGCCCACCTGGGTGAGCGAGTCGAGCACGGAGAACACGGTGTCCGCGGAGAGCCCCACCTCTGCCTCGCCCGAAATGGGAAGTACCCACGCGAACGACTCGGGCGAGCCTTGGTATCGAATCTGATCGTAAAGGGTGGACTGCCCCTGACCCACGGAGAGCAGCATGCGGTGGTCGGTGACCACGGTGTTCGACTCCGGAGGCACGAAGCACCCTCCGCAAGCCGAAGCCGGGCGCTCCGAAGCCACGAGGCCGAGGGCGGCCACCATTCCCGAGAGCGCCAAGACGGACGTGCGATGCTTCATGGGTGTTCCTTTGGGTCGACGCCTCGGTAGTCCCGAAGCGGGTAAATCAGGCTTTGCGGACGCGGCGACGGCGCGCGGCGTTGGCGACGGCGATACCGACGAAGGCGAGGCCGGCGGCGGCGAACCCGTTGCTCGGAAGGGCGCCGCTGCTGGAGCAGTTGGACTGCGCGGCGCGGCTGATCGCCTCGCTGCGAGGGGCGGTGCCCGTCTGCGTGCATCCTACATACACAGGGCAGAGCGGCTCGTTGAGCTCCTTCGTGACCTGGCGAATGTTGGAGAAGACGGCTTGATCGGCGGGGGCCTGGAGGAGCAAATCTTCAGAGAGGGCGGCGTGAGCGATGTCGGTGCGAATGCGGGTGACGAAGACGTCGGCGGGCCGGTTCGTGCCGCCGAAGAGCACGTCGAGGTCTTCCTTGCGGACCTCGGCGACGGTTTTGCCGGGCTCGGTTCCGCTGGCGGGGATCTCTGCGTAGTCGCCGCTTCCACCGTTGCCGAAGCGCCCGCCGTTCTCGAGGGGGAGCGTGATCTGCGACACGGGCAAGCGGAACGCGCTCTCGATCTCCCAGCTTCGGTTGTTACCTGCAGCGGCGCGCTCGGCGCGGAGGGCCTTGAAGTTGCTCTCGCTCTTGGTCCAATCCCAGAGGAGCTCGTCGGCTTTGACGGCGAAGGTGGGGAAGTTGGTCGGCTCGTAGCGGCCTTGGCCCACGACCCAGAGCGTAATGCCCACGATAGGCCCGGTGCCGGCGGCGACCATGCGAAGCGGGAGCACCACGTTGGGCCCTTTCGTGGTCACGCGCACGGGCCGCATCGCCTGCACGTTCGCGCCGGGACGGAGCTTGAGCGCGAGGAAATTGAAATTCTCCTTCACGTATTGGGCAATCACGGGCTTCACGTCGTCGGGCACCGTGAACTTGTTGTCCGCGAGCCACTTGTTGAGGGCCTCCGCGTCCGTCGATTGCAGTTGAACCGTCGCGTAGGGGCCTACGTTCTCTTCTTTCGTCACCGTCACGCCGCCCGGGCTCGCGGCGCCGGCATCGGCGAACCCGCGGCTATCGGAGGCGCTCGTCGCTTCGTTGTCGCTGTTGCAGTCGGTCGGCGCGGGGCAGTTCTGCGGCGGCGCGATGATCGACGTCTGGGTGAAGCCACCGATGGTGCTGAAGAGAGTGTCGGCGGAGAGGCCGACCTTGGCCTCGCCCGAGATCGGGAGCACCCAGGCGAACTCGGTCGGCAACCCCTGATAACGAATCTGGTCGTAGAGCGTGCTCTCGTTGTTGCCCACCGAGAGGATCATGCGGTGGTCGGTCACGACGGTGGCGTCCTCCGCGGGAACGAAGCAGCCGCCGCACGCCTCGGCGCGCCCCTCGAGCGCGAAGGCACCGGTCGCGGCCAAAATTCCGGAGAGGGCGAGCACGGCAAAACGATGCTTCATTGGATACGTCCTTTTGGAGCTCGCGCGACGTCGTAGCGGGTACGCCGACGGCGAACGAGGTCACGCTATCGAGAGTTAAGAGAAGAGAGGTCGCTTCGAGCTCAAGACTTGCGGCGGCGGCGGCCCGCGCGCACGACCGCGAGACCGACGAAACCGAGGGCCGCAGCGGCGAAACCCTCTTGGGGAGCGCGCCGGTCGTGGAGCAGCTCTCCGTCGACCGACGAAACGCCTCGCTCCGCGGCGCGACGCCGTTTTGCGTGCACCCTACATAGACAGGACAGAGCGGCTCGTTGAGCTCCTTCGTGACCTGGCGGATGTTCGAGAAGAGCGATTGGTCGGCGGGGGCGCGAAGGAGCAAGTCCTCCGAGAGGGCGGCGTGAGCGATGTCGGTGCGAATGCGGGTGACGAAGACGTCGCTCGGGCGCGACGCTCCTCCGAAGAGCACGTCGAGGTCTTCCTTGCGCACCTCTTCGACGGACTTTCCGGGGTCGTTGCCAGAGGGCGGGATCGCGGTGTAGTCGCCGCTGCCGCCATTGCCGAAGCGGCCCCCGTTCTCCAGCGGGAGCGTGATCTGCCCGACGGGCAAACGGAACGCGCTCTCGATCTCCCAGCTTCGGTTGTTCCCAGCGGCGGCGCGCTCGGCGCGGAGAGCCTTGAAGTTGCTCTCGCTCTTCGTCCAATCCCAGAAGAGCTCGTCGGCTTTGACGGCGAAGGTAGGGAAGTTGGTCGGCTCGTAGCGGCCTTGGCCCACGACCCAGAGCGTAATGCCCACGATAGGCCCGGTGCCGGCGGCGACCATGCGAAGCGGGAGCACCACGTTCGGGCCCTTCGTGGTCACGCGCACGGGGCGCATCGCCTGCACGTTCGCGCCGGGGCGGAGCTTGAGCGCGAGGAAATTGAAGTTCTCCTTCACATACTGCGCAATCACGGGCTTCACGTCCGCGGGCACCGTGAACTTGTTGTCCGCGAGCCACTTGTTGAGGGCCTCCGCGTCCGTCGATTGCAATTGAACGGTGGCGTAGGGGCCTACGTTCTCTTCTTTCGTCACCGTCACGCCGCCCGCGCTCGGAGCGGGAGATTGCGCGGAGTCTCGGCCCGAAGTGTAGCTGGTCTCGTCGTCCCCCTCGCAGCTCGGGCGCGGCGGACAGTTCTGCGGCGGCGCGACGACGGTGGTCTGCGTGAAGCCGCCGATGGTGCTGAAGAGCGTGTCGGCGGAGAGGCCAACCGTGGCGTCGCCCGAGATCGGGAGCACCCAGGCAAACTCGGTCGGCAGACCTTGGTACCGAATCTGGTCGTAGAGCGTGCTCTCGTTGTTGCCCACCGAGAGGATCATGCGGTGGTCGGTCACGACCGTGGCGTCCTCCGCCGGAACGAAGCAGCCGCCGCACGCCTCGGCGCGCCCCTCGGCCACCACGGTGGCGCCGAACGCCCCCACCAACCCGAGCGCGACCGCGAATGAGAGCATCTTGAGTCGGTTCATCAATCGATGATTATGCACGGCACATGCCACGACCGCTACACCTGGATTTGCCGTGCTTCGGCGAGGAGAAAGCGAGGTCGAGCGCGGTCGCGACTCAGGGTGGCACATGGACCTGTCCGGGGTCGGCGATCGGCGCGCTTCTTCCGCGGGCCGAGAGCCCCTACGTTCGGCGCCCATGGTGGTCGTTCGCCCTCCCACGCTCGATGAGATCCCCGCCGTCGCGCGCCTCGCAGGCATGTTGGTCGCGCAGCACGAGGCGTTCGACCAAGAGCGCTTCCTTCACCTCGACGATCCGGCGGCGGGATACGCGCGCTTCCTGCCGCGGGTGCTCGGCGATCCGAAGACGGTGCTCCTCGCTGCGTTCGTCGACGGCGAGCTGATGGGTTACGTGTACGGCACCCTCGAGGGTCGCGACTACTTCGCGCTCCTCGACGCCTGCGGGAAGCTCCACGATATCTATGTCGACGATCGCGCGCGGGGGCGCGGTGTGGGCGAGGCGCTGGTCCGCGCGATCCAAGCGGAGATGACCCGCCGCGGCGCTCCTCGTGTGGTGTTGCTGACCGCGACCCAGAACGAAAACGCACAAAGGCTCTTTGCCAAACTAGGGTTCCGCACGACCATGCTCGAAATGACGGCCGAGCTCCCGAAACCGACTCCCGAATAAGCGCCGACGAGCGGCAATTCTCGGCCCAGCCTGCGCAGGGCTCAGCGGTAGGGGGTAGTCGGCGAGTGCGGCTCCACGAGCAATGTGACGCGAGTTTGCAGCCCCTCGTACCCGCGCACCTGCGTGACGATGCAACGGCGCACCGTGCCGCGCAGCGTTCGGATGCGACGGAGGCCGGACCGCACGCCGACCGGGAGAGCGGGCGTCGGTACGCCGAGCTCGGGCGGCTCCGACGTGTGGTGCACGGCGGCGCCGTACTCGATCATCGTATCGAGATCGAGGATCCGAGGCTCAGCGAGCTCGCGCGA
Source organism: Myxococcales bacterium (assembly GCA_013297655.1). GTDB lineage: Bacteria > Myxococcota_A > Polyangia > Polyangiales > Polyangiaceae > JAAFHV01. The sequence goes on along the minus strand of JAAFHV010000043.1, from coordinate 5,621 downwards.
CGGATCGGCGAGCTCGACGTACCAGATGACCTCCACGCTGTGGCCCGCGGGATGACGGCGGGCAGCGTCGTGACCACGGCGACGGGCATGCCCGAGGCTACCGCGGCGTCGTCGAAACGGGGCCCCGCCAGCGATTCGGCGAGCGCCGAACCCCCTTTTTTCGCCGTGCGCAATGCGTCACGCACCCCTGAGTGACTTTTAGGTGGCCGGTGCCTACGGGCATGCTAATTCGGTGGTCCGTGGCGCGTCTTCTCCATCGTTCGCTCTTTTTCGTCGCGCCTCTGGTCGCGACCTCGCTCGTCTCGTTCGGCGCGGTTGCGCAAGCTCCGCCCGCCCCGGCGAGCGCCCCCCCACCGAACGCCCCCGTCCCTACGGACGACTCGCGCGTGACACCGCTTGAGCCGCGCGGCGCGCAGGGCTCCCAGGTCGCGCCCGCCGCCGCGAAGCCACCGCCGGTGGACGACTCGCGCGTTCGCCCGGTCGACTCGGCGGGAAGCCAGGGTGCTTCCACTGGCAACAGCATCACCTCCCCGGCGCCCTCCCCTTACCTGCCTGCTCCCAGCAGCGGGCACGAAGGGCACTTCGAGTTCGGCTCTTACGGCCGTGTGTGGGCGGCGACGGATCTCCAGGGCCGCCTCGGTCGCGGGTCCAACATCGTCGCCTTCGGTCCGCGCGTGGTGGACGAGGGCAGCTACGCCGAGCTCGAGCTCCGTCGCGAAGACACGTGGAGCGAAAAAACGAAGGGCCGCGTCGTCGCCACGCTCGCGCTGTTTCCGCCGTTTTTCCACTTCAACGGCAACTCGATGAACGCGATCGGGGTGCGCAACCTCTACGCGCAGGGCAGCTACGAGAAGATCAATCTCTGGGCCGGCTCGCGCATGTACCGCGGCGACGACATCTATCTTCTCAACTGGTGGCCACTCGACAACCAGAACACCGTCGGCGGCGGCGCGTTCGGCTCGTTCGACTCCAAAGCCGGCAAGACCATCTTGGCGGTCCACATGGGCCAGCAGCGCCTCGACAACCCCTACCAGTTCCAGCAGGTGCCGGTCGTCGCTCCGTTCGGCTTCGGCACGGTGAACGTCACCAAGCTCGATCGCCCGCGCATGGTGGAGACGCTGAAAATCACGCAGCTCTTCAAGAACGGGCCGCAAGCGCGCTTCTTCGCCGACGACGACCAGGGCTTCAAAGTTTCGCTCTACGGCGAGGCGCACCAAATCTCGTCCGGCGTATTCCAAGATCCGCTCACCCAGCGCGACCGCGATCTCCCGTCCGACACCGGGTTCATGATTGGCAGTCAGCTCACCTACTTTACAGGCAAGCGTGACACCCACGCGCACCTCTTCCTCCGCCACGCGCGCGGCATCGCGGCCTACGATCCGCTCGAGTCGCCCACCACGTTCACCATCGACCGCAGCACCGCCGGCGCGAGCGACACCCGCATCGCGTTCTCCGGCAACATCGAGCAGGGGCCGTTCGCGGTCGCGTGGGGCGGCTACGTGCGCTTCTTCCGCGACGCCTCGACCGACACCTCGACGACTCAGAAGTACGACGAAGGCGCCGTCGTCGCGCGGCCCTCGTTCTTCTTCAACGACCACTTCGGCATGTCGATCGAAGGCAGCTATCAGCAGCGTAGGCTCCAGGTCATCGACCCCAACACCGACGGCCCGCTCACGGCGCAGGTCGGTCGTTTCGCGGTGATGCCCTTCTTCTCGCCCTCGGGGCGCGGCACCTTCAAGCGCCCGCAGATTCGCCTCCTTTACGCCCTCACCGCGCGCGACAGCGGGGCCAAGCGCCTCTATGCCGCCGAAGACATCGTCGCCCAGCGCGGCGTCGATCACTACCTCGGTATCGGCGCCGAGTGGTGGTTCAACTCGAGCTCGTACCCGTGATCGCCGCCCGCGACCGGAAGCCCCCGTCCCTCCGAAGCGACCCTTCGCCCGAGCCCAAGCGATGAAAAAAGCCACCACCGTCCTCGCCCTGTCCGTCGCGCTGTCTGCGTTCGTGAACCAGACGGCATGTGTATCGATCCCGGAGGAGGGCGCGCAGCCCGTGCTCGGCACGCGGGTCGGCGATTGGCGCGACGAGGTCATTTACCAAGTGCTCGTCGACCGCTTCGCGAACGGCACCGTGAACAACGACTTCCAAGTGCGGCCCGGCGCGCTCGCGCGCTACCAAGGCGGCGACTGGCTCGGCATGGTGGAGCACCTCGATTACATCGAGAGCCTCGGCGTCACCACGCTCTGGATTTCTCCCGTCGTGAAGAACGTGGAGACCGACGCCGACGTAGACGGGTATCACGGCTACTGGGCACAAGACCTCACCAAGACGAATCCCCACTTCGGCGAGCTCGCCGATCTTCGTCAGCTCGTCGCGGAGGCCCACAAGCGCAAGCTGAAGGTGGTGCTCGACATCGTGACGAACCACATGGGGCAGGCGTTCTTCTACGACATGAACCTGAACGGAAAGGCCGATATCTACATCGGCGGAACCGGGTCCACGTCGAAGGTGGAGCGCGTCTCGGAGTTCGATCCGGACTGGGATCCGCGCGGGGTTCAGGCCGCGACTTCGCTCGGCAACGCGGGGCGCGCGCCCCTCATTTTCATCCAAGATCCGAGCATCAACCGCGTGCCGCCGCAGCCGGGCATCCTCGGGCGGCTCGAGGGGTATCACGGCTTCGGACGCATATTGAACTACGACGACGACCAACAGCGCCTCTTGGGGGACTTCCCCGGCGGCCTGAAGGACGTGAACACGGAGAGCCCGGAGGTCCGCGAGGCGATGGTCGACGCCTACGCCCGCTGGGTGGAGCTGACCGACCTCGACGGCTTCCGGATCGACACCGTGAAGCATGTGGAATACGAGTTCTGGGAGATGTTCGCCCCCGCCGTTCGTAAGCGGCTCGCGGCCTTGGGGAAGAAGAACTTCCTCATGTTCGGCGAGGCGTTCGACGGCAACGACAAGCTCCTCGGGAGCTACACCCAGAAGAACCGCCTCGACAGCGTGTTTTACTTCTCGCAACACTTCCAGGTTTATCGCGACGTTTACCAGTACGCGAACGACGCCGAGCAGAAGGGCACGAAACAGATCGCCGATCTGTGGGGCGAACGGCCGAAGAACTACGCCGCGGAGCCGCAAGAGAACGGCGTGGGCATTCCGCCGACCAAAGCGCTCGTGAACTTCATCGACAACCACGACGTCGCGCGATTCCTGTTTTTCGCACGCGGAAACGAACAAGAGAAGAAGGCCTCCCTTCGTAACGCGCTCTCGCTCCTCATGACGGAAGAGGGCATTCCCTGCCTCTATTACGGCACCGAGCAAGACTTCGCCGGTGGCAACGATCCGGCGAACCGCGAGGTGCTGTGGGACACCGAGTTCAAGACCACGGGCGACACCTTCTTGCACTTCTCCAAGCTCGCGCGCATCCGGAAGAGCTACGCCGCGCTCCGGCGTGGTGACCAGAGCGTGATCTTCTCCACCACGAGCACGAAGGACGAGCCCGACGCGGGAATGTTCGCCTTCGAGCGCACCGGCGGCGACGCAGGAAACGCGTATGCCCTCGTCGTCGCGAACTCGAATGGCAAAAAAGAGGGCGTCACGGAGGCGGGCGGCAAAGCGATGGCGACGAGCCTCACCGCCGGTATCGTCTTGGTCGACGTGATGGACCCGCAGAAGCCCACCTTCACCGTGGGCGCCGACAAGACCATCAAGGTCAGCGTTCCCCCGCAAAGCACACGAATCCTCGTGCCCCAAGAGCAGGTCGTGCCCTGAGCGGTCGCTGATTCGACGCCGCGCGCGGAGCCCCCTTCGACGACGTTCGCCTTGACGGCGCGCATGGAGGAGGGAGATCGTTCGGCATGCTCCACAAGGCCCTCGTCTGCGCGATCGTGGTGGGAGCGTTCGTCGTCGCGACGGCGTGCAGCTCTTCGGTGTCCCCAGCCACCGACGCCGACGCCTCGGTCGAGGGAGATTCGAGCGCCCCGCTCCCGGACGCGACTCCCCTCGACGCGGCGGCAGACACGAAGCCGACCGGTCTCGCCTGTTATCAGGACGACGCCGCGCTCGTCGTCGAGGGCATCGCTCCCTCTGTCCGCGCGGGGGCGTGTACGGCGCCGCAGATCACCGAGGGCTACGCCAAATGCATCGCCGCGACCGCAGACTGCGACGCCTGGATCGTCGCCAATCGTAGCTGCGCGCGATGCATGTTCGGCGTGCTCGACGGCGACGATCCGAAGACCACCCCCGTCGGGGCGCTGATTCCCGTCTCCGAGTCCGCCCTCGCCGCCAACGAGGCCGCTTGCGCAGCGCTCGTATCGAATCGACCTGCGTGCACCGTGCCGCTCTCCAGACAGGCGACGTGCACGAGCACGGTCTGCGCGACCTGCAGCGAGGCCACGAAGAAGGCGTGCGCGGACGCCGCGAAGACCGCCGTCTGCGCGTTCACCGTCGACGCCGCGTGCAACCAAGCCGTCGACGCGAACGCGAGCGTATGGATCCCCGTCTGCCGCGGCGCGTCCAGCCAAGAGTCGATCGTCAAAGTGGCCACGTACCTGTGCGGGAGCTGACCTGGCCCGCGAGCCACGTGCATCACGCACCTACGCACCTACGCACCTATCGTGGGCCCCGGCGCGGCCCGTTTTTGCGTGCTAACCTCTCGCGCATGCGTCGCCTAGCTTCCGTCTCCGCCGCCTTTTTTCTCGTCGCTGCGTGCGGGGGCAAGGTCCTCGACGAGGGCACTCCTGCGGGGGTCGTGCCTACGTCCACCGCGACGAGCGGGCCCACCTCTTCGCCTCCGTCGACCGGCGCGCCGGTGCCCACGTCCTCACCTCCCTCGGCACCAACGTCTAGTCCGGTGAGCCCGGTGCCGGCCGGGAAGGTGGGCCAATGTGGCCTCTACGACGGTGACGCGGAGGCGAACCTCAAGGCGTTCGGGCTCGCGCGCGCGGTCGGCGTGTACAGGGCGGTCGAGGTCGCCGAAGAGTGCTCCGGGGCGGGCGGCACGCACGTCACGCTCGTGCGGGTCGGCGGCTGCTCGAGCGCGCGGGTCGTCCACTATGGGGAGCACGCCTGCTTCTTGGAGTGGCAAGTAGGAGACGTGTTCGCGATCGGCGTCGCGCCCGAGCCGGGCAAGACCGAGAACCCCGGCTGGTGCATCGACGGTCTCGAGTGGGACGGCGTCGCCCGCGCGGTGCGAAAGCTCGACGACGGCGAGACCACCGCCGCCGCGCTCGCCCGCTACGGCTGCACGCCGTGAAGCTCGGAGCCGCGGAAGCGCCGCACGTCCGAGCTCAACGATCGAATCGGGTGGCGTAGAACAAGCCTTGGCCCGCGACCGCGTAGCCAATATGCGGCCTCCCCTTCTCGTCGACCGCGAGGGCGATCCGGACTCCGGTGTAGTCCTCGCAGGGGAGGTTGTCGGTCACGCCGTCGTCGAGCCAGGTGACGACCCCCGCTTTGCGGGTTTGGCGCATGTAGCCTATCGCGCAGCGGGTGTCGGACGTGGGCCGAACGTAGGCGAGGTGGAGGAGGCCATACCCATCGACGGCAAGCGCGGACGAATACTGCGGCCCGGTCGGATCTTGCGCGCGGACGCCGAGGTCGCGCACGTCGTACATGGGAGT
>JAAFHV010000428.1 GCA_013297655.1 Myxococcales bacterium | reverse complement strand
CCGCGCGGAGGCACGCGACCTCCATCTCGTAGCCGTCGACCCCGTCGTTCACGTGGAGGCGGACCGAGCGCTCGCCCTTCGCACACGCCGACTTTCGCTTGTCCCGCTTCTGTTCGGCGCGCTCTTCCGCCGGCACCGCGACCACGAAGGGGCCCATCACTTGGCCCATCACGGAGTCGACCACGCCGTACGAACGGAAGCCCACGTCCATCGCGAGAGAGCCGCCACCCGAGATCGGAGCGGTCGCGGTGAGGAGCGGCTCCACGCCACCTTGCAGCTCGGCCATGATCCCACCGAGCGACTCGCCAGACGCGTAGTACTTCACCCCCGGGCCGCCGATGTCGGGGATCCCGTCGCCGTCGAAGTCGCCCGCGAGGTCGAGCCGTCCGTCGTCGTTGAAGTCTTGATCGGTCTTCTTTTTCCCATCGAAGGCGCGCAGCACACGAAGGAACTGCATCCCGTCGAGGAGGCCTTGGCGGAGGTTGTCGCGGGTGTGGAAGATGTGGCTCGTCCACCAGTAAAAGCCTGAGTCGGGGAGGCCATCGCCGTTCACGTCGCGCGCGCGGCCCTTCTCGAACGCGGTGATCCAAGGCACGAGGCAGTTGTCGCGGAGCTTCGCCTGCGCAAAAATCCGCTGCGCGACGCTGAGCACGGCGCCATGCTCGGGGTTGTCGTACGCCACGATCGAGATCCCCTGCCGCGCGAAGTCACCCGCGTAGAGCAGCACCTCGTCCGCGTGGCCGGTGACACCGTGGCCCCAGAGCGCGACCGGGAACGGCTGCGACACGCCCGCCCCGCGCTTCGGCACGACGATGTAAAACGGCACCTCGTCGGTGGTGACCGTGGCGTCGCCGGTCGCGAAGCTCGCGTCGAAGCGCGTGTCCGGATCTTTGCTCCGCGGATCCCCCATCAAGAAGGGCGACTTGAAGCTGCCGACGACGAAGTGATCGATGTACTGGTACGCCTCGAGGAGTGCCTTCACCTGGCCCTTCGAGAACCCGAAGAGCTCCGCGAACAGCAGCTCGAAGGTGGCGCGCACGTCCGGATCGTTCGGCCGAATCACGAACGGGGCGCTCGCGCGTTTGCGGCACGCGTCGTTCTCGGTCTTCCAACCCGGGATCGCGGCGGGGTCGTCCGACAGGCCGCCGGCCGGGAAAATATGGGCGTCCGGAGGAAACTGGGTCGCGAAACGAGAGAACACGCCCTTGCCGTAGAGGCCATTGCGGAGCGCGTGCATGTCCTCCGCCACCGGCTGCGTCGTGAACGACCACGTGAACGCGACGTGATCGAGCCCGCTTCCGGAGAGGTCGCCGTAGTAGCGCGCGAGCCTCGGATCGCGGAGCACGTCCTCCACGCGGGAGACCATGCCGCGCTGCTGCGGGTGGTACACGTTCTCGAACGGCGACGCGACGGGCTTCCGGTTTTGCCCGCGGAGCCTGTCCGTGATCACGACCGCGTACTCGTGCCGCTCGTCGAGGGGGAGCAGCGGGCGCAAAATGAGGGTGTCGGTCTCGCGCTCGTAGAAGGTGAGAACGTCGTCCACCTTCGGGATCCCGCGCGACGCGGGCGCGCGCGACCCATTCGCGACGAACGGCGTGTCGAGCGTGTTCGGGTGATCGAGCACCCCGTCGAAGTCGAGATCGAGCGCCGGCGTGTACGCGCTCTGCGGTAGCCCGGCGCCCTCTTCCACCGTCTCGAAGACGATGTTCGGCTCGTTCGCTTTCGGATCGTTCGGGAAGTACTTGAACGGATCACGCACCGTGACGGGGTAGGCGCCCGATCCCGCGTCGAGGAACACCGGCACGCCCGTCGTCAGGTCGACGAGGTAAACGGGATCGTTCGCGAAGTCGAAGTCGTCGTTTTGCATCCGGCGCTGGAGATCGTCGAGATCGAGGGCGGGGAGCCGCTCGTCTTGGCCGGAAGATCGCGAAAACTGGACAGAAATCGGCGCGGTGAGGCCCCAACCCTCGAGGGTGGAGAAGTCCCTCCGCGCGCGCTCTTCCATTTGCGTCGGCGCGACCAGGCTCACGTTGATGCGGCGACCGGTGCGGCTCGTCGGATCGGCGAAGGTGGCAAAATCGTTCGGGAGCGGGATTGCCGGGAGCGGGCGCCGCACCGGATCGAACACGACCTCGGGGCCACCACGAACGGGCGCCGGCCCGAGCCGCTCCGGCACCGTGTCGATGTTGCACGCGGCGCTGCTTACGAGCGCGCCGAGCGCGGCGACCAACGTGACCTTGGGAAGGCCCCGACGGAGGGCCGAGACCACGAACGACAGAGAAGACTTCACGTGGGCCTCGCTCAGAAATAGAGGCCCGCGCGGGTCACGGTGACCCACGGGGTCTTGAGGCGCGCGCCGAGGGCATCGGCCAGCGCGTCGCCGGGGAACAAGATGCCCGCTTGCATGCCGAGCGAGAGCGTCATCCCGTAGTCGAGGGGCTTGCGCCACTCCACGCCCGCGTCGAGCTCGAGGCCGAAGTCCTTCGCGCGGGGGTTTCCACCGCGCGAGTTCACGTAGCTGCCGCTCGTCGCGGTGCGGTACGGATCGACCACGTCCGCGGTCGACTGCGCGAGCACCATCCCGGCCTTCAAATCGAGCGACGGGTGCGGCCTATATACGAACGTGGGGTTCACGTACGTGGCGCCGAAGATGCCGCCGTTGCTCGCGATGCGATCGGAGCCCGGCGTGGGCCGCTCGCCGTTCGAGAGCAGCGGGTCACGGGCGGCGGTGGCGGCGCGCGCGGTCTGGAAGCGGAGCACCTCGTCGAAGAGCACGAGGCCGATGCGGTGGTTGCCATCGAACACGAAGCGCTTCTGCGTCCCGTCGTAGGGGTCGGCGTCGCCGGAGGCGTACCCGAGCTCCACCTGCGCGACGAGATCGCCGTAAATGCCCTTCCCGCCCGGTGTGTGCACTTTGCATGTATCGCAGCCGTGGGCGCGGTGCGCGATGCCGAAGATGGCGGCGCCGCCGTAGCTGCGGAGGGTGGTCTTCTCTTCGTCGCGCGCTTGATCTTGGGTGCGGATCGCGTTCGTGGTGCCGAAGATCGCCGCGCCCTCGGCGGCGCCGAAGACGAAGGCGTCGTGGCCCGGAACCGGCGCCGCGAACTTGGCGAAGAGGTCTACCGCGGCGGCGTCGATCGCGTCGGTGTAGGGCGAAAAATCGCCGCTCTGGCGATCGGTGCGCTGGCGCCGGAGGGTGCTGAAGAGGCCGACCTGGTTCTGCCCGTGCTCCCAGTACGCGGCGAGCACACCTTGGAACGCTTGGTCCCCGCGGGTGAGCTTCGCGTTCTGATCGCGAAACACGAGGTCACCCGCGAGCGCGATCACGAAGTCGGAGCCCTCGCCGCCGGGGCGCGTCGCGAAGAGGATGCGTTCGCTGATCGCGCCGTAGCGGTAGTCGCCGAAGAGGGTGGGGTGGTTGCCGTCGTTGGCGAGGATGCCGAGGCCCCAGTGGTTCGGCTGTTGGCCCACGCGCACGAGGCCGATCGGGAGCTTCGCTTCGGCATAGAGCCAACGGAGCTGCACGTTCTTGAAGCCGTCGTACTCGTCGCGGGGGGTGTCGTCGGCCGAAACGCCGCGCGCGAGCTGCCCGAGAACGAGCCCGGTGAGCACATCGAACTGGCTCACGAGCTGCACTTTGTCGGACACGATGAGCCGCGGCTCGAGGCGGAGCCAGTGGCTCATGAAGTGGTTTTGGCCCTTCGAGTCCTCGAGGAGACCGGGGCGCTCGTCGATCGCGGAGGCGGTCGGCACCATCGGGACGCTGCGCTGCGCCTGGTAGCGGAGCTGATACTCGCCGTGCATGTCGAAGAAGAGGACCTTCGCCTCCGGCTTGCGCCTCCGAACTTTCCCCGTGTGGAGCACGAGGTCGGGGAGGTCGTCCGGCACCTTCGGATCGTCGTCGTCGAAGCGCGTCGCGAGCGGCGCGGTCGACTCCGAGATCTCGCGCACGGGCGGCGGCGTGGTGGTGGTGTCCGCCGCGCGCGCGGACGACGAGAGCAGCCACACGAAGCCGAGCACGGACGCCGCGAACGTGGAGCGGGAGGCGAGGGCGCGAGCTTTGGGGCCACGCGAGGCAGGGACAAAAAAGGGCATCATGATGGCGGGCGGCGCTTCCGGGATTCCCGAGTCCGCCGCGCGCGAGCATACAGCGTTTTTCCCCGCGAAGGTGCGCGACCCGCGGTCGCCGCGCGACGATGCGGCTCTATCGAATCAACCGGTAGCCCCTGCCGGATTCGAACCGGCAAACCCTTACGGGCCGAGGATTTTAAATCCCCTGCGTATACCGTTCCGCCAAGGGGCCGAGACGAACTACTTGGGCGGTGTCGGCGCCGCCGCCGCCTTCGGAGCGAAGTTGTGGTTAAAGGCGCCGCCGATGCCGAAGAACGCG
>JAAFHV010000432.1 GCA_013297655.1 Myxococcales bacterium | reverse complement strand
CCCCCGCTCCCGACGCCCCCAACACGGGCGCGCTAAGAGGGAAAAGAGGAGAAGGGAGAAAAGAGAATCAGGTCACCCACGACCGTCGCGTGCTCTCGAGTGACTCGAGACCTCCCCGCTGCGTCGCGAGCGTCGTGAATCTCGAGAGTCGAGACTCCTCACGACCGCACACACCGACACCGTCGCGAGCCTCGGCACCTCCGCGTTTCGCGAGCCTCGGCACCTCCGCGTTTCGCGAGCCTCGGCACCTCCGCGTTTCGCGAGCCTCGGCACCTCCGCGTTTCGCGAGCCTCGGCACCTCCTCGTTTCGCGAGCCTCGGCACCTCCTCGTTTCGCGACTCATCGTGATTGCCAATTCGCGACTCGTCGCGACCTACGCACAAGGCGTCGCGGCGCCCGAGAGCACACGAGACGCGAGTGGGTCCCTTGATTCTTCTTCCCCCTCTTATCTTTTCCCGGGGTCCTGTGTCTGAGGCGTGCACACTGTTCACGCTTGGAAGGCATCTTCGGCTCGCCCAACCTCCAAGAACCGTAAACCGACGAGTCCGGGGGGGACCCACCCCCCGCCGAAAAGACGTACCCGTCCCGGCTCCCCCGCGGGCGTCGCGCCTCTCCCACCGCCGGCCTCGTGCGCGCCGCGCACAAACCCAACCCCCCTTGCCGTCCCGGCCCCACCAAGGCCCCGAGAGCCTCGACGCCGCGCGCGACGACCACATGCAAACAAGAGCGCCCGTGGCCGTCCCCGAGAAGAGCAGCAGCGGCTACTTGGTCGTGGTGGTGGCGCTGGGGGCTGCCGGCAGGTCGGGGGTGGGCTCGGAGGTACGCCAGGCTAGGAAGCCGATGACACCGACCATGAGCGCAACGCCGACGATGATGCCGGCGAGGAGCGCGCTCTTTGCCGACATGCCCTCCGCTGGCTGACGCGCGAGCGCCTCCAGATCTTCGGGGGAGATCTTGGGCTTTATTGCATACTGCACACGATCTTCGGAGAGGGTGGCCGTCTCGACGCCAGCTTCGGAGATGTTGCACACGCGGAGGAGGCTCTCGGAGAGCTCTTCGACCGTTTGGAAACGCTTGTCGCGCTCGCGAGCGCAGGCGCGGGCGAACCACGCGTCGAACCCGGCGGGGAGCTGTGGGTTCAGCTTGGAGGGCACCGGAATGGAGCCGGTGCAGACCTTGAGCACGATGTCGCCGAGGACCTCGCCCTCGAACGGGATGCGCCCGATCATGGCCGAAAATACGGTGGCTCCGAGCGACCAGACATCGGTGAGCGGATCGGGGGCGCCGCCGACGGTGAGCTGCTCGGGGCTCATGAAGTTGGGAGTGCCGATGACGGAGCCGGCTTGGGTGGGGCCGCTCATGCCCGATTGGCCCTCTGGCGCGTCGACGATCTTGGCGATGCCGAAGTCGACGAGCTTCACCGTGTAGGGAAGATCGCTCTCTGCGTTCTCTACGTTGGTGGCGAGGAACACGTTGTCTGGCTTGAGATCGCGGTGAACGATGCCAGCCTTGTGCGCCTTCGAGAGCGCCTTGCACGCCTGCGCGATGATCTTCGCGACCTCGTGCGGCGCGATGGGCCCCACGCGTTGCACCGTCTCGGCGAGCGACTCGCCCTCGAGGAACTCCATGACGATGTACGGGATGCCACGATCCGAGACGCCGAAGTCGTAGACCTGGACGGCGTGCACGCTCTTCACGCTGGCGGCGGCGCGGGCCTCGATCTCGAAGCGACGGCGCGCGTCGACCCGCTCGGCGAACTGGGGACGGATGAACTTGATCGCGACGAGCGTGCCGAGGTTCACGTGGCGACCGGCCCACACGGTGCCCATGCCGCCGCAACCGACCAGGTTTCCGACGAGGTATTTCCCGCCAACGAGGGTGCCCTCGAAGGACTCCTCGGGAGGCGGTGGTTTCGACAAGCTCATCTTCGAGGGCGAGGATACGGGTCGCACGCCCAGAAGGGAACCACGGGCTGCCGATCGGTCGCTCGCGCCGGCCTTCGCGAGCCCGCTTCATGGCTGAGCGAACCGCCTATTTTGGCCCTGGTGCGAGACGAGCGACTACTCACGGGGCCTTCGTGTCCAAAGCGGGCATCGGCCCGAGGCCGGTCGCGCCCTCGACTGCGGCGCGGAACGCGGTGAACGGAACGGGCCCCTCGACGACCTGTCCCGCCTTCATTTTTCCGGGGGATCGCACGAAGAGCGGCACGAGCCTGTCGTACGCGTACGGACTGCCGTGGCTCATGCCCTTGCCTATCACTTGGAGCGGATCGAAGAACGCACCCGGCTTCACGGCGACATAGATGGCGCCCGCGTTCGCGCCGTTCGACGCGCAGATTCGCTGGAGCACGTCGTCGCGCTTCTGGGAGCCGACGCACTCCTTCGCGAGATAGCGGCTCGTGTAGGTGCGGGCGACCCCGGGCTCCCTCGCGAGCATCGCTTGCACCTTCTTCTCGACCGCTTCGAGCTTCTTCGGATCCTTCTTCGCCTCGTCCGAGACGAACACCCACGGATCGCAGATCCCGACGACCGCGGGCTCCGCGGCGTGGAGACGCGCGCCGAGCTGGTCCGGGAGGAGGCGCACCCCCGCGCAGGGGCGCTCGAACGAATCTTGTAGTTTGCATGTTTTTTCGCGGGCGGCGAGCGCCTCCGGGATCGGCACGTTGCCGTGGTCGGCGGAGAGCACCGCGCTCCACCCATCGGGGCCCACCCGCGCGTCGAGCGACGCGAAAAGCCTCGCGAGCGCGCCATCGAGCCGCAGGAGCTCGTCCCACGCTTCGTGCGACTCGGGACCGAACACGTGGCCCACGTAGTCGTTCGCCGAGAGGGAGACGAGCAGCATCGCCGGACCTCCCGACTGAGTCAGATCGTCGAGCGCGGCCTCCGCCATCGAGAGCAACATGAGATCCGAAAAGGGCGTCGCGCGCATCGCCTTCGCCGAAGCCACCGCGTGATCGAAGCGCACCCCGAGGCCCTCGAGATCGCCCTCCCCCGGCGCGTCGTCGGCGGTCTTCGCGTGCGCGGCGAGCCACGCGGGGTCGAGCGGGGTCCACTTTCCGGTGCGGAACGAGCGCGCGGGGTGGGCCTCGATTTCGCGCTTCACGAACGCGGGCATCTCGTTCGTGAACGCGGTGGAGGTGACCCACATGTCCTCGTTCGCGTCGAACCAGAGCACCGTCGCGCGATCCTTCACGTGGCCGGCAGGGAGGATCGCGCCGCGGTCTTTCCACGAGAGCGACACGAGCCTGCCGCTCGGGTTCGCCGCGAGCCACGCTTCGCTCACGGTCAGCACCGCGAGCACGCTCGGCGACGAGCTCGCGCGGCCCGTGTTCCCGCCCGGCGTCACTTGTTTCGCGTCGCGATCGCGGAGGATGGAGACCCGGGTCGCGCCCTCGAAGATCTCGTTGCCGAAGATGCCCGTCTCGCGCGGTGTTTTCCCCGTGTAGAGCGCGGCGTGGCCCGGCGCGGTGTCGGTGACCGCGTGGGCGTATTCCATGCGGGTTACACGTGTTCCTTCACGGGCGAGGCGCGCGAAGCCACCGCTCGAGGGAAGCGCGTCGAGGCGCTCGGACATGACCCACGCCGAGAGCTGGTCGACCACCAAGCCCACCGTGATGGGCCCCTTCCAAACCGCACGAGGCGCCGCTGCGTCGACGCTCGCGTCCTTTTCGTGGATCGCGCCGGCGCCCATCGCGCGCAGCGGCGCGAGTCGATGCGGAGGAGGCACGAGAGGACCTGCGGGCTCGTGGCAGGCCACGAACGCGAGTCCCAAAACCGAGGTCACGACGAGTCCGAGGGCGAGCGTACGCACACCCCGTGCTTAGCATCCCCCGGTCGAGCTCGTCGGTGACGATCGCGCTCGTTTTCACTTGCCGCGGCGATGCGACGACGCGGCGATTACTCTTCGATGCCGAGGTCCTTCGAGATCGCGCGGACCTGGGCGATCTCGAGCGGCGAGAGGCGGCCATCGGCGGAGGCGGCGTCGAGCAGCTCGCTGATGAGGCGCTCCTTCGACTCACGATCGAGGCTACGGAGGGTGACCTCGGCTTGGTCCCAACCTTCGAGGTCGATCACCTTGCGACGATCGTCCGGCGAGAGCCCGAGGTGCGACATGGCCTGCTCCAAGAAGGCGCGCTCGTTCTCGGTCATCATGCCGTCGGCGGTGAGGACCTTCGTGTAGAGAAGGCACTTCGCGAGCTTCTGGTCCATGCGCTCCAGGCTAGAGCACCGAACCGCTTAATTCGGTCGGCTTTTCGCCGATTTGCTTCGCCGTGCTTCGTTGCTCCTCCTCGGCTAGCAGCAGTAGGACTCGTCCCTCGTCAGGGACTTGCGGCCCTGTAGCGTC
>JAAFHV010000427.1 GCA_013297655.1 Myxococcales bacterium | reverse complement strand
ACTGGATGGGCGGGAGCTTGGCCGGGTTGTCGACCCGCACCTCGTCGCCGTTCGTTTTGTAGACCATGTACACGACCGACGGCGCGGTGGTGATGAGGTCCAAGTTGAACTCGCGCTCGAGCCGCTCCTGGATAATCTCCATGTGCAAAAGCCCAAGGAATCCACAGCGGTAGCCAAAGCCGAGCGCTTCCGACGAGTCTGGCTCGAACGTGAACGCGGCGTCGTTCATGTGGAGCTTGTCGAGGGCGTCGCGGAGGCTAGGGTAGTCGGTCGAGTCGGTGGGGAAGATGCCCGCGAAGACCATCGGCTTCACGTCTTTGAACCCGGGCAGCGCGTCGGTCGCGCGTTTGCTCTCGAGCGCGTGGGTGATCGTGTCGCCCACCTTCGCGTCGTGCACGCTCTTGATGTTCGCGGCGACGAACCCGACCTCCCCGGCCCGAATCTCGTCGAGCGCCACCGCGAACGGCTGGAAGCTCCCGAGCTCGGTGACCTCGTACTCGGTCTTCGTCGCCATGAAGCGGATCTTGTCGCCCTTCTTCACGGAGCCGTCGAACACGCGGATCATGACCATCGCGCCGCGGTAGCTGTCGTACCAAGAGTCGAAAATCAGGCCGCGCAGCTTGCCGGTGGGGTCGCCCTTCGGCGGCGGCATCTTCTTCACGATCTGCTCGAGGATGTCCGGCACGCCGACGCCGGTCTTCCCGCTGCAGGGCACCGCGTCGGAGCAATCGAGGCCGATCACGCTCTCGATTTGCGCCTTCGTGCCGTCCACGTCGGAGGAGGGGAGGTCCACCTTGTTGAGCACCGGCACGATCTCGAGGCCCTGCTCGATCGCGA
The DNA here is from genome assembly GCA_013297655.1 of Myxococcales bacterium. GTDB lineage: Bacteria > Myxococcota_A > Polyangia > Polyangiales > Polyangiaceae > JAAFHV01. Next base: position 3,598 of record JAAFHV010000427.1, on the reverse strand, counting down.
GGTACACGTTCGCGAGCGTCTGCGCTTCGACGCCCTGGGTGGAGTCGACGACCAAGATCGCGCCCTCGCACGCCGAGAGGCTGCGCGAAACTTCGTAGTTGAAGTCGACGTGGCCGGGCGTGTCGATGAGGTTGAGCTGGTAGATCTCGCCGTCCTTCGCCTTGTATTTCAGGCGCACGTTCTGGGCTTTGATCGTGATGCCGCGCTCGCGCTCGATGTCCATCTTGTCGAGGAACTGCTCGCGCGTCTCGCGCTGCGTCACCGCTCCCGTCACGTCCAAGATGCGATCCGCGAGGGTGCTCTTTCCGTGGTCGATGTGCGCGATGATCGAGAAGTTTCGGATCTTGGACTGCGGGGTCGACATGGGCGGGGGCGTTATAGCGAAAACTGCCCGAAGGTCTCCGAGAACCTGCAAAAGGCCTCATCGAAGGCCCCTCGGTGCCGCGTTCGCGCTCCTTTCTCCGCGCGAAAGGCGCGCTCGTCACGGTCCGACGATGGGACGCGGCGAGGCCACACCTCGGTGGCGCAGGCGCGCGGCTCGGCAGGGCTCACCCCGAAGCTCACCCCGAAGGCTCGAAGTGAGCCCCCGCGCGTTCAGCGGGGGCGGTCGACCTTCGCGCTGGCCTTGTCGTCGAGCTGGGAGACGTCTTGGCGGCTGTCGCGCTCGGCGCGCGGATCGCGAGATTCGCGACGACCCGAAGAGCTCTCGCGTGCCGGCGGGGCCTCACGCGACTCACGCGACTCACGCGTCTCGAGAAGAGGCGCCGAGTCCACCAGCGGGAGCTGCCCGGGCAACATGTGCGCGTAGTGACGAAGCACCAAGTCGATGCCCTCGCGAATGTAGACCGCGACCGGCACCTTCGTACGCTCGTGCAGGAGCTTGAGCTTGTCGCTCTGCTCCGGCGTCACGTAGATGGTCGTGCTGATCTTCTTTCGCATCGGCTGATCGCTAGGGCTCGCGCTTGTTAGTCGACTCGCACGCTCGGCACCAGACCCGCGGAAAGCCGCAGCGTGACCTCGTTGACGTACACTACGTGAGCATACGTGACGGTCAAGCCCCATCTTCGTGGAATCTACCTCTAAGGTCAGCTCTTAAACGCTCGATATGGTTCTGATTCTTCGCAGCGAACGAGGGGCGCGCGAATCGGTCGAACGGCGCATTCTGTCGCGGATTTTGCCCTTCGGAGCGCAGGGGAAGCTTGCTCCGCGGAGGAAAAGGCTCGTAGAGTGCGTCAGGTTTGGTGGCCCGGGTCTCCCGGGCTGCGGTGGCGGGCGAAGGACAAGAAGCTCCTTGCGCGGGGCGTGGGGCCTAGACGACGGCGGGCGCATTCGCCTCCGGCAAGATGCGAGCGAGGATCAGCGTGAACGAGAGAAGCCCGTCGCGGGCGTGGAAGACGTTGGGGGCAGGTTCGATCGTGGCGGGGCTCGCCGTCTCGGCGATCCTTTTCGGCTGCGAGAGCGGTGAGAGTGCGAACGGCGGCGCGAAAGACGCGTCCAAGGTCCGCAACACCGCGATCCAGCACGAGCCGTGCGAGCCCAAAGGCAAAAAGGCCGAGTCGCTCGACGCGAACAACGACGGCAAACCCGAGGTCGTCCGCGTGTACGCGGGCAACCACGAGGCCTGCCGCATCTCGGACCTTAACGGCGACGGCCGCGCCAACATGTACGAATACTTCGCGGAAGACGGGTCCACCATCCGTCGCCGTGAGTTCGACTACGACGACAACGGCGTCGTGAACGAGATCGAGATTTACGAGGGTGGCCGCCTCTCGCACCGCGAGATGGACACCACCAACCAGGGTCGGATCGACACCTGGGACTCCTTCGATCTCGCGACCGGAAAGATTTCCAAGCGCGAGCGCGACTCGTCCCTCGACGGCCGGGTCGACCAGTGGTGGGTGTGGACCGGCGACGTCGTGCAGGTCGCGGTCGATCGCGACGGCGACGGCAACCCGGACCCCGAATCGAGCATCACCATCGGCGCCAACGGGCAGCCCTTCGTCGACGGCGGCGCGGCGAGCAAGCCCGACGCGGCGGTCGCCCCGACCCCCAGCGCGACGGCCACCACGCCGCCGCCGGTCATGCCGAGCACGAGCGAGCCTACCCCCACCGTCGACGCGGGCCCGCCTGGACCTGCCAAGCGCGGAGGAGCCAAACGATGAGAACGATCCCGCGCATCACGACGCGAAAGCTTTCCGTGTTCGGCCTCGTGTCCACCTGCGCGCTGCTGGTCACGGCGGCGTGCGGCGGGCCCGATCGCCAAACGGCGGTCGCGAGCGGCGGCTCCATCGACCAGAGCAAGTGGCCCTCGGACGACAGGTCCATGTGCAACTACCGCTCGAACCCCGAGCTCGAGGTCGCCGAGACGGCGGGCCCCGGCGCGATTCGCCCGAACGTGCGACGCGTCTACAAGGTGTTCGGCAACATCGGCGAGGCGCGGCGCAAGTCCCTCGTGTGCCGCGAGGTCGACACCAACCTCGACGGCATCAAAGACGTCGTCCGCACGTTCAACGCGAAGGGCGAGGCCGTTCACGAAGAGGGCGACCGCAACTACGACGGCCGCATCGACGTGTGGATCAACTTCGTCGAGGGTCGCCTCGCGCAGGAAGACGTCGACACCAACTTGGACGGCAAGGCCGACGTCTGGAAGTTCTACGTCGACGGCCAGCTCAACCGCATCCGTCGCGACCGCAACTTCGACGGCAAGCCTGATGTCTGGGAGATGTACCGCTCCGGCAAGCTCGAGCGCGTCGGCGTCGACGAGACGTTCGACGGCCACGTCGATCGTTGGGATCGCGACGAACAAATGAAGGCCGAGGCCGAGGCCGCCGAGCGCAGAACCCTCGAGGCGATGGAAGCCGCGAAGGACGCGGGAGCTCCCCCGCCGCCCGCCGCCGACGCGGGCAAGCCCGGCGCGAAGTAACCGAATTTATTCGTAAAATCAGCGCGCCGCGGTCCTTCGGATCGCGGCGCTGCTCGTTTTGTCGCGCTCGTTCGCTGGGCGCGTGCGCTCCCGGAGCCGCCGATCAGCGCGAGCGTCGCAGGCGCCGGGTGACGGCCACGATCGACGCCGCGATGGCGACAGACGCGGCGAGGGGAGCGAGCGGCCGCGGCGACGGCGACGACGTGGAGCACCCGGAGGTTTCTTCCGTGGCAGCCGCCGCGGCGCTCTCGGGGCCGCTCTCGTCGCGGGTGAGGAACACGTGGCTCGTGACGGTGCGCGGCAGGTCGTCGATCACGACCTCGGCCCGAACCCGTGTCTCGCGCCCGGCTTCGGGGCTCACGACGAGGGTGTGCACGAAGGGATCGGCCGTGATCTCCACGTCGGCTTCGGGGGCGCCGTTCTTCACGAAACGCGCGCGCTGCCCTTTTCCCCCCGTAATCTTCGCCGAAAAACGCGTGGACTTTACACCGACCCGATCGCCGGGGAGGGCGCCATGCTCCGTCGTGAGCTCGACCATCGGATCTTCGGGGCCCTGGAGCTTCACCACCGTGCGCCCCTTCTTCACCGCCGCCACGATGGCCTCCGCGGACAGCTCGTCGGCGAGGACCAGGGTCGTCGGGTTGCCGATCGGGCTCGCGAACGCTCCTGTACCCT
>JAAFHV010000426.1 GCA_013297655.1 Myxococcales bacterium | reverse complement strand
CAGCCTCGAGCTCCTCCATGGTGGAGTAGCGCTCTTCTTTTATCTTCGAAAGGCAGCGCCGCATCACCGCCTCGAGCTGCGGCGGGATCGCGGGGTTCAAGGAGCGCGCAGGGGGCAGCTCTTCGGTGAGCAGCATGATGAGCGTGCGCGTGGGATCGTCGGAGTCGAAGGGCCGTGCGCCAGTGAGCAGGTTGTAGAGGACCGCGCCAACCGCGTAGATGTCGGCGCGCTCGTCGACGACCTCGGCGCGCGCTTGCTCGGGGGCCATGAAGCTCGGCGTGCCGAGGATGACGCCCGCCTGGGTGAGGTGGATGTCGTGATCCTTGACGCGGCTCACGCCGAAGTCGATCACCTTGATGCGAGGCACGCCGGACTCCCCCGGCTGCTGCTTCAGCAGGAAGACGTTCTCCGGCTTCATGTCGCGGTGAACGACACCTTTTGCGTGCGCGGCGGCGAGGGCGCGGCAAATCTGGCGCGCGACGCCGATGGCGAACGGCACCCCCAGCCTCCCCACCTTCTCGACGAACGCGCCGAGCTCTTCGCCGTCGAGGAACTCCGCCGCGATGCACGGCGCGCCATCGCGCGTGTAGAAGACGTCGATCACCTCGACGACGTTGGGGTGGGAGATGCTGCTCGCGCTCTCCGCCTCGCGCTTGAACCGCTCGACGATTTCGGGGTTTTGCGCGAACTCCGGCAAGAGGACCTTGATCGCGAACCTTCGCTCCTTCAAGCGAAGATGGCGCGCCTCGTACACCTTGCCCATGCCGCCCTCGCCGACGAGGCGCACGATTTGGTAGCTCTCGTTCAGCACCTGACCGATGAGCGGGTCGGTGGGGGTCGGGAGCGGCCCCTCCGCCACGAGCGGCATCGAGTCGTTCGGGCAGAGGAACACCTCCGCCGGGTAGCGAGCTCCACACGTGGCGCACACCTTCGGCAGGCCGCCGAGCGACGGAGGCGGCGGCGGCGGGGCCGACGGTAGCGGCGGGGCCTGTGGCCGAGACACCCGCGGCGGGGGCATCTGCAGCATCGCGGTCACCTCTTCGGTGTCCGCGGGGTGGAGCGGCGATCGTCGACTCGTGTGCGGAATGGTCGCGCGGGCATCCGCGGGGTACTCCCCCGTGTCTGCTACCCGTCCACCCCGCCTCGGTGCCGAAGACATACCAGCGTGCAACCTTATCACTTGTCCGTGCAGCACATCCCTTTTCCGGACAGGTCCCCTACCTTACGCCCGCCGCGCCCATTCGGCCCGGCAGCGCGCGCACGTGGGGTGGGCGCTCGCGGATTGGCCGAGCTTGCCATCCATGTCGGTTGACCGAGGGCCGGACTCGCCTATACTGCGCGCCGTCCGAGAGGACCCTCACGAGGGCGCCCGCTCTGCGAGCTCCCTTTCCCATGCGCCCGTGCTGGCTCTTTTGGCCTTCGCGCGGGCGTGTCGGCCCGATGCGGTTACGACTGCGCCTGGCCTTGCCTGGAAATATTGAAATGCCGCTTCATTCCGAGAAGACGATTGAGCTCGTCGCGAAGTTCCGCACCCACGACACCGACACCGGCTCGCCCGAGGTTCAGGTCGCCCTCCTCACGGAGCGCATCGGATACCTCACCGAGCACTTCAAGACCCACGCGAAGGACCACCACTCGCGCCGCGGCCTCTTGAAGCTCGTGTCGAAGCGCCGCCGCCTTCTCGCTTACCTCAAGTCCACCAGCCTCGAGCGGTACCGAAAGACCGTCGCGGCGCTCAACCTCCGCAAGTAACGATCGAAGCGAGGCGGGATGGCTACGGCCCTCCCGCCTCACCTCATTTTTACGTTTCGTTCTCTCGCGCGCCCTTCGGGGCCGCACAAACCACCGTAGTTACGGTCACTTCCGGGAACCCGTCGCCGCCTTTTGCTCTTCGATTTTTGCCCTCGACCGTCCGGTGCGCGCGCGCCGTCGGGGCCAAAAACCGAGGACCAAAGGTGCCCACGAACGCCCGGCGCTCTCCCCCGCGATTTGGGGGCCGCCTGAGGTCCATATGTCGTTCGTTCGTGAATCAGTCGTCGTCAACGGGAAGCCGCTGACGTTCGAGACCGGTCGTCTCGCCAAACAAGCCCACGGCTCCGTGCTCGTCACCTACGGCGAGAGCGTCGTCCTCGTCACCGCGGTCTGCGGCGACGAGCGCCCCGGCTTGGACTTCTTTCCCCTCACCTGCGAGTACGTCGAGAAGACGTTCGCGGCCGGCAAAATCCCGGGTGGCTTCTTCAAGCGCGAGGGCCGCCTCCGCGACGACGAGATCCTCGTCGCGCGCATGATCGATCGCCCCTGCCGTCCGCTCTTCCCGGAGGGCTTCAAGAAGGACACGCAGATCATCGCGACGGTGCTCTCGTCCGACAAGACGAACCCCACCGACATCCTCGCCCTCACTGGCGCGAGCGCGGCGCTTCACATCTCGGACATCCCGTGGGACGGTCCCCTCGCCGGCATGCGCGTCGCGCGCGTGAACGGGGAGCTCGTGATTTTCCCCACGTTCGAGCAGCAGGCCGAGTCCGATCTCGACCTCGTCGTCGCGTGCAGCAAGACCTCGATCGTCATGGTCGAAGGCGGCGCCGCGGAAGCGAACGAGAAGGACGTCATCGACGCGCTCATGTTCGCCCACGAGCAAGCGCAGCCCATCTTGCAGCTCATCGAGCGCATGCGCGCCGCGATCGGCCGCCCGAAGCGCGACTTTACTCCCGCGAAGCTCCCCGACGCGATCTCCGGTCGCATCCCGTCGATCGTCGACTCGGCGATCCTCGAGAGCTCGCTCATCCGCGACAAGGCCCAGCGCTACGCCGGCTACAAGTCCGCGAAGGACAAGATGGTGAGCACCCTCACCCAAGAGCTCGGCGCGGAGACCTACGCCGCGAACGAGAAGCTCATCAAGGCCGAGTTCGACGAGCGCAAGTACGTCGTCGTCCGCGAGTACGTGCTCGGGCAGAACAAGCGCATCGACGGCCGCGACATGGCGACGATTCGCCCGATCATGACCGAGGTCGGCCTCCTCCCGCGCGTGCACGGCTCGGCGCTCTTCCAGCGCGGCGAGACGCAAGCGATCGTCACCGCGACCCTCGGCACGTCCGCGGACGAGCAGAAGATCGACGGCCTCGTCGGCGAGCGTTGGAAGCGCTTCTTGCTTCACTACAACTTCCCGCCCTTCTCCACCGGCGAGACCAAGCCGCTCCGTGGCCCCGGTCGTCGCGAGGTCGGTCACGGTGCGCTCGCCGAGCGCGCGCTGCTCCGTCAAATGCCGGACGCCGCGCAGTTCCCCTACACGATCCGCATCGTGTCGGAGACCCTCGAGTCGAACGGCTCGTCGTCGATGGCGGCGGTTTGCGGCGGCACCCTTTCCCTCATGGACGCCGGCGTTCCGCTCAAGGCTCCCGTCGCCGGCATCGCGATGGGTCTCATCTCGGACGGCAACCGCACCGCGATCCTGAGCGATATCCTCGGCGACGAGGATCACCTCGGCGACATGGACTTCAAGGTCTGCGGAACGTCGAAAGGCGTCACCGCGATCCAGATGGACATCAAGATCGCGGGCCTCTCGCGCGACATCCTCACCCGCGCCCTCGAGCAGGCGCGCCAGGGCCGCCTCCACATCCTCGGCAAGATGATGGAGACCCTCAACCAGCCCCGCGCCGACCTCTCCAAGTGGGCGCCGCGCATCACCACCCTCAAGGTGAAGCCCGATCAAATTCGCCTCGTCATCGGACCCGGCGGCAAGACGATCAAGGGCATCATCGACCAGACCGGCGTCGCGATCGACGTCGAGGACGACGGCACCGTCAACATCGCCTCGAGCGATCCCGAGGCCGTGAAGCGCGCCCTCGACATCATCAAGGGCCTCACCGCAGAGCCCGAGGTCGGTGCAATCTACAAGGGCACGGTCACCCGCATCGCCGACTTCGGCGCCTTCATCGAGGTGCTCCCCGGCACCGACGGCCTCTGCCACGTCTCCGAGATGGCGCACACGCGCGTCGAGAACGTGACCGACGTCATGAAAGAGGGCGACGTCGTCGAGGTGAAGGTCATCGAGGTCGGTCGCGACGGCAAGATTCGCCTCTCGCGCCGCGAGCTCCTTCCCCTCCCCGAGGGCGAAGAGGGCGAGCGCGCGAAGGAGCGCATGCTGGCCTCGCGCGAGTCCGGCCCGCCGCGTGGCGGTGGAGACCGTGGTCCGCGTCGCGACGGCCCGCCGCGTGGCGGTGGACGTGGCGGCCCCCGCGGTCGCTGAGCAGTCTCGTTTCGTTCTTCTCGACGCTCCCGAGGCGCGTGCCTCTCGACGCTCCCGAGGCGCGTGCTTCGCGACGCTCCCGAGGCGCGTTCTTCTCGACGCTCCTGAGGCGCGTTCTTCTCGACGCTCCTGAGGCGCGTTCTTCTCGACGCTCCTGAGGCGCGTTCTTCTCGACGCTCCTGAGGCGCGTTCTTCTCGACGCTCCTG
>JAAFHV010000424.1 GCA_013297655.1 Myxococcales bacterium | reverse complement strand
CCGGCCCCCGCATTGGCCATGATCAAATCGAGCCCGCCACACGTGGCGTCGATTTCTCGAATGGTGCGTACGGTCGTGTCCGTCTCCGTCAGGTCGAGGGTGATCGTCTCCGCCGTCGCGCCGCGTGCCCGCACCCTCCGCGCGACCTCGGCGAGGGCGTCTGCCGAGCGCGCGACGAGCCAGAGCCGCGTACCGGGCGCGGCGAGCGCGACGGAGAACGCCTCTCCGAGGCCGCGTGATGCTCCTGTCACGAGAATGGTGCGCTGCATGGTGCGCACGATCTCACGAGCGGCTCTCGCGGTGCAAACTCGTCCTGGCGTGCTAATCGCTTGGGCATGTCTCGCACTCAGCTCCTCGAAGATCCCGAGCTCCGGGCGTTCCTTCCGTTGTTGCTCGTCGCCTGGTCGGATGGCGACCTCGAGCCCTCGGATCGCGACGCGCTGCACGCCCACGTGGAGCGCATGCCGTGGCTCCGACCGGCGGCGCGGCTCGCGCTCGCCTCGTGGCTCGTGCCCTCGTCGCCGCCCAACGCGGAGGAGATGGCCGCGCTCCGCGACGCGCTCGCGAACGTCGCCGGAACGCTCGCACCCGAGCGCCGCGCCGATCTCGTGAGCCTCGGGCTCTCGATGGCCGGCGATCGCGCAGACGAAGATACCAAACGTGCGCTCGCCGACCTCGAGGCAGAGCTCGGCGCGTCGTCGTTCGCGACGGCAGCCCTCTTGCGCGCCGCCCCCGCTCCTACGCCTACGCGCACCGTGACGCCCTCCTCGTTCGACGTCGCGTCGGCGCGTCGGCTCCTCGACGGACCGGAAGTGGACATTCGCGAGAGGGCGCGCGCGTTCCTCGCCGATCCGGAGCGTCGCGCCTACGGATTGCCTGTTTCGGACTACCGCGCCAAGGTGACGAGCTGGCTCTCGATGTTGGCAAAAGAGGGATTCGGCCAGTACGCGTATCCGGGTATCACCACCGATCGCCCCGACCTCGGCGCGTTCTTCGCGACCTTCGAAACGCTCGCGTACGGCGATCTGTCGCTCGTCGTGAAGCTGGGGGTGCAGTTCGGGCTCTTCGGAGGGAGCATTTATTTCCTCGGCACCGACGCGCAGCGCCAAAAATACCTGCCCGCGGCCGCTCGTCTCGAGCTCGCGGGCTGCTTCGCGATGAGCGAGGTCGGGCACGGGTCGGACGTGCAAAGCCTCGAGACCGAGGCGCGCTGGGACGCCGAGCGGCGGGTGTTCGTCGTCGTGACTCCGTCGGAGTCGGCGCGCAAAGATTGGATTGGAGGGGCCGCCGAAAGTGCCCGCGTCGCGACGGTGTTCGCGCGCCTCCTCGCCCACGGGGAAGACCATGGAGTGCACGCCTTCGTCGTGCCGATACGCGACGACGCGGGCACCTTGAAGGATGGCGTGCGGGCCTCCGACTCGGGGCACAAGATGGGGCTCAACGGGGTCGACAACGGGCGCCTCTGGTTCGATCGGGTCGAGGTGCCGGAAGAGGCGCTGCTCGCGCGGATCGCTTGGATGAACGCAGACGGCCGCTACGAGAGCGCGATCGAGAACCCGAAGCACCGTTTCTTCACCATGTTGGGCACGCTCGTCGGCGGGCGCGTATCGGTCGCGAGCGGCGCGCTCTCGGCCTCCAAGGTCGCGCTCACGATCGCCATTCGCTACGCGACGACGCGCCGGCAGTTCGGGCCCGAGCGCGGCGAAGAGCTTCCGCTCCTCGCATATCCGACCCACCGCCGTCGCCTCCTCCCGCGGCTCGCCACCGCGTACGTGCTCTCGTTCGCCGTCGCGTCGCTGCAAGCTCGCTTCGTCGCCGCACAGAACGCCGGAAAAGACGGCGTACCGGCCGAGACGCGCGACCTCGAAGCGGCAGCCGCGGCGATCAAAGCGGCCGCCTCCGCCCACGCGGTGGACACGGTCGCCGAATGTCGGCGCGCATGCGGCGGCCAGGGCTATCTCTCCGTCAACCGTCTCCCTCAGATCATGGACGACGTGGAGGTGTTCACCACGTTCGAGGGCGATAACACGGTGCTCCTCCAGCTCGTCGCGAAGGGCCTGCTCTCGGGCTACAAGAAGCGCTTCGACGGAGTCGGCTTCTCCACGATCGTTCGTCACTTGATGAAGAAGGCCCACGTCGTCGCGACGGAGAAGAACGTGATCGCCGTTCGCCGCGTGGATCCCGAGCACCTCCGTGACCGGGAGTTCCACTTGGCCGCGTTCCGCTATCGCGAGGAGCGCCTGCTCGAGACAGCCGCGCTCCGGCTCAAGAAGCGGATCGAGAAAAAACACGACGCACAAGCGACCATGCTCGAGGTCCAAGAGCACCTCGTCGCGCTGGCGTGGGCGCACGCCGACAGGATAGCGCTCGAGGCCTTCGACGACGCGCTTCGGGGCGCAAAAGAAGCCGGAACCGTCGACGCGGCGACCCTCGCCCACCTCGACACGCTCGGCGCGCTCCACGCCCTCACGCGCATTCGCGACGAAGCCGAGCTCTTCCTTTCGGAGGGGTACGTCGAGCCCGCCAAAGTGAGCGCGATCCGAAAGGAGACCACGAGCCTCCTCGACGAGCTCGCCGCGAACGCCGGGGCTTTCGTCGAGGCGTTCGGTATTCCGGATGCATGTCTCGCGGCGCCTATCGCGTTCATGGATCCGGCGCACCCTCGCTGGTAAGCCACGCTCGATCCCGCCGCTCTCGACCAGCCTCACCGACTCCGCGTCGCGCTCGAGCTCGTTCGATGGGTCGCTCCGGGCTCGACGCGCCCAACGAGGCAATTGGCCACGACCGCGAACGAGCGTGCCGAGCAAACGAAGCGCGTGCGCCCGCGGGATCGTGACCACGCCACCGATGGCATGGCCCGTGCTCGTCGATACGGCATGAAGCCCTCCCACTACAAGATCGCCGCGGCCGTGATCCTCGGCGCCGGCACCGCGTTCGCGCTCGCCCACGGAATCGCTGGGCTGCGTTACGCCGGGTTTACTCCCCAAGAGTATGCCGGTCTCTTCAAGGCGCCGAGCATGGCGCTCGATTTTTTCCTCGCCGGCCTTTGGGCGGTCGGTGCGTTCGCGCTGATCGTGCGTCGTTCGGCCCCCGCGTTCATCGTCGCGGGGCTCGGAGCGCTCGCGATGCTGGCGCATGGATTCCTATTTTCGCTCACCACCACCACGCCCGTCGGATTGGTATTTATCCTCGGCGCTGCCCTTCTCGCGTTCCTGCTCAAGCGCGCTTGGACGCCGACGGAGCCGACGCGAGGCGCAGATGTGCCCCGCGCATCGCGCCTGTCGTGGAATAGCTGATTATCTAACTACGCGCGCCCATGCGCCGCGCGAATCGCACGCTCGCGAGGCACTTCTCGGCTTGCGTGCGCTCGGTCCGCTGGCGGCTCGCGGCTCGTGCGATCGGGGAGATGGGCCGCGATTTCGTGTCGGGACCGCATCCCCAGCTTCCGCAAGATGGCGGCCATTTGATTGGCGACGGTGCGCCCGGAGCTCTTCCGCGCGGTCGCGATTTCGGCGTTGGAGAGGCCACTCGCCGCGAGCGCGGCTACCGCTTGCTCCGCCGGCGACAAGAGCTGCGTGAGGTCGAGGCCGACCTTCTTCCGCGGCGCTACCAGGGCGTAGACGCGCGCGTTCTCGAGCGACTCCTCGAGCATCTCGCCCCGCCGCGCCGCGAGACGCACGAGCTCGGAGCGACTCTCGAGCCCGATCTTGCGGAGCCCCCTCGTCAGCCGAGCGCGCGCGTTGGCGGCCGTGATCCCGAGCGCATACGCAATCTCGTTGAACGACGCTCCGTCGATCGTAAGCGCGACGGCGCTCGCTTCGCGATCCGAGATCCGGCGCGGGTCGAGCACGCCGGGCGCGTTTGGGTGCGCAGCGTAGAGGCGGGTGCCGTCGTGGTCGCGATAGTCGACGAGCGACCAGCGGGCCTGGACGAGGCCCGCCCACAGTCCCGCCGCCGCGATGGGATCCGTGTGGCGGAGGGGACCGCGCGCCCGCTCGATGTTCCTCACTGCGTCGCGGAGGGCAGTCTTCGCCCCCCGCGACGCGGCGGCGCCGACAGCAAGTTTCACGTCGCCATCGACGTCCACGATCGCCTCCGCCAGCCGTTCGACGTCTTCTCCGCGGAGGGCCCTTCGGAGGCGAAACCCAGCCGAAAGGTGCACCCCGACGCGTGTCCACGTCGCTTTGACGATCGGTTCGGCGCGCTCCACCTCGGCGCACGGCGCCCAGAGCATCACCGTCTCGCGGCCGGCGGGGGCGGACACGCCGATGCCATCGGCGATCCCGAGCGCCCCGAGCTCGTCCCGCCAATAGGCAATGAGGTCGCGATAACCCCGATAATCGTCGTGGACCGAATAGAAGCCGCGCGGGGCGGCGCGGAGATTGGCCACGACCTCGGGAGGCGCCTCGTCGTTCAGCTTGCGGAGCGCCCCGACGAGCTCCGGTGTCGCGTACGCCGAGGCGACGACGCGCGCTGCCATCGACGAGCCGTCCGCGACGTATG
>JAAFHV010000423.1 GCA_013297655.1 Myxococcales bacterium | reverse complement strand
GGCGAGATCGCGAGCCAAGAGGCCGTCGAGACGGTCTACGGCATGGTGAAGCGAGGGATTCCGAACCTCCGCGAGCTCGGCAGCCCGCCGGACGAAGCGATGGTCCGCTCTGCGTTCCGCGTGATGGAGAGCTCGATCCAGGCCGCCACCTACATGGTGTTCTCGATGGCCGAGATGGACCGTGGCAAGAGCGGCATGGGCACCACCGTGAGCGCGTTGCTCGTGCTCGGTGATTTTGCGATCACGGCTCAGGTGGGCGACAGCCGCATCTACCGGACGCGCGGCTCTACCGTCGAGCAGCTCACCGAGGACCACACCCTCATCGCGTGGCAGATCAAGCAGGGGCTCATTACGCCGCAGGAAGCGCAGCGTTCGCCCCATCGCAACGTCATCACGCGCGCCGTCGGGAACCGCGACTACGTGCAGGTCGACACCGGGCTCGTCGAGCTCCGCAAGGGTGACCGCTTCCTCCTCTGCAGCGACGGCCTCCACGGCTACCTGAAGGACGAGGACGTGTGTCCGATCGTGGCGGCCGGGCAGGCCACGGCGGTCCGCAAGTTCATCGACCTCGCCAACGACCGCGGCGGCAAAGACAACATCACCGCGATCCTCGTCGAAATCGACTGAGCGAGCGCGAGGTGCGACGTGGGAGCGAGGCCGCGCTGCACGACGTGCGGGTGGCCCGTTTGACGAGCGCGCGCGCGATCGTTCGTGAGCTGCGACGCGCATGTGGCCACCGACGGGTCGACGAGCCGCCGCGCGTGGCCGCTCGGATGTCACAAAGTTGACCCTCTCGCCTCGGCCTTGATAGGGGGTGATCGTTGCCCTCGGTCTCGCTCTCCCCAACCGGGCTCGCGAGACCCGGAGCGTGTCCCACGGGACACACCCCAACGAGGCAACTTCGCGGGAATCGTTGATGTTTTCGGGTGGTAAGGGAAGTGTATCCCAGACCCCACGAGGTGACACGATGAGCAAAGTCGGCGGTCGGATTGGCGTACTGATGGGCGGCGCGAGCGCAGAGCGAGAAGTCTCGTTGCGATCCGGTGCTGGCGTGGCCGAGGCGCTCGAGTCGTCGGGATACGACGTCGTGCGCATCGTCCTCGATGCCCCCGAGACCTTTGCGGAGACCATCGTCCGCGCGAAGATCGACGTCGCGTTCCTCGCGCTCCACGGTCGCTTCGGCGAGGACGGATGCGTGCAGGGGCTCCTCGAGCTGCTCCGTATTCCGTACACCGGATCGAGCGTGCTCGCGTCGGCGCTCGCGATGGACAAGCTCAAGGCGAAGGAGCTCTTCCGGCTCCACAACGTGCCCACGCCGCCGTACTTCTTGGCGACGGAGGACACGCTCCCCGAGCTCGCCGAGACCCACGAGAGCTTCGGGTTTCCGGTCGTCGTGAAGCCCCGTCGCGAAGGCTCGTCCGTCGGTCTCACCGTCGCGAAAGATCTCGCGGGTCTCGCCGCCGGGATCGAGGCGGCGCTCGATCACGACGACTCGGCGCTCGTCGAGCGGTTCGTGAAGGGCATGGAGGTGCACGTCGCGCTCCTCGGAGGTCGTGTCCTCGGAGCGATCGAGGTGTGCCCCAAGAGTGGCCTCTACGACTACGCGTCCAAGTACACCCCGGGCATGACCGACTACGTGAGCCCGCCGCGGCTCCCGACGACTCGCCTCCGTGGCGTGATGAACCTCGCCGAGCGCGCGGCGCAGGCCCTCGGATGCGAAGGCGCGTGCCGGGTCGACCTCCTCGTCACCGAGGGCGAGAACGAGTACGTGCTCGAGGTGAACACGCTCCCGGGCATGACGCCCACCTCGCTCTTGCCCAAGATCGCAGGGCAAGCAGGCACGGACCGCGCGAGAAGCTGCCTGCTTCGACGCGCACGCGTGCGCGTCACGTCGCCGTGGCCGTACCGACCGTCGCGACCCCCGTGCGCCGCGCCGTCTCCGCATGAACGAACGGGAGGCTCATCGCCGCTACCTCGACTACCGCGAGACCTACGGGTACTTCGCGCGGGGGGAGCGTTGCCTGAGCCTCGCCGAGTTCACCGCGTGCGACGCGGAGCTCGCCGCGCTGGCGGCAAAAGCGTCTCTCGACGACGAAGAAGACGCGCGTCGTGAGGAGCTCGAGAAGATCCTCTATCGCGACTGACCTGCCGCTCGCGATTGCGGAGGGATGTTCCCAGAGAGAGCCGCGTTGCCGATGCGGGTGGGTGTAGGTAATTTCTCTTGCCGTCGACGCGCCGCGGATGAGGATCGCGTTCGGGCGGGCGAGTTTTCGCGCTAGCCTGAATAGCCTTGGACGAGCTCCTTCCGCGCCTTTTGTCCGGACGTTACCGCCTCGACGCGAAGGTGGGGCAGGGCGGCATGGGCGTCGTGTACCGCGGTCACGACCTCGTGATGCAGCGTCAGGTCGCGGTGAAGCTCGTCCGTACGCGCGAAGGCGTGCGTATCGACGAGGCGATCACGGGGCGCTTTTTGCGCGAGGCGAAGCACACCGCGCGGATCCAGCACGAGAACATCGTCGACGTGTTCGATCTCGGCCGCGGTGAGGACGGCGACCTGTTCTTCGTCATGGAGCTGCTCGAGGGGCAAACGCTCTCGCAGGTCCTCCAAACGCAGGAGCGCATCGCCCCGGAGCTCGCCGTCCACGTAGGCGCCCAAATCGCAGACGCCCTCGAGGCGGCCCACCGCGGTGGCATCGTGCACCGCGATTTGAAGCCCGCGAACGTCATGTTGCTCGAGCGCGGGCAAGATTCGGCCTTCGTGAAGGTGCTCGACTTCGGCGTCGCGAAGGCGCACGCGGCCGGCGAAGCGGAGACCGCGCTCACCCGCACTGGCGTCCTCGTCGGCACCATCGACTACATGGCGCCGGAGCAGATCCTCGGAAAGAAGATCGACGGGCGTACGGACATCTATTCGCTCGGCGTGGTGCTCTATCGAAGCATCACCGGCTCGAACCCGTTTCGCGACGCGCTCATGCCGGCGATGATCAACAACCACCTCAACGTGATGCCGGAGCCGATGGCCTCGCGGCTGCCTCCCGGCACGGTGACCCGCGCGCTCGATCGTGTCGTCGAGAAGTGCATGCGAAAGGCACCCGAAGAGCGCTTCGAGACGATGGCCGACGTCTCACGCGCGCTCCGTGCTTCGCTGAAAAAAGATCCGACCGCGGACCTCCCCGAGCTCGGCGTCACCGGCGAGTCGGACGCGGACCTCGGCGCAGATCCGTACGAGGACTCGTACTCCGACGACGCGCGCACGCGGGTCCAGCGCACCAACAAGACCGCCGTGACGATGGTAAAGAAGGGCGCCCCGACGTCTCGAGAAGACTCCGCGACGGCCATCACCGAGGACGTCCCGCGGTCGCAGCCGCGACCCGAGGCGATGCCCACACCTCCGGTGGAGCGCAGAGCGGCGCTCGTCGGGCGAGTGCCCGTGACGGTGGAGGCCTCGCGCGTCCGGAGCGAACGAGAGGCCTCGCGCCTCCGGAGCGAACGAGAGGCCCCGCGGAGCGAACGAGAGGCCCCGCGGAGCGAACGAGAGGCCTCGCGGAGCGAACGAGAGGCCGCGAAGCCGCGCGAAGACTCCGATTCGTTGCCCGTGCTCGGAACGAGCGACGAGCACGACGAGCTCTCGGGTCTGAAGACCCAGGTCGAGCACGGGAAAATGTGTGCAATGTGCAACACCGCGAACCTCCGCGCTGCGAGCCATTGTGTCGCGTGCGGTGTCGGCCTCCACACCGTGGAACAAGCTGCAGTTCGCGCGCGGGTCACTCCTGGCGAGCGCGATCAAACGAAGCGCATGACCGCATTTCCCTCCGTTCAAGCGCTCCCCCCCGGCCGCGGGAGCGCGCCTCGGCAGCCGCAGACGCAGCCCCTGCAGGCCGGATCGGCTCAACCTGCGCCGCTACGCCCGGAGCCTGCGTTCCAGGTGCAACCCGCCCAAGTGCCAGCGTTCCAGCCTATCGAGTCTGGTCAAGGCCAGCCTGTGCGAAGCGGCCCTGTTCCGTCTGCGATCGTGCAAGGCCCGCCTCCGCCCCCTCCGTCGCAGGTCAGCGGCGGCTCCGAGGGCATGTGGGCGCGCATGCTGCGCTGGGCAGGCCTCAAGGGCTGACTGGCGAGGCGTTCTCCCCGCGCTCGCGTCAGGCCTGGTCGGGCTTTTTCGTGACGGCTTTTCGCGCCTTGTAGCCATAATAGCCCAGCGCCGCGGCGCCAGCGCCGAGGAAGATGATCGCCATCAGGCGCTTCACGTGCGGGTTCGCCATATCGCCATCGGCGAGGGACGCGATGGCTCCGTCGTCGACGGTTCCGCCGCCACCGCCGCCTGCGCCGCCCGCTCCCGCGCCGCCGCCCCCACCTTTATTTCCACCGCCGAGGTCGTCGGTCGACGCGCCGCCTCCGAGCGAAGCCTTGCTCGACGCGTGCCCGCCGCCGCCGCCGCCACCGCCACCGCCACCGCCGCCACCGCCACCGCCGCCACCACCGCCGCTCTGGGTCGCGTTTGCGCCGCC
>JAAFHV010000425.1 GCA_013297655.1 Myxococcales bacterium | reverse complement strand
ATCCTGAGCGGCTCGGGCAACGGCGATCGCGGCTGCAAACCACCGAGAGACGACGAAGGAGGAGCTGTGCTTCCGGCGGGTTGGTCTCGCTTGCTGCTCGGGGGTGGCCGCGACGTCGACGTCTTCGAGGATGCGATACGCGCGAGCTCGCGATCGCGGACGTGGAGCAGCAGGGCGGCGACGTGGGAGCAGTCGGAGCCTTCAATGCAGCTGCATACGCCTAGAACGCTCTGTTCGGCGAGAACGATCGTCGCGTGGTGGCGCTCGTAGCCATCCTTCACCGATGCATCTAGCTCGAGGTCCACCTTCCTCCGTCGTGAGCCCCTTCGCGAGATCGCGCCAGCACGCACGAAGCGCGCGCCTGCTTCTCTATCTTCGGGGCTCAAGAGGAGTAGAGCGCGGTCCGCGGCAGCGACGATGTCCATTCCCCCGCTGGGGTAGACGAGCCGATCGGTCCGGTCAAGGTCTGGCTCGGTGCGGCCGGGGCTCGGTGCTCAGAAGGAATCTGTGCGGAACCGACCTTCATACAGCCTCGAGCTCGTGCACGTCGACCAGTTGGTGCGCGCGCGCGCTCGAGCTTTGGACGAGCTGGATCCTTCCGTGCGCAGCGAGCAGAGTGCGGTCACGAGGATGGCAGCACGGCGTGAGCGTAGCCCAAGGCGGGCTCTTCGCCGCTACTTTTCGGCCGCTTCGTGGCTCGCTCGGCTCGCGCGTCTCGGGCGTCGGTCAGGATGATCGCGAGCTTCGCCGAAAGATGGGCGAGCTGCTCGCGGCGGGCACCCGGGTCGTGTGGGTCGTTCGGCTCGCACAAGCGCCTCGCAAGGTAGAGGTTCACGAGGCGGGCTGGCCCGCGCGTGTGTTTCGCGCCGGCGAGCACCTTGCCGCGCCCGGAGTTCTGCGCCACTCAGTACCCGTGAGGCGATGAGGGACCAAGATGCCGCGAACGCCGTCGCACTACGCAACCTCTTGAACCGCGAGGGGATACGGATGCGGTCGAGAAGGCGCTCGCCGCGCCGAAGCCGGCGGGGTAGTCGACGTGAAATGTCGGGCTCTGGAGCTCCTGACGATCGTTCGCGCTGCCGCCCGGCGTGAGCACGGTTTCGGGTGGACGACCCGAAACCTTCGGGTGGACGACCCGAAACCTTCGGGTGGACGACCCGAAATCTTCGGGTGGACGACCCGAAACCTTCGGGTGGACGACCCGAAACCTTCGGGTGGACGACCCGAAACCTTCGGGTGGACGACCCGAAACCTTCGGGGGATCGACCCGAAACCTTCGGGGGATCGACCCGAAACCTTCGGGGATCGACCCGAACGCTTCGGATGGTCAACGCGTAGCCGCCCTTCAATTGTAGCCGGTGCATAAGGGGGCGTCTTTCCGGGAGGCCAGACGCCACTGCACTATGGCGTGGTGCAGGAGCGGACGCGTCGACGGCTACTTTTCCGCGGGAGGCGGGACGGCGATGGGTCCGTTCTCGGCGGCAAGCTCGTTGGGGTCAAGGGCGGCGCGAGTCTCGCGCCAGCGGAGCGGGGAGAGCTTGAGGTAGCGCTCACGCGGTCAATCGGGCATGACGAGGATGAGATCGCGCAAGTAGGCCTCGGGCTCGAGCTCGTGGAGCCTGCACGAGCCGATGAGGGCGAAGAGGTTGGCGGTGGCGGAGGCGTGGTCGTCGGAGCCGCAGAAGCGCCAGGCCTTTCGACCGGCGGCAAGTCAAAGCTCATTCTGCCCATGTCGCATTTCGCGCGGAGGTTCACTACGTCTGGCATCCAGCGCACGGCAGCACGATCGATGTGCGTTATCGCGAGAAACGTGGCGGTGAAGAAGTCTTCGTCTGCACGCTCGCGAGCAGCGAGGCGGCAGTCGTCGTTCCAGCGTGGATGTTTGATCGGGCGCTTTGCACGAGCCTGACCCTTGGCAATCGTCGCGCTTCGCTCGCTGCACTATGCGAAGCACGGTCGATCGTCGACGAGCTCGTCGCGACCCGTGCAGCCGGTTCCTCTGGCACGGTGAGCACGGAGGAACGCAATGAAGAAGAGCGCATGTCGCACCAAACGAGCGGCCAACCCGCCGAGGCAGATGGCGATCATGTTCGCCGCCGGAGACCAGATTCTCGATCCGAAGACGCACAGCGAGGTAGTTGCTCTACTCGCGCGTCTTCTTCTCCAGGCGGCACGACGAAGCGTCGAATCCGAGGTGCGCGATGACGCTTCGTGAACTTCCGAAGGAGGTGCTCGCCCGCGGCGCGATCGTATACATCCGTCAGTCCACGGGCGCGCAGGTGCAAGAGAACCTCGAGAGTCAGCGTCGGCAATACGAGCTCGTCAAGCTCGCGCGACGATATGGCTTCCACAACGTCGCGGTTATCGACGCGGATCTCGGTCGCTCGGCGAGCGGAGCGGTGGATCGCCCTGGGTTTCGCGACCTGGTTGGTCGAATCTGCGAAGGTGGCATCGGTGCGGTCTTCTGCCTCGAGGCCTCGCGTCTCGCGCGGAATGGTCGCGACTGGCACCACCTGCTCGAGCTCTGCGGGCTCGTCGGCGCCTTCGTGATCGACAGCGATGGAGTCCACAATCCGGCGATGCCGAACGATCGGCTCCTCTTGGGACTTAAGGGCACGATGAGCGAGTTCGAGCTATCGCTCATTCGCAAACGACTCGTCGATGCAGCGGTCGCGAAGGCGCGCCGTGGCGAGCTGAGAATCGGTGTTCCGGTCGGCTACGTCTGGTCGCGTGACGATGGTCTCATGGTGGACCCCGACCGGCGAATCCAGGACGCCATCAGAAGCGTCTTCCGACTGTTCGAGCGGCTTGGGAGCGCGACGCAGGTCCTTCGCCACATGCGTCGCGAGGGTCTCCTTTTCCCGAGACCCGCGGACGGCAGATCGCTGTCGAAGCTGGCGTGGCGGCCGCCCGTTTACCGCAACGTGATCGCGGTGCTTCAGAATCCGTTCTATGCAGGGGCGTACGCGTATGGAAAGGCGAAGGTGCAGACTGCACTTGTCGATGGATCTCTACGAAAATTCTACGGCCGAGGCCGACCGATGGAGCAGTGGACGGTGCTGAAGCGCGACCATCACGAGGCGTTCATCCCCTGGGAGACGTTCGAGCGCAATCGAGCGCGCCTCTCTCGGAACGCTTTCTCCCAGAAGGCGGGCACCTCGAAGTCTGCTCGTGGCGGGCGAGGGTTGCTTGCGGGCTTGCTTCGGTGTCGACGGTGCGGACGAATGCTCGCAGTCGCGTACACTGGGCACTACGCGAAGGCGCGGTACGCATGTCATCGTGGCCGGCAAATGCAGGGTGTTGACCGCTGCATCTCGTTCGGCGCATCGCGACCCGACATCGCGATCGGGGCCGAGATTCTGCTTGTCGTCGAGCCGCTCGCCGTCGAAGCTGCTCTCGTGGCAGAGCGTGAGGCCATCGCCCAAACCGACGACCAACGCCGAGCGCTCGAGCTTGAGCGGCAGCAGGCGGAGTACGACGTCACTCTCGCCGCGCGGCGCTATGAGCGCGTTGATCCCGAGAACCGTCTCGTCGCAACCGAGCTCGAAGCGCGATGGAACGCTGCGATGACGCGGCTCAAAGAGTGCGAGGCGCGGCTTGTCGCGCGTGCCGAGTCGAAGCCCGCCACGATCGAGCGCGAAGCGCTTCTCGCTCTCGCTCGAGACCTGGGCGCGGTCTGGAACTCGTCCTCGTCCGACATGCGAACGAAGCAGCGGCTCACGCGTACGTTGATCGAGGAGATCGTCGTCGACGTGGACGATGACAAGCGCGAGGTCAGCCTCGTGATTCATTGGCGCGGCGGCCAGCACTCGGAGGTGCGCGTGCGCAAGCCGCAGCCGGGCGAACATCTCATGAAGAACCCCGTCGAGGTCGACGATGTCATCCGGCAGATGGGAGCACGCTGGTCCGACGAACACATCGCGGCGACGTTGAATCGCATGTCCTCGAAGACTCCCTTCGGCCACACGTGGAGCGCGAAGCGCGTCGGAGACTATCGTCGTACGAAAGGCATCCCCGGCTACGAGTCCGCCATCAAAGACGGCACCTGGCTCACCATGGTCGAAGCTGCCGAAAAGGCTGGAGTAAGCTGCCACGCTATCCGTGTGCTGATTCGGAAAGGAATTCTGCCCGCAAAGCAGTACGTCTTCGATGCACCGTGGCAGATACGGGCCGTCGATCTCGATCGACCCGAGGTCCAAGACGCTCTACGCGGCCGTCGCAAGCGCGCCGGTCGCCCGTCTCGCATTTCGCGAGATGATCGCACGCTCAAGATTCCAGGTACTTGAAGAAAGGGTGCACAATGAAACGTCAACGGCAATAGCCCTGAGCGCACGCTCGCTGGCGCTATTGGTCATGGTGATGTGGCCCCTGTCGAGGGGGGTCGTCCCGGAGAATGCTGAAAGTTGAGGGTGGCGGTTCCACCCGAACCCGAGGAAATCTCGGGGTGCAACCCGAAAGGAACCGCCATGAAGAAGCCTGCCAAAGAAGCGTCTCGAGGCCAA
>JAAFHV010000422.1 GCA_013297655.1 Myxococcales bacterium | reverse complement strand
GGTGGTGGTTCGAACGTTCCTACCGAGCGGAACGAGGTCCGTGTCCCTCGCTATTCCCGAATCTCTTCTCGCGATGGCGAGCGACGTGGGCGACGGACGTTCCGGGTTCGTGGTCGCGGTCAGTATCGGCCGAGCCCGTCCGGGCATGACGGCCTCTGGATTCGCCCTCGCTCGGTTTACGGCCGACGGAGATGTCGACCGGACGTTCGGCGACCAGGGAATCGCGATGCTTCGCGTCGCCGCTCGAAACAATGCGGTAGGCAATTTGTGGCGTGTCCTCGTACGCGACGGAAAGGTCTACCTCGTGGGAGACATTGCGTTGTTCGGTGCAACGTCCGAGTCGTTTGTGGCGCGTGTCTGGCTCTAACCAACTAAGTTGGGCGCGCCGACGTTCGACGGCGTCGCGGCTTTCGTGCATGCCGTGCAACCCCCTGTTCTGGTCGTGACCAGGAAGCGCGACGCCACGCCTCTTGCTCGTCGCCCACGGACTGGCCTAAATCCCCTCCTCGGCGGAGGCCTCCCGTATGCGCTTCGACGACGATCTGAACCTCGCGAGCTACTTTCTCTTCGATCGCATCGCGGAAGGTTTGGGCACCAAGGTGGCCCTTCGCTTCGGTGAGCGCGCGTACACCTACGAGCTCGTCGCCCATCGCGCGCGGCACGTGGCGGAGGCGCTGCGGACACACGGGGTGCGACGTGGGGAGCGCGTGCTCATCGTGCTGCCAGACGTGCCCCCGTTCGCGTGGGCCATCTTCGGCGCGTTCCACCGCGGGGCCGTTGTCGCGATGGGAAACCCGCACGCGCCGATCGAGTCCGTCGATTACCTCGTCGGCTACACCCGCGCCACGTGCGTTATCACCACGCCCACCATCGCGAAGCACCTCGCGACCAGCTTCTCCACGGTGGGGCGCGAGCTTCAAGCCGTCTTCGTCGTCCCCGACGTGGCCACCGGCGCCGACGCGGAGGCCCCCTGCGACGTGCCGCCGCACCCGAAGTTTCACGACTTTGCGCGCGCGATCGCCGCGGTCACGCCCGCGCTCGAGCCCATTCCGACCCACCGCGACGAGCCCGCGATGTGGCTCTTCACGAGCGGCTCGACCGGCGAGCCGAAGGCCAACATCCACTCGCACCGCGACTTCGCCTACAGCACCGAGATGTACGCAAAACGTACCGTGGGGTACGCCGCGAACGACGTCACAGTGTCGGTGCCGCGCCTCTTCTTCGGTTACGCCACCGGCACGAACCTGTTCTTCCCGTTCGCGGTCGGCGCGACGGTGGGCCTCTTCGCCGAGCGCCCCACCCCGGAGAGCCTCATCGAAGCGCTCGAGCGCTACCGCCCCACCGTGGTGACGAACGTGCCGACGATGCTCGGCAAGCTCCTCGACTACGACGAGACCGAGCGCGCAGCAGGGAAAAAAGGCCTCGATCTCTCGACCGTGCGCTTCTCGCTCTCGGCCGGCGAGGCGCTCCCGGAGGCGCTCTTGAACCGCTGGAACGCGCGCTTCGCGAGCGACGTGTACGACGGGATCGGCTCCGCCGAGATGTTCCACATCTATGCCTCGAACCGCCCCGGCGACATCAAGCCCGGGTCCCTCGGCAAGGTCGTCGAGGGGTACGAAATTCGCGTCCTCCCCGAAGAGGCCACCGGCGCCGGCGCGGCCCCGTGTGCCTCTGGTGACATCGGCGTCCTGTGGGTCAAGGGCGACAGCGTGAGCCACGGCTATTGGCTCGATCGCGACAAGAGCTTCCGCACCTTCCACGGCCACTGGTGCCGCACCGGCGATCTCTTCTCGCTCGACGCCGAGGGATACGTGTACTTCGCAGGGAGATCGGACGACTTGCTCAAGGTGGGCGGCCTCTGGGTCGCGCCGCTCGAGGTGGAAGAGTGCCTCATGCGCCATCCGTCGGTGCAAGCGGCGGCCGTGATCGGCTCCGAAGAAGAAGGGCTCGTGAAACCGAAGGCGTTCGTGGTGCTCCGCTCCGGAGAGAAGCGCGCCCACGCCGAGGTCGAGAAGGAGCTGAAAGACCATGTGTTCCGCTCGCTCTCGAAGCACAAGTACCCGCGCAGCATCGTGTTCGTGGACGACTTGCCAAAAAACGATCGCGGCAAGGTCGACAAAAAGGCGCTCCGCACCGCCGAGGGCGCGCCTTCGACGTCGCTCTTCCCGAAGACCGAGCGGTCCCCGTCGTGAAGCTCGGCGACATGACCACCACCGAGGTGCGCGCGCTCCTCGGCTCTGGCGCGGTGGCGGCGCTCGTTCCGGTCGGGAGCGTAGAGCCGCACGGACCGCACCTTCCATTAGTGACAGATACACGCATCTCGGAAGAGGCATGTGCCCGCGCGGTCGCGCTCCTCGCCGCGCGCGGCGTTCGCGCCGTCGTCGCCCCGAGCGTTCCGTACGGCGTCACGGACTACGCCGGTGGCTTCGCGGGAGCGGTCGGAATTCCCGCCCCGGTGCTCACGACCCTCCTCTCGGCGCTCGCGTCGCGTTTCCTCGCGGAGGGCTTTTCGCACGTTTCGTTCGTCAATAACCACCTCGAGCCCGCCCACGACGCCGCCGTTCGCGCGGTGCTCGCCGAGCACCCCGAGGGTCGGGTCTCGGTCGCGTGTCCGCTCACGCGGCGCTGGGGTCGAACACTCTCCGACGAGTTCAAGCGCGGGGACTGCCACGCGGGCCGCTACGAGACCTCGCTCGTGCTCGCGCTCGGTGACGCGAACGCGGACGTTCCCGATGTGCGTGCATCCTACAAGGATTTGCCCACCCTCACGGTGAGCCTCGCGGACGGCATTCGCGAAGGCAAAACGACGTTCGTCGAGCTCGGAATGGCCGACGCGTACACCGGCGCACCCTCCCTCGCGACGCGGGAGGAGGGCGACGCGCTCTACGAAAAGCTCGCCGAGATGGTCGCCACGTCGGTCGTCGAAGGGCTCGCGACGTCTGGGCCCACCTGACCTCCTGTCGTGGGGTCTGGTAGGGTCGGCGGATGCGCTTTTCCCGTGTCTTCCTGGTCGTCGGCGCTCTCGTCTCGCTCTCGCGTCTCGCCGCCGCAGACGAGCCGACGAGGCCCGCTCCGGGCGCCGCCGAGGCACCGAAGCCGACGCCCGTTCCGCCGCTGCCAGGCGCGGTCGAAGGCCACAAGAGCCTCTCGAGCACCGACGCGATCGTGCAGTTTCGGTCGCGTAACTTCGAGCTCCTCGCGCAGCGCCACGAGGTCACTGCGACACGCGCCGACGTGCTCGGCTCGGGGCTCCTCTCGAACCCCACCGTGTCGGCGACGGGCGCTTTTTTGCTGCACGGCACGCCCTCCGGCGGCACGAAAGAGCTCTACCTCACCGTGTCCCAGAACGTCCCGTTCGCGGGCCAGCTCGGCCTCCGGCGCGACGCGGCGAGGGGGTTCGCGTCTGCCGCGGAGCGCGATTTTGCGGCGGCGGCGTGGCAGCTCACCTACGACGTGCGCCTCGCGTACCTCGATCTCCAAATCGCGCAGGCGCGCTTCGTCACCGTCGCGCGCGCGGCGAAAGATCTCGAGCGGGTCAAGCAGATCATCGCCGATCGTGTCGGAGCGGGCGCGAACCCGACCTACGATCGTGTGCGTGTGTCGGTGGAGCAGAGCTCGCTCCTCGAGAAACAAACCTCCGCCGAAGCCGACGTGTATGCCGCCCGCGCCGCGCTCGCGCAGGCGATCGGAAAGGACATTGCGGCGACCTCGCTCGTCGTCGACGAGCTCACCGCCGAGCCGCTCGACGTGTCGCCCGATGTCGCGAGCCTCGTCGCAGAAGGGGAGAAGCGGCGGTCCGAGATCATGGCCGCGACGGCGCGGGCGTCCGCGAGCGAGCTCCGCGTGTCGGCGGCGCGGCGCGCGGTGGTGCCCGCTCCCGACGTGAGCCTCGGGTACTCGCACTACTTCGACATCCCGGGAAACAACGGCTCTTCTAGCGGCGGCGCGCTCTACGCGGGCCTCAGCGTGCCCATCCCCGTCTTCGATCGTGGGCAAGGCACGATCGGGCGAAGCGAGGCGGAGACCGAAGCGGCGCGGGTACGTGTGCAGCAAGCCAAGCTCGCCGTGACCCGCGAAATTCAGGCCGCGCACGCCACCGCGACCGCGCGGGTGGCGGCGTGGAAGTCGTTTCGCGACACCGTCGCGCCAGACGTGGAGCGCATGCGGCAGATGGCCGAGGTGGCCTACCGCGAAGGCCGCGCGACCGTGCTCGAGCTCATCGACGCGTACGACACCTATTTGGGCGCGCGCACGCGGACGGTCGATCTTCGCGGCGCGGCGCTGCGGTCGGAGCTCATCCTCGCCCGCGCGGTGGGGCCCCAAGATCCGCGCGACGTGCCCGCGCTCTGACGATTCTCGCCCCCCCATTGATAACGATCGGCCGTGGCGTCCACGTACGTGCATGCCTCGCGTGCTCCGCCTCGTCCTCCTGGTCGTTCTCGCCTCGCTCGTTCCTGCCGCCGCGCGCGCCGACGAAGAAGCGCGCGACGCGCCGACCCCCGCGAAGGGCGAACGTCCACGATCCCTTACGCTTTACCTGGGATCGGCGGGGGTCTCGGTGCTCGACACGAGCGCCGGAGCGG
>JAAFHV010000421.1 GCA_013297655.1 Myxococcales bacterium | reverse complement strand
AAAGATCGTGCGCGTGGTGGGCGACGCGGCAGCACCCTACGCCGACACCGGAAGCATCGCCGTCACCGCGCTCGCCGAGCTCAAGGACGGGACGGTGGTCGCCGCGACCCTCCCCGACGGTAAGCTCCTCAAGGTGAGCGCCGGCAAGACCACGCCGTACGCGACCCTCCCCGAGACGAGCTACGTGTGGTCGCTCGCGGTCGACAAGACCGGGACCGGCGTCTACGCGGCGGCCGGGGGTCCCGAAGGCAAGGTCTTCCACGTACGGGCCGGAGGCGCCCCGGAGGTCGTCTTCAAGAGCGACGAGCCGCACATCGTGTCCGTCGCCGTCGGCAAGAACGACGAGATTTACGCCGGCTCGAGCGGCAAGGGAATTCTCTACAAGATCAAGAATCCCGGCCGCGCGGAGGTGCTCTACGACTTCCCCGGCGAAGAGGTCAAAGCGATCGCGGTCGCCGCCGACGGGAGCGTGTTCGCGATCGCGAACGAGTACGGCGAGGCGCCCGAGCCCCCGCGCCGTAGCCCCGTCGCCGTGGGCCGCACACCTGCCGGCCCGGGGTCGAGCGCGAGGCCGCGCGCGGGCAAAGGTGTACTCTACAAGTTCGACCCGCAGGGCCGGCCCGAGAAGCTCATGGCTCACACCGAGCACCACTACGCGGCGCTCACCCTCGACGAGCGCGGAGCACCTCACGTCGGAACGGGCGCCGAGGGTCGTGTGTACACGGTGGACGACGCCCACGCGGTCACCCTCGAGGCCGACACCGACGAGCGCTCGGTGAGCGCGATCGTGCTCTCGGGAGGAAAGGGATTCATCGCGACGAGCGATCCTCCCGTGCTCCACCGCGTGCTCGGCCAAGGCGGCGGCGAGGCCGTGTGGACGAGCAAGGTGCTCGACGCCGGGCTCCGCGCGCGCTTCGGGAAGCTCACCTGGCAGTCGCAGGGGCGCGTCGAGGTCTCCACCCGCACCGGCAACACCACCGCGCCAGACGGCACGTGGAGCCCGTGGAGCCCGGGGCAAGGCGGCGCGTTCGTCGTGACGAGCCCGCAAGGCCGCTACGTGCAGGTCCGCGCGCGGCTCACCGATCCCCGCGCGACCTTGTCCGACGTGAGCCTTCCCTTCGTGACCGAGAACCTCCGCCCCGTCCTCCTCGAGGTGAACGCAGCGCCCAAGAACGCGCCCGCGAAGGAGCCCAAGGACGGCATTCAGGCCTCCGGCGGAGAGGTCACGAAGCACGATGCGAGCATCAAGATCTCTTGGAAGGTCGACAACTTGGACGCGGATCAACTTCGCTACCGGGTCACGTACCGTCGCGACGGCACGAGCATCTTCCACGACGTCACGCGCGCCGACGACGTGCTCACGAAGACCGAGCTCGACTGGGACACGCAGGCGATCTCGGAGGGGCGCTACCGTGTGCGGGTGGAGGCGAGCGACGAGCTCTCGAACGGCCCGCGTGACACCCAACGGCACGCGAAGGAGAGCGGCGTCTTCGTCATCGACAACACGCCGCCGACCATCCAAGACCTGCGCATGACGGGGCGAAGGCTCTCGCTCCGCGCGATCGACGCTGTCTCTGCCGTCGCTCGGGTCGAGCTCGCCGTCGACGGACGCACCGAGTTTCGCCCTCTCGGCGCGCAAGACGGCATCTACGACACCGCCGACGAACGCGTCGACGACGACGTGCAGAGCCTCGTACCGCCGGGCGCACACGTCGTGACGGTGCGCGCCTACGACGCGGCGGGGAACGCGACGAGCCGCGAGATCGAAGCGCGCTGATCCGTTCGTAACGTCGGCCATCGACGCGCGGCAACGCGGACGTGCCGAGGCGGCTTCTTGCCCGCGCGATCGCCATCGTATAAATCACGCGCCGGCCGGACTTTTCCTGGCTTCGTGCGACAGGGAAGTCATGGGCACCGTCATGAATCGCGCCGGCTGGGCGCGAGCGTGTAGCCGATCTCCAATGGTATCGTATAGTTGGAAGCGAGGTCGGATTCGACCTGCTCGCGGCATGCGGCGTGAATAGGAAGTTGGCAGAGATGGGCCCCCACCACACAACCCCGCCGGCAAAGTCGCATCGTCCGTCGAGGCACATGCTCGGGGGAACGCTGGTGGTGGCGGCCTTGCTCGGAGCGCTGGTGTCGTCCTCGGGTGGGTGCAGTCTGCAAATCGGGCCCGACCTCGAGCGCCTCGACGCGAGCGCCACCCCGGAGGACGTGCCGACGGCGACGACCAGCTCGGACGCCAGCGTCGCGACCGACGCCGCGACCAAGCTCCCCCTCCGCGGCAGCCCGCTCTGCCAGGCGAACGGCGCGACCTGCTTCCCCGACGAGGGCGCGATCGAGTGCGGGGGCACCCCGACGAACACGGCCGACGCCGGTTATCCCGACGCGGGCCCGGCGCAGCTCGGCGACACCTGCCGCGTCACGCTCTCCGGTCCGAGCTGCGGCTCGGCGGGCGCGAGCCGCGACGGCAGCGAATGCAAAGTATCGTCGGACTGCGGCGCCGGGTCGGATTGTGTGCTCCGCGCCGACGGGATGGCCCAGTGCCGCCGCTACTGCTGCGCGGGGACGTGCTCGAACGTAGGCTCGCCTAGCGGCGGGGCGACCTTCTGCGACGTGGTCCAGCTCGCCGAAGAGTCGAGCGTCAAGGTGCCCGTGTGTTTGCCGGTGAAAGCCTGCAAGCTGCTCGGCAACGGCCAGTGCATGAACGGCGAGACGTGCGCGGTCGCGGCGGAGGACGGCACCACGAGCTGCGTCCCCACCGGCCCCGCGCGGAGCGGCGAGTCGTGCGACGAGACGCACTGCAACGACGGCCTCACGTGCGTAGGAAAGCCCGGCGCCCGACGCTGCTTCCAGCTCTGCCGCGTCGGCGGCTCGACCTGCGGCGCGGATCTGACCTGCAAGACGAGCTCGCTCATCAAAGACACGACGATCGGCCTCTGCCAGCCCCGTTGACCTCCTCCTGACCGTCCACGGACGGTGCGTTTTTCGTCCCGGGACGGGACAGCGCGCACGACGAGGCTATTTTTCCAGGGTTCGGTGAGGCACGAAGGATGCTGTGGCGCTGGCCATGGAAGCCGAGCCTCGTACCGAAGCCCACCCGCGCCCCCCACCGAGGCGCCTCGTCCTCGCCGATCTCCGCGAGGCGGAGCCCGATCACGTCTCCGACGTAGAAGCGCTGTCCGTCGTGTTGGGCGGAACGGTGACCACCCTGGCGCGCGCCGCGAAGGCGCTGGAGCACGTAGGGAGCGTGGCCGAGCTCGCGCGGTTGGGGCATGGCGAGCTCGCCGCGCTCGTTGGGAAAGAAGGCGCGCGGCGGCTCTCGTGCGCGCTCGTGCTCGGACGTCGCGCGGCGCGGCCCCCCGTGCCGGTTCGGGTCGACGACGCGAGCGCGGTTTCGCTTTGGGCACGCGCGCGCCTCGCCTACCTCGAGCACGAGGAGCTGTGGCTGCTCGCGCTCGACGGCCAGAACCGCGTCCGCGCGGCGCGGTGCTTGGCGCGGGGCGGCGCGCACGCGGTGTCGCTCCGCGCGAAGGACGTTCTCTCGACCGCGCTCCGAGAGAACGCGCGCGGCATCGTTTTGGTCCACAATCACCCGAGCGGAGATCCGACACCGAGCGACGCGGACGCGCGATTTACGATGGAAATCGCCGAGAGCGCCGCGATCGTGGGCGTTCCCCTCCTCGACCACGTCGTCGTCGCAGGAGAGCGCTTCGCGTCGGTGCCGTTCATCGTCGATCCGCGGTGAGCGGACCTCGGACGGGGCTCACGGCGCGTGAGGGTGAACTTCGACCTCGAGCGCGCGAGGGTGGCAGCGGCCTACGTAACCGCAGTGGATCGCCTCGCACGTCGCGCGGGGGACACGAGGGAACTCGTTGGTGAAGCGCGCCGCGTGGAGCGCTTCGGCGGCGCGCGTGACCATCGACTCGACCTGCTCCGCGCCGCTGTCGGGGAGCCACAACGGAGACTCGGGATCGCCGCCGAGGAAGACCACGCCCGCGCGCACGCGCGCACGCGCACGCGACGCGAACAGTACGCGTGCAGCATACACATAAAGCGCGAGCTGGAACGCGTAGGGCGCGAGCCCGGGCCCGCGCGCGCGTTTGTAGTCGACCACGAGGGCCTCGTCGTCGGTCACGACGACGAGGTCCATCGCGCCGCGAAGGAGGACGCGGCGCTCGTCGCCGATCGGGACCTCGACGGCGAACGGGAGCTCGCGATGGAGCGCGGCGCCCTTGGCCACGCTACGCGCGAGCCACGGGCCGCCGACGAACCCTTGGATTCGCCTCGCCAGGAGCGCGTGACGAGGATGCTCGATCGGGAGGCCCTCCCGCGCGAGGCCGGCAGCGATCGCGCCGTGGGTGACGGCCTCCCCGCGGAGGCCGCCGAGGATGGAGAGATCGAGCCGCTCGAGGACGCGGTGCATACGGGTGCCCTCGTCTTGGGAGGACGCGAGGAGCGGCGCGGGGGGCGCGGGGGCGGACGGGGCGCGCTTGCGCGCCTCGGCCGCGCCGCGGCTCGTGGGGGACGGGTGCTCGGGGAGGCCGAGGAGGTGGACGAGCTGGAACCTGCGGGCGCAGTGGTGGACGTCCT
>JAAFHV010000420.1 GCA_013297655.1 Myxococcales bacterium | reverse complement strand
GCCCGCGTACATGTCCCCGGAGCAGGCGATGGGCCTCGTCGACCAGCTCGACGGCCGCGCCGATATTTTCTCCGTCGGCGCGATGGTGCACGCGCTCGTCACCGGTCACCGCATCAACAACGGCCGAACCGAGCAAGAAGCGCTCGTCATGGCCGCCACCAAGCCGGTCCCGTCCGTCGCGCGCCTCGCGCCGAACCTCCCCCTCGAGGTCATCGCCCTAACGGACAAGTCCCTCCAGTGGGATCGCAGGAATCGCTTCGCCGACGCACGCGAGATGCAAGCGGCGGTGCTCGAGTCGCTCGCGAAACAAGGGGGCGAGCCGCTCTCGTACGGCGCTCGCCGCGGGCCACCCGGCAAGCAGCTCACCGCCGCGAACCTCCCCGCTCAGGCGCCTGCACCGCCTCCCCCGAACGAGCCCTCGCACGGCGGCACCTCCGGGTCCTCGCGCGGGAACACAGCCGCCGCGAGCCCGAACGTCGCGAACGCGCAGCTCCCTTCGGGCTCGCACGTGGCCGCGCGGGCGGACCTCACCGGCTCCAAAGCCGCACCACAAAAGCCAGCGCATCAGCAGCAGCAGCAGCAAGCGCCGCAAACGGCCGCCCCGGAGATCCCGGAGAGCGATCCCCGCGTGCAAGGCGTTCGCGATCTCTTCCGTCACTTCGATCGTGTGCTCCCGAGCGTGCGCCAGTTCGGCTGGCAGCACCCCGCGACCGACCGCGCTCTTCGCACCGCCCACGACGCGTTCCGCGACTCGCTCATGCGCGATCCGGAGCTCATGAAGTACACCGTGAGGCCGTACTCGTTCGTGGTCCTCGGCCACAACGTTTGGGAGCCGCAGGCCCCCTACGACTCGATCCCGTACAACCTTTTTGCATGTGGTATCCGCCACATGCGCATCGGCGCTACCATCTCCCTCGAGGAGCTCCGTGAGTGCCTCACGCTCATGAGCCTCGACCCGGGCCGCGACCTCCCGCCCGAGGACGACATCGCCGCTGCCTTCTGGGAGCGAAGCCTCCCGAGCATCAGCTACGAGTGCGCCGAAGCCTTCGCCGAAGGCGACGCAGGCGAGCGTGAAGCGTTCTTCGAAGAGGCCGATCAGCTCGAGCAACAAGCCGAGAGCGCGACGCGCCAGAACATCAGCAGCATCGAGACCCGCACGATGGCGATCTCGACCGACAAGGCCGCCCTCACCGCGCCGCGTGGTCCGAGCGTGCTCTCGCTCGACGACGTCGTGAAGGGCGCCGTGCTCACGCAGTTCGAGCTGAGCCGCGACCAATGGGCGGACCGCTTCGTCGACGCGCTCGTCGATGGCTTCTTGGACGCCGCCGCCAACCGCGACGCGCCCCTCGTGCTCGCGTCGCTCCGCAAGTCGGGTCAAGACTTGGTCGTCGCCGGGCGCCTCGAGGTGCTCGTCCAGCTCTACAACACCATCGTCGAGCGGGTCGCACATCGCGTGTCGAACCCGGAGAACCAACGCAAGCTCGCGACGGTGCTCACGAGCGCTCTCTTCGGCGGCGAGACCTTCGACCTCGTGATCCGCAAGCTCCGCGACGATCCTTCGCGGGTCGAGGCGTTCCTCCCGATCCTCGGCCTCCTCCCGCCGAGCGAGCTCCCGATGGTTCAAGCGGCGCTCCGCGAGCCCTCGCCTCCGCAGGTGCGCTCGCTGCTCATCAGCTTCGTCGAACGCCATCTCCAAGGGCGCGAGAACGACGTCGCGCAAATGGCGCTCGGCACCGACTCCGAGGTCGCCGCCGCGATCGTCGCGCTCCTCGGTCGCGCAGGCACGCCCGCGGCGAGGCAGGCGCTCGGTGGTCTCGCCCAGACCGACGACGTGAACGTGCGCGTCGAGGCGCGAATCCTCATGATGGGCTCGCCCGATCAGGCCGTGGGTGAGGTCTCGCGCATGCTCGAGAATCCCTCCGCGCTCGTTCGGATGGCGTCGCTCCGCGCGATGATCCGCTACGGCCTCCGCGGCGCTTGGGTGGCGGTGCAGCGCGCAATGCAAGCGAAGCAGTTCTTCGAGCTCGGCACCGACGAACGCAAAGAGCTCCTTCGCGCGCTCTTCCTCCTCGCGCCGGAGCGAGGCGAGCCGATGCTCATCGAGCTCGTAAAGAAGGGCGGCGTGCTCGCGTCCGAGTCGCGCGAGTCCACTCGCGGCCTCGCGTGCGACGTGCTCGGTGACTATTCTCGTTCGCGCGCCGCCATCGCCGCGCTGAACGAGGTGTTCGCGTCTCGCTGGGGCACCGCCGAAGAGACACGCCAGGCCGCCACCGCGGCGCTCGCGAAGATCGCTGCACGCGTGGAGGGCAATCCCACATGACGATGCGCCTCGACATCGTGACGAACGATGCGGGCGAGCTCGTCCGCCGCGAGCACGCGCGCGACCAGGGCGCCGCCGCGCTCATGTCCGTCTACAAGCTCGCGAAGCTCGCGCAGGTCCACAACCTCACGAACCAGGCGTTCCTCCAGCAGCTCGACCAAACGGTCGCGATCGTCGCCGACTACTGCATCCGCTCCGGAACGAACCTCAACATCCTCTTCGC
Source organism: Myxococcales bacterium (assembly GCA_013297655.1). GTDB lineage: Bacteria > Myxococcota_A > Polyangia > Polyangiales > Polyangiaceae > JAAFHV01. The sequence continues at coordinate 2,142 of JAAFHV010000420.1, read as the reverse complement.
GCACAAGGCCGCGTTCATCACGGGTCAGCTCCTCAAGGGCTCGCGTGGCGTCTACCAGCTCGCGTCCGAGCTCGGAGAGATCTTCGAGTGGCTCGGCGGCTCCGAGCTCATCATGCTGCGCGACATCTCACGCGAAGAGATGCTCGCGTTCGCCGAAGAGATCTCGCGCTGCATGCGCACCGAGCGAGGCAGCTTCCGCTCGCCCACCCCCAAGATTCGCCTCCGCCAGGTCGCCGACGCCGCCCGTATGCGTGGCATCGAGGTCGAGCAGCTCGATCAAGAGCAGCGCATTCGCCGCACCTACGCCGCCGCCGTCGTCGTCATGCGGAGGTTCTACGAAGATCTCTCCGAGAGCCACTACATGCTCCCGCGACGCATCAAGCGCGTGGCGCAGAGCCTGGTCGATCTCTCCGAGGGCAGCACCGCCGCATACCTCGGCGTGACCGAAGCCCGAAACGCCAACCACGACGAAGCCGGGCGCGCCGTAAACTCGGCGATCCTCGCCGTTGCGGTCGCCCGCGAGGTCACGCAAGACCGCGTAATCCTTGCACAAGTCGCGATGGCGTCGATGATGCACGACGTGGCTCGTCCCCGCGCGTTCGCGCTCGCGAAGGCGAACGCGGGCGAGTTCGCGCCGATGATGACCACGCTCTCGGAAGACCAAGAAGATCGCCTCGCGGCAGGCACCGCGGCCGTCCTCACGGCGCTCGGGCGCGTGAACGAGCCGTCGATTACGCGCACGGTGGTCGCGTACGAAGCGCAGTGGATGCGGCGCCAGCAATGGCTCGGCGCGCTCTACCGCGGCAAGCGCCCGCCTACCGTGCATGCGCGCATCATGCGCATCGCGCGCCGCTACAACGACCTCCTCACGCCCGAGCCCGGTCTCCCGCCGCCCACCACCGACTACGGCGTCGCCCAGCTCGACGAGGAGCTCCCGGAGCCCTCGGACAAAACCGTGTTGCGCATGCTCGTGGCGGCGCTCGGTCTCATGCCGGTCGGCACCGTAGTGCAGCTCAACTCCGGCGAGGTCTGCGAGGTCATTCGCGGCGCGTCCGGTCCGCTCGACAAGCCCAAGCTCAAGGTCGTGATGGACGCGCGTGGTGGCGTCGTTCAGAACGGCCCCGAGCTCGACCTCGGGAAGCCGAACCCGCGCGAAGCGCCGCGCCAGATCAGCCGCGTGATGAGCACCGACGGCTGGAAAAAAGGCCTCGAGGGCTTTCGGCGCGCCGACGGCAACGCCGGTGGTGGCTCCGATTATCCGCCGCCGGACTCGGCGCCACCGCCCCCGCCGCCGCAGCCGCAACAAGCGTGGGCGCCCCCGCCGCCGCAGCCAGCCGCACCGCAAGACACCTGGGAGCCCATCCAAGACGTGCCTCGCGGTCAGCGCGCGCCGATCGAGCTCGGGATCGAGCTCGCCGCGCCGTCGTCGAGCGCGCAGCCGGATTACTCCGCGTGGGGCGAGGCCGAGCACAAGTCGTCGAGCGGCGTGAGCAACGTGAGCTCGAGCGGCGTGAGCACGAGCGGCATTTCGTTCGGCTCTAGCCCCTCGAGCGTCGGCCAATCCATCGGCAACACGCAGCGCCCCCCGGTCGACGACGCGCGCACGATGATGACCCCGGGCCCGTCGCAGAAGCGGCCCGCCCCTCCACGAAGGCCGGCCGCGTCCGCGCCGATCGCGAAGATGCGCCCCGAGGGCGTGGCGCCCACCGCCGAGGGCGTGCTCTCCACGACGCCCCTCGTGCACGTGCTCGTGTACATGCTGGACCACTCGCTCACGGGCACCGTGGTGTTCGTCGAGGGCGAGTTCGAGCACGCTGTTTATTTCGTGAGTGGTGTCCCCGCGAAGGTGCGCCTCGCGTACGGCGGCCTCAAGCTCGGCGAAGCGCTCGCGCGGCTCGAGCAGTTGGATCCGGGCTCGCTCGACGCCATCTCCGCAGAGGCGAAGCAGTCAGGGTCGCTCTTCGGCCGGTACCTCGTCGAGCAGATGGGCGTCGACGACAGCGTGGTCGGTTTGGGCCTCGAGCTCCAACTGCTGGAGAACCTCGCCACCCTCACGAACCTCCCGCCCGCGACCACGTACTCTTACTACTACAACGTCAATTCGCTCGAGCACTGGGGCGCAGAAGACCTCACGCTCCAGGG
>JAAFHV010000042.1 GCA_013297655.1 Myxococcales bacterium | reverse complement strand
GGTGGTGCCGTACGACGCGGCGGCGAGAGAGCCGGGCGTGAGCACGCACGGGAACGCGCCGAGGCGCATGGTGGCGCCCTTGTCGCGCTTGTCGCGCTGATCGGGCATCAGATCGATGACCGCGGTGGGGCAGGCGGGGTCGAACTCGCTCGAGCTCGCGCTCGTGAGGCCGGCGACGTTGCGCGCGAACTCCACGACCGCGAGCTGCATCCCGAGGCAAATGCCGAAGAACGGGATCTTGTTCTCCCGCGCGTAGCGAATCGCGAGGATTTTTCCCTCGACCCCGCGATCGCCGAAGCCGCCGGGGACGAGCACCGCGTCGAGGTGATCGAGCCTTCCGCTGGTGCCGCTGCGCTCGATCTCCTCCGAGTCGATGTACTCGAGCTCGAGCTTGCAGTCGTTCTCCATGCCCGCGTGCACGAGCGACTCGTGGAGCGACTTGTACGCGTCGCGGAGGTGCACGTACTTGCCGACGACGCCGACACGCACCACGCCGCGGGTGGGCCGCACGAAGCGCTCCACGATGCGACGCCACGCGCTCACGTCGGGCTGCCGCGTCCAGATGTTCAAGCGCTCGACCACGAGCTCGTCGAGGCCCTCTTCGTGGAGCGCGAGGGGCAGCTCGTAGATGCAGCTCACGTCGACCCCGGAGATGACCGCCTCGACCGGCACGTTGGTGAAAAGTGCAATCTTTTCGCGGGTTCCGCGCGACATGCCGGTCTTCGTGCGGCACAGCAGAATATCGGGTTGGATCCCGATGCTGCGCATCTCTTTCACGGAGTGCTGGGTGGGCTTGGTCTTGATTTCGCCCGCCGTCTCGATGAAGGGCAAGAGCGTGACGTGCAAGCTCAGCGCGTTCTGGGGGCCGGCCTCCAGCTTGAGCTGACGGATCGCCTCCAAGAACGGGAGGGACTCGATGTCGCCGACCGTGCCGCCGATCTCCACGATCGCGACGTCGACGTGATCGGTGGCCTCGCGCACGCGCGCTTTGATCTCGTCGGTGATGTGCGGGATGACCTGCACGGTGCCGCCGAGGTACTCGCCGCGTCGCTCTTTCTGGATCACGGCCTCGTAGATGCGGCCGGTGGTGAAGTTGTTGGTCTTCTTCATCGTCGCGGTGGTGAACCGCTCGTAGTGACCGAGATCGAGGTCGGTCTCTGCGCCGTCGTCGGTGACGAACACCTCACCGTGTTGGTAGGGGCTCATCGTGCCGGGATCGACGTTGATGTACGGATCGAGCTTCACGTGCGTGACACGGAGGCCACGCGCTTCGAGGAGCGCGCCAACCGACGCGGACGCGAGGCCCTTTCCGATCGAAGACACCACCCCCCCGGTGACGAACACGTATTTCGTGGGCTTTCGGCTCATCGGGGCGCGCTCCATGATGATCGCTCTTCGCCGAGAACCGTGACCCGAAAGGGGACCTTGGCCCGACGTCCTTCGGAAGCGCCGGATACCATAACGCGAACGCCGTTGCGAGGATCGCGACCTACCTTCGCGGATCGTGTTTCAGCACCGTCGCGGATCGCGACGCTTGTGTGCCGATCGGCCACAAAAAAGTGACGAGGCGAAGATCCGTTGGACCCTCGCCTCGATCGTGCATCGCCCGCGTGGGCTCTCAGAATGCGTAGCCGGCGCCGAGGCTGAACGTGTACGGGATCAGAGTGCCAGCGCCGCCGCCGATAGGGATGAAGCCGACCTCGAGCGGGCGCGCGACAGCGAAGAAGCCCTTGCCTGCCCCCTCGGTGAGGGGGAAGAACCGACCCTCGACGCCGAACCCGAAATGCGCGCGGAGATCGGCGTCGCCGTAAGCGATGCCGCCGTAGCCGTAGGGGGCGACGGTGAGCTCCATGTCCTTGATCGGGATCGCGATGTCGTAGCCCATACGAAGGACCGTGGCGCCGATGAAGCCGCCGAAGTTACCGCCGAAGATGAACTTCTGGGCGCCACCGATCACGAAGCCCTCGTGGGTGCCGTTGATGTGGTAGCCGCCCGAAAGTTCCATGGGGTACGCCGCGCCGCCGCCCGTGTTGAAGAACGCGGTGAAGCCGAGCACGTTGCCCTGGACGTAACCGGCGCCGCGCGTCGACTGAGCGTGCGCCGTGGACGACACGGTTGACGAGGCGAGAGCGACCGCGCCCACGAGGAGCGACGAAACCAAGAGACGCGAGAGAGCTTTCATGGGCGGGCACCATACCTTCCTCTCGGAAGGCGAGGGAAGCAGCAAAATGCCTCACGAGCGTCCCCAAAACGGCCTACCGCGGCGCGAGTGCGCACGTCGCGCAGGTCGCGCGCGCGCCGGGCCTCTAGGCCGCGCGGGAAGCGCGGCGGGTCTGCCCGCGAAGCTCGCCGCGTCGCCCGCCCGCTCCGCGTCCGCCGGCCTCGGCACTCAGAAGGCGTAACCGGCGCCGACGCCGAAGCCGTAGAGAGCGGGCACGCCAGTCCCGAACTGACCGTTGCCTGGGAGGAGCGTGATCTCGAACGGGCGCGCCATCGCAAAAAATCCGTTGTTCTCGATCGGGAAGAACTTTCCTTCGACGCCGAACGAGATCGCGGCGCGAGGGTCCGCCCCGTTGAAGTTGTAATAGATGCCGCCCGCTCCGTAGGGCGCGATCGTGAGCTCCATCCGGCCGCCGCGGATCGGGATCGCGATGTCCCCGCCCATGCGGAGCTGCGTGATGCCTCCGTCGAAGCCGCCGCCGAAGAGGAACGCCTGGCGGAAGCCGATCACGAAGCCGTCGTGGCGCCCGTTCACGTGGCCGCCGAAGTCGAAGTCGAGGCGGTAGGGTGTGGTGTTGCCCCGGAATCCCGAGTTGAGGGGCGCGCCGAAGCCGAGGATCGTGCCGCCGACGTAGAGCGAGTCGCGGTTCGAGTTCGCCGCGTGGGCGCTGCCCTCTGCGAAGAACGTGGTGGAAAAGCCAGCGATAACGAGGGCGAGGCCGAGTCCGACGCGGGTTTTCATGCGCCGCAGAATGGCAAAGCCAGCCCGAGATAGGAAGGTGGTCACCTGTACGTCCACGTGATCCGAGGCATCGTCGGTCGCGCGATCCACCGGCCCGATGCGTCAAAGATCCATAGCGAATTCGATACTTTAGCCCTTGCTCGAGCGCGCCTGCCGCGCTTTCCTTTTTCGATGGCGGAAAGATCTTCAGGACGACACCGAGCAGGAGCGTACCGAGCGCTCTTCGCGATCGTTCCACTCGTCTTCGTCTCGTTCGTGGGCGCAGGATGCGCAGCGAACACCCCGAGCCCAGACGATCTCGTGGACGAGACCGCGCAAGATCTCACGGCGCAGGAGCTCGCGTGCGAGGGCTACGATCCCACCGCCGCGCAGAAGCTCGCGACCACAGCGGGGAAGCGTGAAGGCCTCCGCTCGCAGAAGCGCTGCTACCGCTACGTGAAGAACCACCTCACGAACTCGGGCTATCCGGTCCCGGCGGCGGTCGCTCCCGGCGGCCGTTACTCGGGCAGCGCCTACATGTTCACCACGTGGGCGCGCCAAAACCCGGACGCGCTCCGTCGCCTCGGGTTCAAAGAGGTGAAGCTCAAGCTCGGCGAGGCTCCCCCCAAGGGCGCCATCATCGTCTGGGGCCGTGGCGAGTGCGGCTACAGCAAGAGCCACGGCCACATCGAGGTCGTCAACACGGACGACGGAAGCCGCGCGTGCAGCGACTTCTGCGGCCGGGTGAAAACTTCGCGAAGGTGCGGCATCCCCGACGTATTCATCCCCGTTCGCGCCGATGGCCAAGCGGCCCCCGGTTGCACCTCGGACGACGAGTCGTGCGCTGGGAAGACCGACGGCTGGTACTGCAGCGAGAAGCGCGACTTCGGCTCCTATAAGTGCGCCAACGAGGTGGTCGCCCTGGGATACCAGTGCGCGACTGGCAAGAAGTGTGTGTCCTCGGGTCAAGGCCGGACGGCGGTCTTGGAGAACGGGTTGCCCCAATGCCGCTGATCGACAAGAGCCGAGCTCGTATCGCCCTCGTTCCTGCCCTCTTCCTCGCGGCGGGCGCCGTCGTCTTCGCGTGCTCGTCGTCGAGCGATCCGGCGCCGCTCCCGACGACGAACGGCGGCAACACCACCGGCGTCCCGCTCAACGAAGGCGAGGCGGTGCAGCCCGTGTCGCCGCAAGATCAAGCGCCCTACAACGCCGACGAGGTCTGCGCCTCGCAGTGTTTCGTCGACTTCGCCGATGGCGCGCAGCTCCTCCAGAACCTCGACGATTGCAACACGGAGAAGTGTTACGGCGACGAGGAGGACGACAACACGGCCGAGGCGAGCTGCTCTGCGATCGGCTCCGGCGCGGCGCAGATCTCGTATGGTCTCGTCGAGCGCGACCGCTGCCTCGCGCGCTCGTGCTGCGCCGAAGCGCAAGCCTGCTCCAAGAACGCCGGCTGCACCTCGCTCGCGAGCTGCGTGGAGCGCTGCCAAGCCAAGCTCTGACGGCTCACGATCGCAGGCGGTGGCATCGCTCGAGCCGTCGTCGCGGTCGCGGTCGCTGGGGAATTCCGTTCGATCGACGCGCGCGCCCTCGAACGTGCGCGTCGAGCTATCATCGGTCCGTGCCCCCCGAGAACGACGCCGGCGATCCGAGCTCGCTTCCACCCGAGCCCCGCGCAGCGTCGGTCTCGGCGCGCGAGCGGATGCCGACGATGCTCGCCGAGGCCGACACGTATCCGCGTGGAAGTGTCGTCGCGGGGCGCTACGAGCTGGCCGATGTCGTCTCGAGCGGCGCCTCGTCGTCGGTGCTCCGCGCGCGTGACCGTCGAACCGGTTTTCCTGTTGCGGTAAAGCTCGTAAGCTCGCTCCGGGGCGCGGTGGAGGACGCGAGACGGGTCGCCCTCGAGGCGACGGCGCTCGGGAAAATCGCGTCGCGCCACGTGGTGAGCGCGCACGACCACGGGGTCGATCCTTCGTACGGCGCGTTCCTCGTCCTCGATCTGGTGGAGGGCTCCGCGCTCGGACCGGATCTCCTCGGGCGGCCTTTTTTCCCGCACGAAGTGCTCCGCGCGGCGCGAGGGCTGCTCTCCGGGCTCGCCGCGGCGCACGGCGCGGGGGTCGTTCATCACGACGTACGCCCCGCGAACGTCATCGTGCCGGGTGACCGCCTCGAGTCGGCCGTGCTCGTCGATTTCGACGTGTCGAACATCGCCGTCGGGGACGACGAGGACGTGTGGGGCACCCGCCGCTACTCCGCGCCGGAGCGCCTCGCGGGGCGGATGGGAGACACCCGCAGCGACGTGTTCTCGGCCGGCATGTTGCTCTACGAGCTGCTCGGCTTGCCGCTCCTCCGCGGGGGCGATCACGAAGCCGAAGGGCTGGCCGTGCCCCTCGGGCTCGTGCCGAAGCCGCTCTCCACGCTGCTCGAGCGCATGGTCGCGATCGACCCCTCGCGTAGGTTCGCGACCGCGAGCGACGCCCTCGCCGTGGTGCTCGACCTCGACACTGCGCCGATCGAGGACGGCGTCGATCCCCGCGTCGCTCCCGCTTCGCCGCGCTCGAGCCCACCGAAGGCCTCGACCGCTGGGTTTCCAAGGCTATTTCGCCTCGCGGACGATCCGCTCGTCGCCCTCCGGGAGTGCCTCGCGGCGCTCGACACGGTGCTCCTCGACGCGCTCGTGCGACGCGAGCCCACGTTCGTCGCCGCGAAGGTGGCGCGCGAGGCGCTCGCGCTCGGGCTCCGGGCGGCGCATGCCCACGCGCGCGCGTCGCCGGAGAGCGCGCCGTTCGCGGCCGCGTTGCTGTCTGCCCGCGCCGAGCGCTCGCTCGCCGTCTCGCCGGAGGCCGATTTCGACGCGCTCGATCCGGAGACCCACGCGATGCTCGCGACGTTCTCTGCGCTCCTCGCCACACCCGGCACTGCGCGCCATGCTCTTTCGGTCGTGCGTCGCGCGAGCGCACGTCTTCGCGACGATCCGCAGGCCCCGAAGACGCTGCTCACCACGCTCCACGTCGCCGACGTCGCGCTGTCCGTGTTCTGCGAGGATCGTCCTGCGCGCTCCGCGATCGCCGACGTGCGCGCCGCGATCGGAAAGGAGACACCGAAGGCAGGCCCGAGCCCGCTCGATCGGGTGACACGAGGGCTGCTCCTCGGCGCGATCGCGCTCCACGAAGATCCGGAGCTCTCGCGGGTGGAGCTCGAGATCGCGGCCGCGATCGCCCTCGAGGCGAAGAGCGCGATCATCGAAGCGCGCGTGCTCTCGGAGCTGGGGCGCCTCGCGTGCTCCGATCCGGCGACGCGCGAGCTCGGCCTCGGGTGGCTCGTGCGGGTCGAGGTGCTCTCCGCCCACGGCGAGGCTCCCACGTTCGCGCACGCGAGCCACCACGACCGAGGCGACGCGGCGCTGCTTCGTGGTCTCTACGAGGAGGCGATCCGCGAGTACACGAAGGCGCGCGCCGTCATCGCGGACGAAGGGCGCATGGACGAGCTCGTGCTCTCGTCGGCGGGGCTCGTGCTCGCGGAGCTCGCGGTGGGGGTCACGGATCGCGCTTCGACCCTCGCGGCCGAGCTTGTCGAGCCGAGGCTCGCGGCCTGCGAGGCACGAACCGCCGCGCACGCGCTCGTCGCGAGGGCGATGGTCGCGCTCACGCAGGGCGATCTGGCGCGCGCGCGCCGCGACGTGGAGCGCGCGAAGGGCTACGCGGTGAGGGTGGTCCGAGGCTCGCGCGACGCGGTGGGGCTCGTCGAGGTGACCGACGCGCTGTTGCACGTGGAAGGTTTGGTGGAGACGGAGGGCGTTCCGCGGCGAAATCTCCTGGAAATCGTGCTCGTGCAGACGAACGGCGCCCTCCGGTTCGTGCCCATCCTGCGCGCGATCGTGAGCCGGGTTCCGGTTGCGTCTCTGCGCGGTCCGATCCTCGCCGCCGCCGAGGCAGCCCTCCGCGAAGTGGGCGCTCCGCCCTCGGGTGAGCGCATCACGCAGCCCCCTCCGCCGCTCGCGGGTTGACGCGGCGCGATGCGATGCGGCTCGCTCCGCGAGTGGAGTGCACGACCAGGGGCAGGTCGGACGAGGCGCACGCCTACGGTGCTCGCTCCTTTCGTGGGTTCGTGGCAGAGTCGCGCGCATGGAGAAGAGCGCGGAAGAGCGAAAGAGCCGGTCGGGGATCGTCGGGTACGACTCGTTCCACTTCGTGGTCGAGAACATGGAGCGATCCCGTAACTTTTACGTGGATCGGCTCGATTTCAAGGAGGTCGCGCGCGCTGGCGACGAGCTCGTCGCGCGTGGGGGCCAGGCCTCGAGCGTGTTCGGTGCGGGCGAAGTTCGTGTTTGCGTTTCCACGCCGCTCTCGCAGAGCTCGAAGGCCGCGCGCTACTTGAAGCGGCACCCCGCCGGGGTGATGAGCCTCTCGTTCCGAGTGAAGAACCTCGACGAGACCATGGCGTTCCTCGAGGAACGCGGCGGCACCTTCCTCGCCGACGTGCTCGAGGACAAGGACGAAAAAGGCGGCACCTATCGCTCCGTCGAGATCGCGACGCCACTCGGCGACGTCGCCTTTCGTTTCGTAGAGCGAAACGGCTACGCGCGGTTCGCGCCCGGGTTCGCGGACGTGGGCACCGGCAACGCGAGCCAGCCCGAAAACATGTATGGAATCCGCAACATCGACCACGTCACGTCGAACGGCCTCACCATGCAGCCGATCATCGCGTGGTACCGCGACGTGCTCGGCTTCGAGCCCTTCTGGGACGTGAGCTTCCACACGAAAGACGTCGCGAAGGAGCGTGTCTCCGGATCCGGCCTCAAGTCGATCGTGATGTGGGACCCGGGCAGCAACGTGAAGTTCGCGACGAACGAGCCCCTCCGCCCGTTCTTCCGCGACTCTCAGATCGCGAAGTTCGTCGAGGACAACCAGGGTAACGGCGTCCAGCACATCGCGTTCGCGGTCACGAACATCCTCTGGTCCGTCGAGGAGCTCAAGGCCCGCGCGGTCGAGTTCATGCCGACCCACCCTGCATACTACACGCACCTCCCGGAGCGCCTCGCGAGCTTGGGGATCACGAACGTCGCGGCGGAGCTGGCCGAGCTCGAGCGCCTCCAGATCTTGGTCGACGGCGCGCACGACAAGTACATGCTGCAGATCTTCATGCGCGAAGCGGCGGCGATGTACGACGAGAACCGCGCCGGCCCGTTCTTCTACGAAATCATCCAGCGCGCCGGCGACGAGGGCTTCGGCTACGGGAACTTCCGCGCCCTCTTCGAGAGCATCGAGCGCGCGCAGAAGTCCGTCGCGGGCTGACACCGAGAACGCCTCGATCGAGGCATCGGTACGAGAGCCGCGCTCCTCCCGGGGCGCGGCTTTTTTCCGTGTGGAACCATGCTCGACGTGTCGCTCGGGCCGCCGTGATCGCCCATCGCGCCGGCGGCCCAATAGCGTTCGAGCGTTACTGTTGGACGACCTCGACGCCCTTCTTGCGGAGCTCGTCCACCACTTTGGCGTCGAGTGGCTCGTGGGCCGCGAACTGCACACGGGCGAGCGCCGGACACGCGAGGAGCGCCTCCTGGTCGGTGAAGTTCCCTGCGAGCACGATTCGTTTCAGTGCCGGATGGCCACGAAGCGGCGCGAGGGTGCGGGTGGATCTCGAATAACCGTAAGCGTCGAGCGAGAGCTGCTCGAGGGCGGGTAGCCCCGCGACGCCTTCGAGTGATTTCACGACGTAGGTCTCGCTCTCGCCGCCCGTGTCGAGGCGATAGTCTTCGAGTCCGAGCGCGCCGGCGAGGCCGGGCTCGAGCCACATGTAGATATCGTTGCCGCCGTCGAACGAGAGCGACGTCACCGATCCGAGCTCTGCCTCCGTGACCTCGGTGTCGCCGAGGGCTACCACCGCGAGCGCGAGCATCTCGTAATCGTGGTCGTCGTCGAGATCGAGCTCGTCGCCGTTCCAAAACGAAGGCTCGGCCTCGATCGCGGCCTTCGCGGCGACGAGGGCGGGCTCGAGGCGAGCGGTGTCGAGGATGCCGGCGTGCAAGAGGGCGTCGAGCGCGCCGAGCTGGATGCCCGGATCGGAGATGGCAGAAGAGAGCTTCATCCCCAGGAATCTACCATGAGGGCGCCCACGTCGCGTCGTGGGTATCTATACGATTTCGCGAGTGATTCCGTCGCAAGTGCCGCGCGCGAAATCGGCTCAGGGCAAACCCACGAGCGCTCCGTATCGACCGTCGCGGTTCGGCGCATACGTGGCCGCGCGCGGCGACAGCACCGCCACGTGGTCTTCGTGCACGAGCGGCACCACGTAGGCCCGCTCTCGCACGAGCGCTTCGAGCTTCGCATAGGTCCGCGCGCGCGCATCTTGGTCGAGGGTGGCGTCGCCTTCGTCGAGGAGCGCGTCGAGCTCACGATCGTGGACGCGCCCGCGGTTCGATCCTCGCGGGGGCACGAGATCTCCGTGAATGAACGTACGAAGCACGTTCGGCTCGATGAGCTCGGGGAGCTGGAGCATCGCGAGCTCGAAGTCGCCCGCGCCGAGACGCGCGAGCATCGCACCGAGCTCGAGCGGCACGATTTCGAGGTAAATCCCCGCTTCTTTCAGCGCGTCCGCGAGCACCCGCGCGAGCACTTTGCGCGCCCTGTCCGTCGACACGAGCATCGTGAGGCGGAGCTCCGTCACGTTCGCTTCGGCGAGGAGCGCGCGCGCCTTCGCCAGGTCGCGCGGCTCGGTCGCGATCCCCTCCGGGCGAGCCCAGTGGCCGGGGGGCAGCAGCGTCGCCGCCGAGCGCGCGTGATCGCCGAACAGCGTATGCGCCAAACGATCACGATCGATCGCGAGCGAGACGGCGCGACGAACGCGTGCGTCTTGCAACGGTCCTCGATCGCATCGTGGGAGGACGTAGGTGAGGCTCACCCCCGGCCGCGAGATCACCGCGAGCCCGGTGCCCGCCGTCGCGTCGCCGAACGAAGGCAGAAGAGCAGGGGAGAACCCGTTTTGCACGACGTCGGCGCGACCGGCGTGGAGGCGGAGCGCGCGTGCGTTCTCGTCGCGGACGACCCGCAGCGTGACGGCGTGCTTCGCGAGGGGACCTGCGCGTGTGTCGGCAGGAGACAACGTGACGAACCCTTCCCCGGTGGCCGCGACACGAAAAGGCCCGAGGCCATCCAACGTGCCCGCGGGAGCGGGCGGACCGGCGGCCTCGTCGGCGCGCAAGATCGGGAGCTCGAGATCGGTGAGCAACGTGGCGTGCGGTTTCGTGAGCAGGATCTTCACCGCGTGCGGCCCCTCGGCCGTCACCGCGCCCATGCTCGTGAGCACGCTCGCGTGGCGAGAGCCCACCTTCGCGCTACGAAACGCGTCGAGGGTCGCCACCACGTCGTTCGCGTCGAGCGCCTTCCCGGAGTGAAAACGCACGTCCTCGCGCAGCTTCACGTGGAGCTCGAGCGGGCCCTCGAAGCGATACGACTCGGCGAGGAGCGGCACCGGGGCGAGCGTTTCGGCGTGGAGACCGAAGAGGCCGGCGTGGAGGAGCCGCGTCGCGCGGAGGCCCACCGCGTCCGTCGCGTAGCGTGGATCGAGCGTCTCGGGGGGCGTCGACACGAGCACCTCGAGGGGCCGCTCGGCGGACTCTTCGCGATGGCTGCATCCTGCAATCATCGTCGCGGCGGCGACAGTGAGGGGCGCGAGCGCGCGCGCGAACGAGCCCAGGGCTTTCCCCCCGGCGCGAGGCGGGGTAAACCCGCTCCCATGCGTCGCGCGGCTTTTTTGGGGCTCGTTTCGGTCGTCCTCCTCGTGGTCACCGACGCGGCGTCGCAAGGCGCCGATCCCGCTCCGCAGGCGCAAAAAAGCGCCAAGGAGAGCGGAGGGAGCGTGCCCGAGCTCGTCACCGTCGTGCGCGCGATGGCCCGCGACAAGTCGATCCGCGACGCCGAGGTCGGCGTGGAGGTCATGGAGATCGACAGCGGCACCGTGTGGGCCGCGTACGGCGAGCACACCCCGCTCAACCCGGCCTCGAACGCCAAGGTGTTCACCGCTGCCGCTTCGCTCGCGCTCCTTCACGGGTCGTTTCGATACCAGACCACACTGAGCGGCGCGCTGAAAGGAAGCTCCGTCGACGGCCCGCTCGTGCTCCGCAGCAACGGCGACCCATCGCTCGCGACCGAAGATCTTTATGGGCTCGTGCGCGATCTCGTCGCGCGCGGCGTGAAGAAGATCGAGGGCGACATCGTCGTCGATCAGCGGTTCTTCGACGGTGAAAATACGCCTCCCGCCTTCGAGCAGCAGCCCAACGAGTGGGCCTATTTCCGCGCCCCGGTGAGCGCCGTCGCGGTAAACGAGAACACGATCACGCTCCACGTTCGCCCCACGTCCGAGGGGCAGAACGCGGTCGTCTCGTTCGACCCTCCTGGCTTCGTCGACGCGGAGGGCGCGGTAAAGACGAAAGGCGAGGGCGCCGACACGGTGGGCCTCGCGCTCTCCGCGAACGGAAAGCGCCTCTCGGCCAAGCTCTCCGGCGCCGTCGCGGAGGACGCCAAGCTCCTTCACTACGTGCGCAGAGTGGAGGACCCCACCCTCCTCGCCGGCTACGCGCTCAAGGCAGTGCTCGAGGATCGCGGCATCAAGGTGACGGGTGAGGTGAAGGCGGGGCAAGGCGGCGGGAAGGCAAACACCCTCGCCCACCACGAGTCGTTGCCCCTCTCTACACTCTTGTATTCGCTAGGAAAACAGAGCGACAACTTCTACGCCGAGATGGTCTTCAAGACTCTCGGGGGCGAGAAAAAGGGGCGCCCCGCGAAGAGCGTCGACGCCGCCGGGGTCGTCACCAAGTGGCTCCAGGACGGCAACATGCTCGAGCCGGGCACCGTCATCAAGAACGGCTCTGGTCTCTTCGACGCGAACCGGGTCACCGCCCACGGCGTCGCGCTCGTGCTCCGCGACGCGTGGAACGACCCCACTCGCCGCGCCGAGATGGTGGCGCAGCTCTCGATTGGCGGCGTGGATGGCACCCTCCACAAGCGCTTCAAGAGCCGCTCGAAGCACATGGCGATTCGCGCGAAGACCGGCACGTTGGACGACGTGATCGCCCTCTCCGGTTACGTGCTCGCGCCGCCGGGAAAGAGCCCCGTCGCGTTCTCGATCATGTTCAACAAGGTCGCCGGCAAGGGCGGCGCGGCCCGCTCCGCCGCAGACGAGCTCGTCGAGAAGATCCACGATCGCCTCTGGTCGCGCTGACCGCGACGTAGCTAGAGCACCGAACAGGTTGAATCCCGTCCCTCGTCAGGGACTTCCAAGGGGCGTCGGCTTTCGCACGTTCAGCGGCGTGTCTGCGATGCGTCTTGGGCAAAAAACTAACCGTCCGTCGTCGGGGACTTCCAAGGGGCGTCGTCGTCGCGCGCATCTGGTGGCGCAGCTTGCTAACCGCGCGAAATCCTCGGTCCTTCAACCTCATCGACCCGGCACCGCGCACGACCGCTCGCTCCCCGCGAACATCGGTGCATGCTGCACGTGCCTCCGGGCGCGACCTCCAAGGGCGGCACCTCGAGCGCCTCGGAGAGCCTCGCGTGGCACGTGTTGGCGCCGTGTGAACACGCCCGTGCATCGGGCGGCTCGGCTATGGCCATCGGGATGGTCTCGCGTTCCATTGCCGCGTACGATCCTAGTGAACCGATGCGACCAACCCCTGACGATACCCGGCTCTCGGCCGAAGGCGACTTGCACCGATGATGGCGGCGAACCCCGAGCTCGGGGGCAAGTACACGGTGGTTCGCACGCTCGGCGAGGGCAGCTACGGTGTCGTCTACGAGGCGGTGCACAACGAGCTCGGGCGCACCGTCGCGGTGAAGCGGCTTCATCCGCATCAAGCGATGGGCGAGCCGCTCGAGCGCTTCAAGCGCGAGGCGCAGATCTGCGCCCGCCTCGACAACCCGCACATCGTCGGGGTGCACGACTTCGGGGAAGACCAAAAGGGCCCGTTCTTGGTGATGGACCTGCTTCGTGGGCGCACGCTCGCGGAGGCCCTTCACGAGGGCGACAAGCTCCCCGTCGAGATGGTCGTCACGATCGCGCGCCAGGTGCTCTCTGCGCTCTCTGCGGCGCATCGCGCCGGTGTGGTTCATCGCGACATCAAGCCGGCGAACATCTTCCTCGTTCACTCGCCGCTCGGCGTGGTCGTGAAGGTGCTCGATTTCGGCATCGCGAAGCTCCGCGAGGCAGCCCCCCTCACCCGCGCCGGCGACATGGTGGGGACCATCAACTACATGTCGCCCGAGCAAGCGCTCGCCTCCGAAGTGGACGAGCGAAGCGACATCTACGCGCTCGGCGTATGTATGTATATTGCACTTACCGGCAAACGTCCGTTCACGCGCAACAACGTCCACGAGACGATCGCGGCGATCGAGATGGGCATTTGCAAAGAGATCACGTTTTACCGGCGCGATTTGCCGGCTGGTCTCGCCGATCTCGTACACAAGGCGTTCGCGCTCCAGCCCGCGCAGCGTTTTCAGACCGCGGAAGAAATGATCGACGCGCTCGCGCCCTACGTCCCTGCGCGTGCCGAGGGGGCAGAGCGATCCCCGTCGCAATCCGGGGTGAAGCCCATCTCGGGTAACCGCGCCCCCGAAGGGAGCGCGCGCGTCTCGATCAAGCCGCCCCCTGCCGACTCCTTCACCCTCGACCGACCCCCGAGCCAAACCAAGCTCGTCGTAGGGGTCATCGTAGGCTTCCTCTTGGCCGCCGCCCTCGTCTTCGCCGTCACCAAGCTCCTCACCGACTGACCCGCGAGCGACCCACGTCGCCCGCGCGCGAGTCTTCGAGCGCCCCCGCGAGTCTTCGAGCGCCGCCCCCCAAGACGCAACGAGTGGAAACCGGGACGATTTTCGTCGAGACCGAGGCCTGGCAAGGAAGGGACGCGCGGAACCGACTTCCTGTCGGTGAGCACGCCCGACGCCGCCAGGCCGAAGGTATCGGCGAAAAGCGCCCGGTTTCTAGTCGCGCATGTGTTTGCGTAGCTTACTCAAGGCTTGCTCTTGGAGCTGACGGATGCGCTCGCGCGACAAGTTGTACTTGTCACCGATCTCCTTCAGCGTGAGCTCGTCCTCGTCGTCGAGACCGAAGCGCCAACGGATGATCCGCGACTCGATCGGCGTAAGCGTAGACAGCAGACGACGAACCTCCTCGCCCCACTTCTGGGACACGAGGTTCTCGTAAGGCGAGACCATGTTCTCGTCCTGGAGAAAATCGATGAACTTGCGGCCGTCCTCGTCGCCGACCGGGCGATCGAGGGAGAACGGCGTCTCCGCCCACGAGCCTTTGACCTTGTCGAGCTTCTCCTGCGGAATGCCCGTCTCGTGCTCGAGCTCGGCGAGGGTGGGCTCGCGACCCATCCGCGCGATGACCGCTTGCGTGGCGCGTGCGACGCGGTTGTGGGTGTCGAGCATGTGGACCGGAATGCGCACCGCGCGGCCCTTGTCCGCCAACGCGCGGCTGATCGCGTGGCGAATCCACCACGAAGCGTACGTGCTGAATCGGTATCCGCGGGTGTGATCGAAGCGCTCGACCGCCTTCATGAGGCCGATGTTGCCCTCTTGAATCAGGTCGATGAGCGGGAGCCGACCGCGGTTGTAACGGCGCGCGATGGACACGACGAGGCGAAGGTTCGCTTTGACGAACTTGTTCTTTACGAGCTTCGCTTTGATGCTCGCCGTGCTGATGCTGGAAAGAAACTTCTTGTACTGAGGAGTCGCCGGGATCTTTGCGCTGAGCGATACTTGCGAGTCGGGGACGACCGCGACGCCCTCTTCCTCGCGATCCTCTTCCCGGTCCTGGGGAGCCTCACCGAGCTTCCGCACCGTCTGCTCCGCGTGGAGGATCCAGAGGCGATCGCTGTCCGCGAGGCGAATGGCGCGCGCGAGGGAGGTGGTCTTTTGTGCCCACTTCTTCTCGGCTTCTTTGGTGAGCTTGGCAGACTTGTCCCAGCCTTTTCGGATCTTACGGAGCTCCTCGATCTGCGGCAAATCGAGCGCTTCGTCGCCGGTGGGGAGATCCGCCTCGAGGGAGTCGAGAGCAAAACCGGCAGACGGCATGTAAGAGAGGATCGCGACCCAGTGGTTGACCTCGGCCTGCTCCACCTCGATCGCCGTCTCCAGCTCCTCGTCCGGCCCCATCACGTTGTGGGTCGCCATCTCGCGGAAGTAACGGGCGAGCATGGAGTCGCCGCTGCCTTCGTCGGCAGCCTTTTCCTTCGGCGGCGGCGCGAGGCTCGCAGGATCGATGTCGAGCTCGATCCCGGTCGCCTCGGTCTCGACCTCGGCCTCGAACTCGTCCTCGAGCGCTACCTCGACGGGAGCGACCCCTTCTTCTTCGGTCGACTCGTCCTCCTCCACGGCCGCCGCGGGCGCAAGACCGGCAGGTTTCGCGGCGTGGGCTGCTGCGGTGCTCTTGCTCTTGCTCATGGGGGGGACCTTCGGGGCGGGGAGGGAGGAGGCGGTCAAGCGAGGAAGCGAGAAAGCGAGGAACGAAGACCTGGCGCGCGGTGTCTTCTACGTACTTGGGCGCAAGAACCAGTCTTCGTGTGATTCAGGCCGAATCTTGCGAAAGAAGCGGGCGCGGAATCGAGCGTGGAATTGAGCGCGGAAGGCTTTGACAAGGGCTGCCTTCGAGGTCAGAGCTAAACGCGGCGGAGGTCAAGGGCCGCCGGGGGCAAAGCGTAAGCGGAGCAAGCGTAGAAGCGTAAGAAGCGAAAGTGCGGGGCTGTGGCCAGGGGTAGGGCTGTTCGGGGCCAAGACCGCCAAGCGCTAAGATCGCGAACGAAGAAGAGCCCGCGCTGCCATGGATGCAGCGCGTCGGTGTGGTTTCGTCTTGCAATCCTCGTTCCGTGACGTCCGAACTTTCCGCTACGGAATGGACTCGCGCCTCGGCCGCGCTCGTGGTCTGGAAAACGCGCGATGAACGGGCGTGCCAACCGACTCTACGCGCAGCTCGTGCGGTCGGCCTCGGAGCTGCCTGCGGTGGGCGCGGTCTTCCTTTTTTGCACGGTCACGCACGGAGTTGCGCATGGGATCATGGCGCTCGCGGCGGGGGCCCTCGTGCGTGGGCTCGCGCTGGGGCCAATGGACGGAAGATCCACCTTCGGCGTCGGGTCGCTCGCGCTCGCGTGCATCGGCGTGATTTCGGCGCTGGGAAAGCTGGCGACGAACGTCGGGGCGGCGCACACGAGGGCCACGCTCGTGTCCCACACGGTGGAACGTGTACGTTGTTCGGTGCTCGAAGCGCGCCTTCGCGGCCACATGCGCCACCCAGGGCAAGAAGATCATGGGGCGTCATCGGAGTTGGCAGCCCCGCGACCCGCTCGCGAGCTCGCGTCGCTCACCACACATGTGCGCGAGGTCGAAGTGGGCCTCGATCAAGGTGTGCTCCGCGCGCTGAGATCGATGGCTGAGCTCGTCCCCGTGGTCGTCGCGCTCGTCGTCGTCGACGCGAAGCTCGCCGCGGGCGCGCTGGTGGTGCTCGCGCCATTTGCCTGGGCGCTCTCGCGTCTCCGTCGAGGCCTGAAGACGCGACAAGCTCGCGCGCTCCGCGAGTCCGAGGCGCTGTTGGCTGCGGCCGACGACGCGGTCACCCACGCCGATCTCTTTCGCGTGTTTCGGGCGGAAGATCGCGCGCGCGGCACCCTCCGCGCGCTGGCGGCACGTATCGCTGAGGCGAGTCGGTTCGTGACGACGCGGGCGGCGCTCCTCTCGAGCGGGAACGAGGTGCTCGGCGCGCTCGCGCTGCTCGTGGTGGTCGCGGGATCGTCCCTGTTCCTCCCCACCGAGCGCGCCGCCCTGGTGCCCTTTTCGGTCGTGTTCTTCTTGGCTTACAAGCCGATCCGCGATTTTTCGGACGGGCGCGTGGCGTGGAGCAAGGGGGAGGCTGCGCTCGACGCGATCGCCTCGAGTACACCGCTCGCCGACGATATGGGGGCACCGGTCCTCGTCGACGGGGGCGATCCCCCTCCATCGTTCGCGCTCGACTCGCTCGTGCTCGAAGCGCTGCGCCTTCCTCACTCGGAGGTGCCGGCGCTCGACCTCACGATCGCGGCAGGGGAGATCGTGGGCATCGTCGCGCCGACGGGGACGGGGAAGACCACCCTCTTCCGCGTGCTGCTCGGCCTCGAGCCTCCCGCGAGCGGCGTCGTTCGTTACGGAGCGCGCGCGCTCGCGAGCTCCGATGGTCCGGGCGCCCGTCCGTTCGCGTGGGCGCCTCAAGACGCGCCGCTCGTGGCGGGGAGCGTGACGGAGAACGTCGCCCTCGGCGCGACCGCCAACGCGAAAACGAACTTGGATATCGAGGCGAACGCTGCGCTCGCGGCGGTCGGCGCGACGGACTTGACGCTCGCCGATCGCGACGTGCTTCGCGGAACGCGCGCGCTCTCGGGAGGCGAGCGTCAGTGGGTCGGCCTCGCGCGTGCGCTCGCGGCGGGTCGCCCGGTGCTCCTTCTCGACGAGCCCACGAACGGACTCGACGCCGCGAGTCAGGCGCGGGTGCTCGGCGCGCTTCGGTCGCTGCGCGGAAAGCACACCGTACTTTTCGCGACCCACCGGCGCGACGCGCTGCTCATCTGCGACCGTGTGCTCGATCTCGAGCGCGGTACGCTCAAGGCTTCTTCAATCGAGCCTTGAGCGCGGCCAGCTCGGCGTCGACCTCGCGCTCGACCTTGGCGGCCTTCTCGGCGCGCTCTTTCGTTTCGCGAGCTTCGCGCTCTTCGCGGTCGGCGATCGATTTGGCAGACGCGCGCAGCTTTTCGCCGGTCTCGCGGGTGCGCTCCTCCGGGGTGGACTCGCGTTCTTTCTCCGGCCCCGGGCCGAAGAGCTCTTCTTCGATCTTCTTCCCGAGGCCCTTCGCCTGCTCGACGCTCTTCTTCGCGAAGGCCTTCGCCGCGGCCTTGCTCTGCTCGACGGCAGCCTCTTGCGCGCGCTCGGCGAGCTTGTCTTGGACCTTCTTTTTGAGGTCGTCGAAGATACCCATGTAAGAAGGGTAGCAGAGCCGACGATCGTCGAGGACGCGGATGGTCTCGAGGTTCGCGACGAGACGAAGGCGCGTCACGAAGGCTCCCCGAGCGCAGCAGAGAGGTCCGCGACGAGCCGCTCCTTGAGCGCGAGCTCCACGTTCGAGGGGGTGCGCAACGCGAGCCTCGTGCCGTCGCGGAACACGAGCATTGGCGCGGTCATCGTCGTGCCGTCGTCCTCCTCCGAGTCGAGCACGACGCTCGCGATCGACGAGAGCGGGTAGGTCTTCGCCGGAAGCAGCAGGTTGCGCCGGAGCGCGAGCGTCCCCTTGTCGTAGTCGACGACGATATGCGTGCGCGACGCGAGCACCCTCACGCGGCGGCGTGAATTCGCGGCGCCGATGCTGAGGCAATTTGTCACGGCGTCCGAGGGTTCACGCGGTGTACGTAGGAGAGATGGAACGAGTGCGTCAACGCATCCCTCCGTGCTCGTGGATCTTTGCCAGAAGGGCGCCATGATCGCCCCTGACGGCGCCCCCGCGAGCGACTCGCTCTTCTCCGGCGACGGCGAGGTCGCCGCGTTGATGCGGTCCAAAGACTGGCGACAGACGTCGCTCGGGCCGCCCGAGTCGTGGCCTCTCAGTCTCCGCACCGTCGTACGATTGATGCTTTCGTCGCGTTACGCGATGTGGATGGGTTGGGGCCCCGATCTCGTCTTTCTGTACAACGACGCGTACCGAGAGCAGACCCTCGGCAGCAAGCATCCGTGGGCGCTCGCGAGCAAAGCGAAGGACGTTTGGGCAGAGATCTGGACCGACATCAGCCCGCGGGTCGATGGCGTCCTTCGTGGAGGAAAGTCCACTTGGGACGAAGGCCTCTTGCTCTTTTTGGAGCGCAGCGGGTTCTCCGAAGAGACGTACCACACGTTCTCCTACAGCCCGGCTCCGAACGACGCGGGAGAGCCGGCGGGTCTCTTTTGCGTAGTCATCGAGGAGACCGAACGCACGATTGGTGAGCGACGAATCAAGTCGTTACGTGACCTCGCGTCGTCTTTGAGCGCGACGAAGACACGCGCCGACGTGTTCGCCGCCGCGCGCGACGCGCTCACGAGGGAGGCGCGAGATCTCTGCTTTTCGCTCGTTTACGTTGCGGAGCCCGATCGCCGCACCGCGCGACGGGTCTCGCAGACGATGTTCGTCGAGGGCCACCCTGGGGCGCCCGCGCTGCTCTCGCTCGACGACGCACTTCTCCCGTGGGCCTCGTGCGTCGCGACGCCGTTCGACGGGACACGGGTCGTGTCGCTCCCGAGCGACTTCGACTGGCCGAAGGGGCCATGGGCCCAAGCTCCCAGCAAGGCCGTCGTCGTGCCTCTCCGTCACCAGGGATCCGAAGCCGCGAGCTTCTTCGTGGGGGGGCTCAACCCTCATCGCCCGGTCGACGAGTCCATCGTCGGGTTCGCCGATCTCGTCGCAGGGCAAATCGACTCGAGCCTCGCCAACGCGACTGCATACGAGACGGAGAGAGAGCGGGCGGAGAGCCTCGCGGAGCTCGATCGCGCCAAGACCGCGTTCTTCGGCAACGTGAGCCACGAGTTCCGCACCCCGCTCACCCTCGTCCTCGGTCCGCTCGACGATCTTCTCGCGGACCCCGAGTCAGTCTCGCCGCCCGTGCGTGAGCACCTCGTGCTCGCTCGTCGCAACGGCACGCGGCTGCTCAAGCTCGTCAACACCCTCCTCGACTTCGCGCGGATCGAAGCCGGTCGGATCGAAGCCACCTACGAGCCAACCGACCTCGGCGCGCTCACCGCCGATCTCGCCGCGATCTTCCGCGCGGCGGTGGAGAGGGCCGGGCTCGCGCTGGTGGTGAGCCAGGGGGCGAAGGCCGCCGACGCGTACGTCGACCGCGAGATGTGGGAAAAGATCGTCTTCAATCTGCTCTCGAACGCGCTCAAACACACGTTCGAGGGCAAGATCGTGGTCTCCGTAGATAGCAAAGAAAGTGAGGTGGTGTTGATCGTTCGGGATACCGGAATAGGTATTCCAGAATCCGAGATCCCTCACCTGTTCGAGCGGTTTCGTCGGGTTCGGGGCGCCCGATCGCGGAGCCACGAAGGCACCGGAATCGGCCTCGCCCTCGTCGCCGAGTTGGTGCGCCTCCACGCCGGAACCATCGAGGTCGACAGCGCGGTCGACAGCGGCACCACCTTCACCGTGCGTGTCCCACGAGGGCGCGAGCACCTCCCCGCCGAGCGCGTCGGCGCCCCACGCGCCTCGTCGTCGTCGACGGACCGTGCCGCCCCCTACGTGAACGAAGTGCTCCGGTGGGACCGCGCGTCGACGTCGTCGGGAGGCCCGCCGTCGGGCGCCCCGGCGTCGACCGCGACCCTCCCGCCGACGGGTCGCATCGTGCTCGTGGACGACAACGCCGACATGCGCGCCTTCGTCGAGCGACTCTTGTCGGAGCAGGGGTGGGAGGTGCGCGTCGCGAGCGACGGGGCGACCGCCTTCGACGATATCCTCTCCGCGCGCCCCGACCTCGTCGTCAGCGACGTCATGATGCCGGGGCTCGATGGCTTCCAGTTGCTCGCGAAGATGCGAACATGCGAGGCGCTCGCCGGCACTCCCGTCATTCTATTGTCCGCGCGCGCGGGTGAAGAGGCGGCCGTCGAAGGGCTCGCCGCCGGCGCCGCCGACTATTTGGTGAAGCCCTTCTCCTCGCGGGAGCTGGTCGCGCGGGTCGCGACCCATTTGGCGCTCGGGAAGAGCCGCGCCGCCGAGCAAGCAGCGAAGCAGAGGCTCCACTCGATCTTCGCGTTGGCTCCGGTCGGCGTGTCCGTGATCCGCGGCCCCGACTTCGTGTTCGAGCTCGCGAACGCACGATACGAAGCCATGGTCGGTCGCACCGGCCTCGTAGGGAAGACACTACGCGACGCGTATCCGGAGCTCGCGGCCGACGCGCCCGTATTCCAAATGATGGAGCGTGTCCGCGTTACGGGCGAGCCCTTCGGCGCCAACGAGTATCGCGTCAGCCTCGATCGCCGCGGTGACGGAGTCCACGAAGACGTTTATTTCATGTTTACGTGCCAACCGATCGTCGACGACGCGGGGCGGGTAGACACCATTCTCACCGTCGCGGTCGACGTGACGGAGCAGGTCCTCCAGCGGCGACACATCGAGGAGCTCGCGGAGCGCGAGGGGGGCGCTCGCCGCCAAGCGGAAGAGGCGAGTCGGCTGAAAGACGAGTTTCTCACGACCGTATCGCACGAGCTACGCACCCCCTTGTCTGCCATCCTCGGTTGGTCCGCGATGCTCGCGAGCGAGCCGCGCGGCGACACGAGCGCGGTCCGCAAGGGCATCGAGGTCATCGAGCGGAACGCGCGCTCCCAGCTCCGCATCATCGAGGACATTCTCGACGTGTCGCGGATCGTTCGTGGCCAGCTCCGCGTGGAGACCGAGCCGGTCGACCTCGCGACGATCGTCCTCGACGTGCTCGACTCGGTCAAGCACGCGGCAGACGCGAAGAGCATTCGCCTCGAGCTCGCGCGAAGCGACTCCTCCCATCGTCTCGTCGCCGACCCCGAGCGTCTACGCCAAATCGCCTGGAACCTGCTTTCGAACGCCATCAAGTTCACCCCCGAAGGCGGGTATGTGCGCGTCGAGCTCGGCCAGGTCTCCGGTAGCCTCGCCTTGCGTGTGGTCGACAGCGGACAAGGAATCGCGCCCGCGTTTTTGCCGTTCGTCTTCGATCGCTTCCGTCAGGCGGAGGGCAGCATTCGGCGGAGCGCGGGCGGTTTGGGGTTGGGACTCGCCATCGTTCGTCACCTCGTGGAGATGCACGGCGGCACCGTCACCGCCGCGAGCGCGGGCGTGGGGCACGGCGCGTCGTTTACCGTACTTTTGCCAGTGAAACCGTTCACCGTCGCGCTGCCGACGCCGGTCGAAGAGTCCCCGAGAGGTGCCGCCGAGGCGCCCTCCGCGCGGAGCTCGCTCGCGGGTCTTCGTCTGCTCGTGGTGGAGGACGACTGCGACTCGCGCGAGCTCATCGAGCTGCTCCTCTCGGCCGAGGGCGCGATCGTGGAGACTGCCGGCTCGGCGGAGGAGGCCCTCGAGAAGATCGCGGTGTTTCGTGCCGACGTGCTCGTGAGCGACATCGGGATGCCGGGGAAAGACGGATACTGGCTCATGAGCGAGGTCCGCAAGCTGTTCCCCAAGCTGCCCGCGATCGCGCTCACAGCGTATACGCGCCGCGAGGACGTAGAGAACGCACGTCGCGCGGGCTTCGACGAGCACGTCGGCAAGCCGGTCGATCCGGGGAAGCTCGTGCGCACCATCGCGGGACTTCGCTGAGGCCGGCGCGGCGGAGGTCGAGCGGCGGAGCAAGGCTGGCCGCGGCCGCCTAATTTAACGAATGTATTCATGGCCTTGACGGCTCCGCCATCTGGCGGATACCTCGGGTGCGACGCGCCTCGTACACCACCTCCCACACGACGGAGGTGACCTGTGGCGCGTGCTCGTTCGATGGTTCCTTATGTGCTCTTTGGCGCTCTCGCGGCCTGCTCGGCTGCGGCGGCCGACGACCCCGATACCGAGGAGAGCCAAGACGCGATCTCCATCTCGAACCTCTATCGCGTCGCGCGCGGCACCATCGACCGCTCGAAGGTGGATCCCGCGAACCCTTGGGCGCAAAAGGACCTCGCGCTCGGCGAGGAGAACCGCCTCCCCGCCGAGGACGCCGAGTTCGCCGAAATCGCGAAGCTCGTGAACCGCTTCCAGGATCACGCGCGCAAGGAGTCGAACGCGCCGAAGCTGGAGCGCGCGTTCCACGCGAAGTCGCACGCGTGTACGTTGGGCTCGCTCCAGATCGATCCCGCCGAGCTGGCTCCCGCAGCGCGGGTCGGCCTCTTCGCGGAGGCGGCGAGCTACCCCACGTGGGTGCGCTTCTCCAACGGAGTCGGGCAAAAGCAGTCCGACCGTAAGCTCGATATGCGCGGCTTCGCGATCAAGATCATGGGTGTGCGCGGCGCTCGCATCGTCACCACTCCCGGCGACGAGACCGCGACGACGCAGGACTTCCTCCTCGCGAACCAAGACGTGGGCCCCGCGTCCGACGTGCGCCACATGATGGCGTTCGGCGAGGCGATGATGGGCGCCAAAGACAGCGGCACGATCTTGGGCAAAATCGACAATCTGATTCAGGCCGGGTCGTTCCTCACCCGCGACGAGAACGTGCGAATCGTCGATTTTCTCGCGAATCGTGCGCTCGACAAGACCAAGAAGGTCGGCAGCCTCCTCGGCGATACCTATTCCACCGGAGCGCCCAACGCGCTCGGCCTCGAGGCGGGAAGCGCAGAGACGGCGCGCGCAAAGGCGGCATTCAAGCTCGTCGTGAAGACGGGAGTGCTCTCTGGCAATCGCTGCGTGCCGGTGAGCGCGGCCCCCTCGACGACCGACGTCGCGTTCCTGCGCAACGATCTCGAGAAGCACTTCGCGGGCGACACCGTGTGCGCCGACGTGTTCGTACAGATGCAAGAGAACCCGCGGACGGAGCCGATCGAGGACGTCTCCGTGCCCTGGCTCACGAAGCTCACGAAGGTGGGCAGGATCACGTTCGAGAAGCGAAATCTCGACGCGGCGGACGTGGTCGCCGCGCGCGAGAGGTGCGACGACTTCTCGTTCCGTCCGTGGCACACGATCGATGCGCACCGCCCGCTCGGGAACGTGATGCGCGCGCGTCGTGTCGTGCTCCCGTCGAGCGCGAGCTTTCGCGACGCCGAGCGTAAAGAGCCCACTCCCTGAGGGAAGAACCTCCGCGAAACGAAGTATGCTCGCGAGAGGATCTACCAATGAAGCTCGCGACGAAAGAGAGAGAACCAAACGAGAAACGTGAAAGCCTGCTCGCCGCGCTCGCATCGCTCGGCCTCGCGATCGACATGGCGAACGGCTCCCCGGAGACCACGGTCCTCCGCGGTACTTGGGTCGCCGTCGTCGCCGCGAAGGAGCTCGGGCTCGACGCGGAGACCACCGCGGCGGCCACGTTCGGGGCCCTCTTCCGATACCTCGGGTGCACCTCGTACGCACTCGAGGAGTCGCGACTCCTCGGTGACGAGCACGAAGCCGCGCGCGCCCTCGCCCCCATCGACAAGAAGGAGGCGGGGCCGCTCGCGAAGGCAATTTTGCAGGATCTGAGCGGCACGGCCTTCGAGCGCGCGGTGCGCGGCGCGCGCCTCATGGTGGAGGGAGAGCGCTTTCGCGAGGGCTACGAACAGAGCCACTGCGAGGGCGCGAAGCTGCTCGCGTCGCGGCTCGGAGCGCACCCTCGCGTGCTCGACGTGCTCACCGTGCTCCACGAGCGCTGGGACGGCCACGGCGGGCCGGCGAGGCTCTCCCAAGAAGCGATCCCGCTCGCGGCGCGGGTGGTGCACCTCGCGCGTGAAGCGACCGTGCATTTCGTGCTTCGCGGCGGCGAGGTCGGCGCGGTGAAGTGTTTGGAGAGCCGCGCGAAGAAGCAACTCGATCCGTCGATGTGCGCCGCCCTCGCCACGAGTGAGCGGTTCCTCGCCGCGTTTCGAGAAGAGCCGTTGTGGGACAACGTGACGGCGGCGCTCGACGCCTCGCTCGATCTTGCGTGCGCGCGGGTGCCTTCGCTCGACGACGTCGTCGAGGTCATGGGCGATTTCGCCGACCAGAAGTGCCCGCTGTTCCTCGGTCATGCGCGGCGGGTCGCGAGCCTCGTCCAGGGGGCCGCGCAGCGGCTCGGGATCGACGCGCTGCGGACACGTTGCCTCGTCCGTGCGGCCTGGCTCCACGACCTCGGGCGCGTCAGCGTGCCCAATCGAGTGTTCTTCACGAAGGGCCCACTCGGCCCGATCGAGTGGGAAAAAGTACGGCTTCATCCCTATGTCGGCGAGCGCATTGCGCAGCACCTCGATCCGGGAGTCGCCAAGCTCGTCGGCGCGCACCACGAGCGCCTCGATGGAACCGGGTATCCCACCGGGCGCCGCCCGGACGATTTGACCTGCCTCCTCGCCGCCGCCGATGTCCTCGCCGCGATAGGCGAGGATCGGCCGCACCGGCCACGCCTAGCGACCGAAGAGCGCCACCGTGCCCTCGCCGCCGAGGTGACCGCCGGGAGGCTCCCTCGCGAAGCCGTCGACGCCGTGCTCGCCGTGGACGGCAGCCCGCTCGAGTCGAAGCCCGCCGTCACGGTAGAGGAGCTCACCCACCGCGAGCGCGAGGTGCTCACCCTCGTCGCGCGTGGGCTCTCCAACAAAGAAATCGGAGGGCGGCTCGGCATCTCCGACCGCACTGTGCAATCGCACACGATTCGATCGTACGACAAGCTTGGCGTACGTAGCCGCGCCGGTGCAGCCCTCCGTGCCTCCGAGCTAGGCCTCCTCGTTTAGTACCCCGTTGGTTTCGGCCCGAGGGCGTCGAGGCCCTCGAACGCGAGGCGCGAGATCCTGCCAATCCGACCGAAGCGCAACGCCGCGGCCCCGGTCGTCGCGATGACGGCGCGCTCGAGGGGGCGCCTCGGGTCGTCGTCTCGAGGCGAGTGCATGCGAATCACGGGACGCGAACGAAACCGAGCCTCTCGTAGAGGCCCTTCGCGCGGCTCTCCGCGTGCACCGCGAGGAGCACCTCGCGGTGACCTTCGGCCGCGAGCGCGGCGAGGGACTTCGTGACGAGGGCAGCCCCGAGCCCACGGCCCTGCGCGCGGGGATGAACCACGGCGTGCGCGAGCAACACGTGCTCGAGGTGCATCACGACGAGGCTCGCCCCGACGACACCTTCTTCGTCGCTGGTGACGAAGCTCGCCGCGGGGAGGTACGGGCCATAGTGGCCATTCATCGTGCGATCGATCTCGGCGCGGCCTTCGATCGCGTCGTTCTCTTCTTGGTCGGGCCCACCGAGGTAAGCAAGGTAGAGGATCTCGCCCAAGGTCGCGCGGTCGCCGTCGTCTGGAGTGCGAGCCTCGATCGCGCCGGTGGAGGGGAGGGGAGCCGCGAGCGCACGCGCCAATTTGAGCCGAGTCATCGCGCGCGAATTGAGCACCGAACGTCGGTCGCGGTCGGCTTTTCTGTCCTGCGGACCTGCTCGACTTGCTCCGCTGCTCGCGAAACGAGGCGGGGTCGTTCGGCTCGCGCGCCTCGCGGCTCGACGAGAATAGGCAACGCCCGCGCGGCCCGACGTGCGCGTCGCCGGTTCGGCGTGGCACGAACGCGGCTGGGGGTGCCCCGATGGCGCTCATGGTGCCGTTGCGCGCGGTCGCGACGCCAAGCCCTTCGTGGTTGTGCCATCTTGGAGGGATGTCCGATGCGTTTCTCGACGCGGTCGCGAGGACCCCGAAGCCCACGTCCGCCGGCCCGTGCGATCTGCCGATCCTCTACCGTGACGCCTCCCAGTTCGGCGTATTTTTCCGCGTGGATCTCGCGAGCGCGCGCGACGTCGTCGGTCGCGACGCGAGCATCGAGCCCTGGCCCGTGCTCGGCAAAGCGGTCGCCGCCATCTACGCGTGGGAGTACCGCGACAGCACGGTCGGGGCCTACGCCGAGGTCGGACTCGGGGTGCAGTGCCGTCGCAAGGGTACGCGGCCTTCGCTGCTGAAGCTCGGCACCGACATGGGCGCGAACGACGATCAGGGCATTTGGGTCGCGTCCCTGCCAGTGTCGACCGAAGCCGCGCGCATCGCGGGAGTGGAAATTTGGGGATACCCCAAATACGTCGCTCCCATCGAGACGACGTTCGTCGCCGACGAGTGCTCGGTCCGTCTCGGGGAGGAGCTCACCCTCCGCGTCGCGAAGCTCTCCGGTCCTCGCGTCGCCGCGCAGCCGGTGGTCACGTACACGACACGGGAGGGGCGCCTCCTTCGTACGCGAATCGACGTCGATCATCGCGTCCGCTGGGGCCTCGGCCAGGGCGCCCACCTCGAGCTCCGCGCCGAAGGCCCGACCGAGCGCCTCGCGCGCCGCCTCGGCCTCGACCGCGCCCGCATCGTCGCGGCGTTTCGCGCGGACACCTTTCGCGCGCGCCTCCCCGAAGGAAAAGACGTCGGCGCGCTCCAGGGCTGACGCGGGCCGAGCGCCGCGCGAATCGCGCTATTTGCCCCGCGGAGGGGCGAACCGGGTCGCCTTCCAGGCCTCGGTCAGCTTGATGCCGCGCGAGTCGCGGAGGCCCGTCTTGCGGAGCGCGAGGAGCGCGTCGATCTCGCGGAAGCCTTGCGGTTTGGCGCGCGCGACGAGCCACAAAATGCCGTCCGGGGCGAGGAGCGCGCGGGCCTCGTCGGCGAGCGCGATCTCGGGCGCGGAGTCGACCACGAGCACCACCCGGTCCACGCTCGCGGCCTTCGGCTTCTTCACGAGCGTCCCCCCGGCGGCCACGAGGTCGGACGTGAGCCCCACCACGTCGCGGCCGACGACCACCGCGCTCTGTCCCGCGCTCACAGCGAGCTTCTCGCCTACCGCCCGCGGGTCCTTCGTGCGCGCCTCCCAGAGCTTGCCGAGGTCACCCAGGGAAAACGTGTAGAGTCCACGCGTCGTTCGGACGGCGAGCATGCCTCCCTCGTCGCGCGCGTCGTGCACCGAGGCACGCTCGATGACGACGGAGCGCCCTTCGCCCTCGAATACGAGCCCGCGCTCGTCGTGGGTGAGCACGCCGCGCAGCACCGAGCCCTCGTGCCGAAGCTCGACCTCGGCGCTCATTATTCTTCTGCCGCTCCCGCCGCCGACTCCGCGCGCACGGGCGTGACCTCCGGGGCGGCCGAGCCGCGGGCGGTGTTCCCCGCGATTTGATAGGGCTCTCCGCGGAGCCGCTTCAACGTGGTCGCCGCGCGCCAAGCGATGTAGGCGCGATTGAACCCGATCGCCTGCCCCGGATCGAAATAGGGGTTTTGAATTCCCCCCAGCTCCGAGAGCAAAAGCACGAGCTCGGCCACGCTCACCGGGCACCCCTCGAGTCGAATCCAAGGGCGCGTCTTGGCTTCGAGGAGGTGGAGCGACGTCTTCGCCATTTTGGCGTACATGTCTTGGTGCTCGGCCGTATACGGATCTTTGGTGTCGCGGCCTTTGTACTTATCCGAAATCTGCACGAGCTCCCCGCCGAGCATTCCCTCCCACGACACGCAGTCGCCGATGAACACGACCTTCTCGCCGTAGGAGATGTCGAGGGGCCCTTTGTAGTGCCCGAACACGAGGTGAATCTTGGGGAGCTTCTTGTCGCACTCCTTGTCGTAGAGGCGCAAAACCTCGATCACTTCTTCCATGACCCCCGGGCAGCCGCCCCAGCAGTAGGCGTCCGGATCGTGGTCGTGCTCCGGTGGGGGGCCGGCGTAGGCCGAAATGCTCGTGCCCTCGAAATACTTCTCCACCCGCACGAGCCCCACTTGAAAGCCCTCGGCGCGCTTCTTCGCCTCGTCGAGGGTCACGTCGCCCGTGATCGTCATCTCCGAGAGCTCGATCGGCCCGAAGCCTCGCTCGTGGGCGAGGGCGATGTGCTCCACCGAGCGCGGATCGAGCCCGATCATGTGGCACCCTACGCTGTCGATCGCGACTTGGTTATTGCCAATCATGATGATGTTCATGTCGCGCGGAATGGGCGTCAACATGCGGCCTTCACCGGCGATGATGCAGTCGATCACGATGAGCTGCGGTTGCACGATGTACTGCAGATCGGCCACTTTGCGGTTCAGCGCGTGGTCGTGGTCGATGAGCCGGTGACGGTCGTCTTGGATACCGATGTAGTTCTTCATCGAGAACGTGACGGTGGTCCAGGGGTGGCTCTTGAACTTGGGGCAGTTCACGAAGAAGTCTGCCTTCGCGACCGGCTCCGGGGTGAAGATGTAGTCGCGGAGGCGCCCCTCGTGCGTAAGCGGGATCTCCACCTGCGGCACCTCCTCGAAGTAGTAGTGTTTGGCCCCCGCGCGCTCGAGCATCGGCAGGTATCCCGCCTCCTCGAACACGAAGCGGGTCGGCACCGTGATCCCGCAGCGCTCGCCGACCGCGAGCTCGGTGATGCCGGCGTCACAATCGCGGAGCGCGCCGAGCACGCCTTCGACGAGCTCCTTCCGCGTGTGCGCGTGCTCGAACAGCGGCCCCGCCGCGACCACGTTCGGCTTGAGCAACGTGCGGCCCTTGGGCGAGAGGCCGAGCTCGCGAATGCCCTCTCTCACGATCTGACGGATGCGCTCGGGATCGTACGAGTCGCAATGACGGAGGATGACCTTGGCGTTTTGCGCGGGGTGCATGCCGAGATTGTGCGGGCGAATGGCGTACCTCCGCAACCTCCGCGGCGAGTTGCTCTCGTGCGCTCGCGACGCGACGCGTGGCTCGGGGTCAGCGCGCGGCCGCCACGAACGCGTCGAGCTCCGCGAGGGCGCTCGGGCTCGTCGTGAAGATCCCCGCGTGGCCTGCCGCGGCGACGGGCGAAAACCGCGCGTTCGGGAGCGCAGCGGCGACGGCTTTTCCCATCCCGAACGGCACGAGCTCGTCGTGCTCGCCGTGGAACACGATGGCCGCTTGGTGAATGGCGGGGGCCTTCGAGAGGGTGTCGTACCGCTCGGTCATCAATATCGAAATAGGCAGGAAGGGCGCGAACTTACGGCCCATGTTGTGCATCGACGTGAACGGCGCGACGAGCGCGACGCGCGCGCCGTGCCCTCGCGCAGCCATCTCCGCGGCGATGGCCGAGCCGAGCGAATACCCCACGAGCACGAGGCTCCCGCCGCCGTCCGCGTCGCGGACCTCTGCCTCGAGGTGCTTCACGAGCGTCTCGGCGTCGGCGTAGATACCCGCCTCGCTCGGGGTGAGCATTCCCACCTTGCCATACCCCCGATACTCCATCGCGACGAAGCCGATGCCCTGCGCCGCGAAATGGTCCCCGCGCGAGACTTGGTCCTCGCAGACCTCCGCGTTGCCGTGAAACCACACGACGGTCGGCGCGCCCCTCGCTCCCCGTCTGCGGACCGCGACGACGGGGCTCTCGTTCGTGCCGAGGGAGACCTCGGACCACGTGCTCGGTAGGCGAGGGGCGGCACCGTGGGGAGCGGGATAGAGCGCGCTCGGGTACATGAGCCGCGCGACCAGGCACAGCCCGAGGTAGAGCACGACGAAGGGCGCGACGAAGCGGAGGACGCGCCGCCACCTCTCCGATGGCGTCGCGTCGCGGACCCTTCGGATCGGGTCAGGGCTTGGTGGCACACGCCTCCGGGAGCTTGGCCGATTTGGCCACTCCATCCAGCGGATTGTTGTCGACCACGCACTCCGCCGCCTCCACCTCCGCGCCGCATTTGGCGGAGTCGATACGCTGGAACGCGGGGCTTTGGCAGGCCTCCTCGAAGTACTGGTTGCAACCTTCTTCCGTCCTGGTCGACGTGGTCCCGGCGGGGGCCTGCGAGAAGCGGCACGTGGTGCCTCCGTTGCACGCGCAAGCCTTCTTGCAAATCGTCTCGCCGAGGGCGCGGCAGTCTGCGTCGTCGCTTCCGCACGCGGCGGACAGGGCCACCGCGGCGAGCGCGACGGCGAAGGGCAACCAGGAAAGTCGCATCACCATGGTGTACCGCGCCTCTCGGTCGGAGAGAACGCCTCGCTGCATCTCCTCGACCCGGACGCGAACGACGGCCGCGGCTGCCAGCACCCTGCCAAGCTCGGCTCGGTTCAGCGCGGCGTGAACGCGAGCACCTCACGGTAGATGCTCGTCGGACCGATCTGGCCCTGGCCCCACGTAGGCTCGCCCGGCAAATCGAGCTCGGAGCTGTAGTTGTAGATGATTCGCTCGTTCGGCTTTTCGCCCTGGATCACGCTCGCGAAGCAGGTGTCGCCTTTGGACGGGAGGTCGAGCACGTAGGCGATGCGGTCTTCGCCCTTGACCCAGCGCCAGAGCGAGCAACGTTTCGGCTTTCCGCGGTAGTCGAGCTGGTAGGTGAGCTCTTGGCCGGGGATGGTGAGATCGCGGCGCTCGAGGTCGTAGTTGCCTGTCTCGGTGAGGTTCCGCCTGCCCACGAGATAAATCTCGTCGTCGACGCGGAAGACGAGCGGGGAGTCGTACTTTTTCTTGTCGTGTTTGCACGTCCAGGTCCCGAGGCTGCCCGCGGCGGCGCGGCAAACCTTGGAGCCGAAGCCGGTCTCGTCACCGGCCTCGTTGCGGATCACGGCGTAGAGCGAGCCGTCGTCGTCGATCGTGAAATCGGTCTCGCTTCCTCCCCCGCGCGATACCACCGCCTCGGCGCCGGGGAGCGGCGTCCACGCGATACCGTCTTTCGTGGTGAGGAGCTCGACCGAGAGTGGCAATCCGGAGAAGTCGTAAATATGCTCTCCGCCGAGGTACGCGGTCATGTACGGGACGTCGCGCTCCACCTTCGTGCGCCACGCGATGTATCCCGGCTTCTGGATGTCCACGAGGGGGCCCCAGGCGCCGTCGTCTCCCCGCACCGATACGCTCGTGCCTTTCGGCTCGAACTTCAGCGGGTCTTTGCCGAGGCGCGCCAAGTAGAAGAACAGCTTCGAGCCGAGGGCGAGGAAACGCGGCTCGCGGAGGTCGCTCTCGGCCGTGAATTTTGCCTCGAAACGCCAGTCGCGCTCGTTCGGAGAGCTCACCACGTAGACCGCCGTCGTGTCGGACGCGTAGTGATCCTTCGAGCTTCGGAACGCGAAGTACACCCGCCCGTCGAAGCGAACGACGTCGAGGTTGTTGTTCGAGTTCCCGGCGACCGCTTCCCTCGGCAGATCCGCGGCTGGCACCACCCGCCTATGGTCGACGACCGCGACGGCGTGGCGGCCGAGCTCCACCTTCGGGGGCGGTGGGGGCGCGGCGTCGGGCTCTTCTTCCGGGGGCGTCGATGCGTCTGCCACCGCGGAGGCCGGCGCCGCAGCGCTGCAGGCGGCGATCCACGCAACACCGACCAGGGCAGGGACCACGAGCAGCAGCGCGCGACGAAGGACCATCGCCCGTCCTTTTACCGCAGATCCCCGCCCGACGCGGCATCCTTGCTACGTATGTAGTATGCATGCGTAGCGATCACGGGTCGCGAGGCGGACGCGGGACGACCACCGTGCCCGGGGCGTACCTGCGGCGTGCCCACTCGGAGAGCACCATTCCGGCCGTGATGGCGACGGGAAACGAGTGATTCACGCCGTACATCGGCACTCCGACGACGGCGGCGGCGCGCGCGATCGCCTCTTCGGGGACACCGAATCGCTCGCTCCCGAAGAGCAGGATCGTGTCGTCGGGGAAGGGCCTCGGATCGTAGAGGGAGCGGGTCGCGTGGTCCTTTTCGATCGCGTACACGGGCCGCCCCGCTGCGTGCACGAAGAGCGCATCCACGTCGGCGACGCGAACCACGTTTTCGTACTTCTCCATTCCCATCGAGGCTTTTTCGTAGTGCGGCGCTGTGCCTACGAGCACGATTTCGCGGACGAGGAAGCTGTGCGCCACTCGCACGATCGCGCCGGCGGCGAACGCGTTCCCGAGGCTGGTCAGGGCGACGGATATCCCGTTTCGCAGCGGAGCGAGGGTGCGCCGGACCTCGTCGGCCGAGGCGTCGATTGGAACTGGGAGAGCCACTTCTGCCTCTTATCATGCGGGGGGCGTCCCGAATGCGCGCCGGATCTTCGAGCCTCGGGGCGATCTCACGTATGATGCCGGCCATGAGGGCGAGGCACCGAAACGCAGCCGCGGTCGTCGTGGCGTTGGTCTTGGCTGGCGTAGGCTGCGGGCTCAGCCTGAGCGTCGATCCTAGCGGGCCTCTCGACGCCGGCGTCGCGGCCGACGTCACGAGCCGTCCCGACATCGACTCCGCTCGCCCGGACGCCGACGTGAAGGACGCCGAGGGAGGCGTAGCGCTCGACTCTTCCGCATTTTTCCCGTCGAACCTCGACGCCGCGTCCGACGCGTATCATTTCGACGCTTCGACGGAGCTCACCAACGTGGTCCGCATCGTGGTTTCGGCCGCGGCTGCCGAGTTTTTCACGGAGGCCGGGGCGGTCTCCATTCCGGACAGCGACATCGTCCACGATCCGGACTGCGATTGTGTCGTCGTCTCGGTCAAAAATTGGGTCGTGCCCGCGGGGATGACCGTCACGATCACGACGGAGCGACCGCTGGTCATCGTGGCGAGCGGCGAGGCGCGCATCGAGGGCCTCGTTCGTGTCGTCTCCAACCGCGCAAAGACCGCCCCCAAGGGCGACGGCTCGCAGGGCGGTGCCGCGGGCGGCGGTGCCGCGACGACCGGTGGTGGTGGCGGCGCGGTCCCCGACCTGCCAGCGGCCGGGGCAGCAGGGAGCCCCCGCAGCGACGGCGGCGCAGCTCTATCGCCGGTCAAGCTTCCCGCGAACGGCATGAACGGCGGAGCCGCGGTCGTCACCGCCGGTCCAATGCCCGGGTGTGGCTTCGGCGGGCTCGGAGCGGGTGGGCTCCAGGTATTCGCCCGCGATCTCCGCGTCAGCGCGACGGGCGTCGTCTCCGCCTCGGGCGAGCCTGGGCGCCAGGGTTGTGCGCAAGGCGGCGGAGGCGGCGGAGGCTCGGGGGGAACCGTGTTCCTCGAAGGCGCGCACTTGCGGCTCGAGGGCGCCGTTTATGCCATCGGTGGCGGCGGCGGCGGTGGCGGAAGCTCCG
This sequence comes from Myxococcales bacterium, assembly GCA_013297655.1. Taxonomy (GTDB): domain Bacteria; phylum Myxococcota_A; class Polyangia; order Polyangiales; family Polyangiaceae; genus JAAFHV01. The sequence continues at coordinate 12,612 of JAAFHV010000042.1, read as the reverse complement.
ACGCGAACATCACCGACGCGGGCCCGGGGGCGAGCGGTCGCGAGGGAGGAGCGGGGGGCCGTGCAGCTCCGCCTTGCGACGGGAATGGTGGCTCTGGCCTCACGGGCGGACCGGGAGCCGACGCGAGCGCGGGGCAGTGCGGCGGTGGCGGTGGCGGCGGCGCGCCCGGCTTCGTGAGGTTCCGCGGGATCGACGTGATCACCACGGGCACGTCCACGCCGATGCCGGTCTTGCTCCCCGAGTAAGCGAAGTCGTCCGCAGTTAGGCGGTGCGTTGCTCCCGCCTCGCGAGCGCGCGCGGCCCGCGCCGGCCCAAGCTCACCTCGTGCTAACCTTAGGTTAACGCTACGTTATTCGTCGTCACACGCCGGCTCCTCGCGCGGTCGAGCCCGTGATAGCTCTAGGAATTCATGCACGCCGCCAAAGCCGCGCTCCTCGGGGTCGTCGAGGGTCTCACCGAGTACCTGCCCGTGTCGTCGACGGGTCACCTGATCTTGGTCCCGCACGTCGCCGAAGTGGCGGCGCGGCACGTCCCGATGATGGAGATCTTCGCCAAGTCTGGCAGTGGTGAGAAGGCGTTCGACGTCGTCATCCAGCTCGGCGCCATTTTGGCGGTCGTCGTGCACTACCGGAAGCTCCTCCTCGAGCGCACGGTCGGTCTCTTCAAGCGCGAGCGCGCGAGTGTGCAGCTCCTCACGGCGCTCGTGCTCGGATTTTTGCCTACCGCGGTGGTCGGCCTCCTCCTCAAAAAGGTCATCAAAGCCTACCTCTTCGGGCCTCTCCCGGTCGCGCTCGCGCTCATCGTGGGCGGCGTCGTGATGATCGTCGTCGAGCGTGTCGCGAAGGCGCGCAGGACGCGAAATCCCGAGGAGGGCGAGGGCCTGGTCGGCCTCGAGCACGTCACCCCGAAGCGCGCGCTCCTCATTGGGTTCGGTCAGTGCATCGCGATGTGGCCCGGCTCGTCGCGCTCGATGTGCACGATCCTGACCGGCCGCGCGACGGGCCTCTCCACCACCACGAGCGCGGAGTTCTCGTTCCTCCTCGGCCTCCCCACCCTCGGGGCCGCTTGCGCCTACGAGGCAATCAAAGAGCGAAAGGAGCTCGCCGCCGACGTCGGCCTCTCGAGCATCCTCATCGGCCTCGTCGTGAGCTTCTTCGTCGCGTGGGCGGTCATCGCGGTCTTCATCAAGTACCTGCAAAAGAACGGACTCGAGCCCTTCGGCTATTACCGGATCGTGCTCGGCATCGTTGTCTTCTTCGTGATGCGTAACCCCTGAACTTTATTCGGTTCTATCGAGCAACAAAGAGCCTCGAGGGCACGTAGGCGAATCGGCATACGAATCGCGAGCGGCACGCACGCGAATCGTGGCGGCACGCACGCGAATCGTGAGCGGCACGGAGGCGAATCGCGAGGGAACCTTCAGGACCACGGCCGGCAAGGGGGATCTCGCGGCGGCGCCGGATGGCGGGGGGGGATCCGAGGTCGGGCACGGACGAGCAGGAGCGGGTGGAGGCCGAGGTGCAACGGTTGCCAGGGCGCGCTATTCGCGTTTCTCCATGATCGTGACTCGGGGGCTCGGCACGCGCTAGGCTGCCGGTCGAATCCCCTCATGACGATCCTCTTTTCGAGCAAGGCGGCCTTTTCGTTCGCCCTTCACCTCGTGAAGACCCGCTTCGTCGTGAAGCTCGCGTGGGGCCTCGCCGCCCTTACCGCCCTCGCGGGCATGGCGATCGCGGTCGTGCTCGCGCACGAGGGAGAGAAGCCCCCGTTCCTCCCGTGGCTCTCGCTCATGGAAGACGCGCTCGCCTACGGCACCGGCGTGCTCGTCGCGTTCGGCGGCGCGGCGCAGGCTTTCCGTCGCGATCGCGACGAAGGCATCCGTGATTTCCTGCGCCTCCGCGGCGTGAAAACGTCCGACTACCTCTTCGCACGGACGGGGGGCCTCATCGTCGCGGTCGCGCTCCCCACGGTCGGAGGCACCCTCGCGATTGGGCTCGCGTCGATGCTCGTCGCGCACCGCGCCGCTGCTCTGCCCGAGGTCGTGCGTGGGGTCGCGGTCGGCGTGCTGTTCGGGCTCGCGTTCTCGGTGCTCGTGTCGCTCGTCTCGCTCGCTGCGCTCGGCGCGCGCAACCGCGCGGGTGGTTATCTCGTGCTGCTTGCGCTCTTCGGTCTCCCCGAGATGCTCTCGTCGTTCACGGGCACGCTCGTCCCGCGGGCGTGGGCCGGCCTCGTGTCGCTCCCCGGCATGCTCACCACCATGCGCGTCGCGCTCCTCCCCGGCACCTTCGACGGCCCCCTCCTGGTGCGCGCGTTCGCCGCGATCTTCGGCTCGATGCTCGTGCTCGGGTTGCTCGTTCGCGCCGAGCTCCTCCGCCTCGACGCGGAGCAAGCGAAATGACCATGCGAGTGAGCGGCACGCGAACGGCATGTCGATGGCAACCGACCGCAGGGAGGGCGCCATGAACCTGCGAGTGAGCGGCACGCGAACGGCATGTCGATGGCAACCGACCGCAGGGAGGGCGCCATGAACCTGCGAGTGAGCGGCACGCGAACGGCATGTCGATGGCAACCGACCGGAGGGAGGGCGCCATGATCCACGTCGAAGGCGTCGCTGCCAAATCGCTCCCCAACGCGGCCCTCCGCCGAATGGGTGCACTCTGCACGAACGTGACGTTCCATCTCGGAAAGGGCTGCCACGCCATCTCCGGGGGCGGCACCGATCCCGACGTCGCGCGGCTCTTGCTCGAGGTGCTCGCGGGTCAAATCAAGCCTTCGCGTGGCAAGGTAGCGATCCTCGGCTACGCCGCCGGCAGCGCAAAAGCGACGCAAGCGATCGCGTACGTCGATCGCGACGTGGCTCTGCCGGAAGACATGACGCCCCTCGCGATCGCGGCGCTCGAGGGCCAGCTTCGCGGCGGTGCGCGCGAGCCGCTCGCGCGCCTCCGCACCCTCGGGCTCGAGCGCTTCGCGCAGCGCCCGGTTCGCACGCTCACCCCGGAGGAGCGCCGCTCGGTCGCGCTCGCGATCGCGGTCACTTCGTCGGCGAAGGTGCTCCTCCTCGACGAGCCCTTCGTGCGTATCACCGGCGAGGCCGCGGGTCGGGTCGCGGAGGCGGTTCGCGCCTTCGCGGCGGGGGGCGCGGAGCGGTGCGTGCTCGTCGCGACGGCTTCGCAACGCGACGCGAAGGCCCTCGGCGCGGAGGTTCACGGCCTCGTCAACGAGCGGCTCGTACCTGCCACCTACGGCGCCGGCACAGAGCACTTCGTGCTCGTCGTGGTCGTCTCCGATCCCATGCGCCTCGCCGCGGCGGTCGCGACCGAGGGCGGCGCGCTCACGGTTACGGCCACCGCGACCGCAGTCGAAATTCACACGAACGATCTCGTCGCCGCGGCCGAAATGGTGGCCCGCGCAGCCCTCGCCGAATCGCTCGCGGTCGTCTCGATGAGCAGCTCCGGCGCGGGCGCCTACGTCCGCGACGGGCGAATGGCGGAGAAGACCATGGGCGAAGCGGCGCGAAAGCTCACCTCTCTCGCCCCGCCACCTCCCGAGCCTTCCGATCCCTCGGCTCGCGATCTCGTGGCGACGGCGCAAGACCCGGGAGGGCATCGATGAGCGCGCTCGCGGTCTTTCGTCATCCGCTCTCGCGCGTGCTCTCGGGCCGTGCACGGTGGCTGCCGGTGCTCGCCTGGTCCGCGCTCGCGATCCTCGTCGCGGTGCTCTCGCGGCGGCAAGATCACGCCGTCTACGTCGCGCTGTCGCGAGGGTTCGGCGCGGTGTCGATGCCGCTCGTCGTTTTCGCGGTGTTCGGGCTCGTGTGCCCGGAGGGCACCGTCGTCGCGGCGGCGCGTCCGCTCGTGTTCCTCGGGGCGCCCGCGCGTCGAGCCGCGGTCTCGATCATGCTCACCGTCGCGATCGTGTCCGCCCTCGTGTGCGCCGCGCTCGGGGCCGCGGTCGTCGCGATCGCGCACGGCCCGAAAGACCCATCCCTCGGCGCCGATCTGCTCACCACCGCCGCCGTCGGCGCCCTCGGTGGCGCAGCTTACGCTGGTTATTTCTCGTTTGGTTCCGCATACTTCGGAGCCCATGCGCGTGGCATTTTTCTCGTCATGGACGTCATGCTCGGTGGGTTCGGCGTAGGCGCGGTGCTCACGCCGCGGGCCCATGTCCGCGCGCTCTTCGGGGGCGATCTGGCCGGTCGCCTCTCGCCGCGAGGTAGCTACGTCGCGCTCGCGGTGATGCTCGTGCTCTTCCTCCTCCTTTCCACCCTGCGTTCGCGCTCACGTCGCTGAAGCGGCGTCGTCCCGGCGTGACCCACGCCCGTGAAATGCGATGGGGGCCGCGCGTTGGTCGACCACCGGAGCGCGGGTCGCGAAGCCGCGCGCGAACCCGGAGGCGATGCGCGGACCGGAGATCCGGAGGACCGAGCACGCGACGAACCTGGTAGAGGTGGGCCATGTGCGAGCTCCTCGGGATGGAGTGCAACGTCCCGACTGACATCGTGTTTTCGTTCTCCGGCCTCGCGCTCCGCGGGGGGCTTCGGGGTCCTCACTCCGACGGCTGGGGTCTCGCGCTCTACGAAGGGCGTGCGGTGCGCACGTTCTTGGAGCCCGCGGCCGCGTCGCTCTCTCCGCTCGCCACGTTCGTCCGAAACCATCCCATCAAGACGTTGCTCGCGATAGCGCACGTGCGGCGAAAGACACGAGGTCGCGTCGCGCTCGAGAACACGCATCCGTTCGTGCGCGAGCTCTGGGGCCGCAGCTTCGTGTTCGCCCACAACGGCACGGTTCGATCGGCGAAGAAGCTCACCCTCGGTCGTTTTCGTCCCGTCGGCGACACCGACAGCGAGCGCGCGTTCTGTGCCCTCCTCGCCCGCCTCGAGTCGTCGTTCACCGACTACCCGCGTGCGCGAAAAGAGCTCTACCGCGCGATCGCGGAGGCCGGCGCCGAGATCGGGGCGAAGGGCAGCTTCAATTTTCTCCTCGGCGATGGCGAGCACCTCTTCGCCCGCTGCGCGACGAAGCTCTCTTACGTGATTCGCGAGGCGCCCTTCAAAGCGGCCACCCTCGCCGACGACGAGATCCGGGTCGACTTCGCGAGCGTCACGACCCCGAACGATCGCGTGGCGGTCGTCGCCACCGCGCCCCTCACCCGCGACGAAGAGTGGGTCACCGGCATCCCCGGCGAGATGTGGGTCTTCCGCAAGGGCCGTCGCATCGCCACCCTCGCCGCGTGAGCTAAGGCGCGCAGCGCTTCGCGTGCACCATCGGGCGCTTGCCCTCGCTCACGGTCACGATCGTCGCGCCGTCTGCGGAGTACGCGACGGCCTCGCCTTGGCCCTCCCGTCCGGCGGGGAGGAGCGTTGGCTCGTTCGCGAACAGCGACTCGATGCCGCCCGTGAAGCGGTACTCGAAGAGCGCGCTGTAGGTGCGAAGCACGACCCGCTTCTCGCAAGGGTGAAAGCTCGCCCCGGTGACGAGCGCGCCGCCCTCCTTCGGGACCACCACCGAGCCCGCCTTGACGAGGGTCGCCTCTTTTGCCGAGCCTAGGGTCGCGCGATCGAGGGTGTACACGCCGCTCGTCCCGGTCTCGGATTTGCTCACGATCACGAGCTCACCCGCGGGCGACACCATCATCGCCTCCGCGTTGTGGGCGCCGTCGGGGTAGCGGAGCACCAGCACCGCCGGGGTCAACGTCGCGTTCGCGAGCGCGGGCTCTGCCACCCGGTAAATCGCTATCGATTTGCGCTTCTCCTCGTTGTCGCCGATGTCACCGAGGAACACGCACGTCCCCTCCGGGCAAGGCCCGGTCGCGACGTCCTCTACGTCCTCCGCGGTCACTCCCTGCAGGCGGTACTCGGCCTGCAACGCGCCTGCCTCCGAGATCGCGAAGAAGCGCGCGGTGTCGCCGGAGTCGTTGTGTGTGTAATATACACCATTCGTGACGCGGCTCGCGGCGAGACCGGAGAGCTCGGCGAGCGCGGTCGACTCGACGTAGCCGGTGTCCTCCGGGTCGCCCCAGGTGGCGCACGCGCGGCAGCTTGCCGGGTCGACCGGGCCTGCGTCGGCGAGAGCCGGATCGGGGGTTGGGTTCGTCGGGTCCGTCTCGTCGCCCTTCGTTTCGCACGCGAGCACGAGCGCGGCGCACACGAGCGAAGCGCAGAGGCCCTTCACTGGCCCGCCGCGACGACCATATCGACGACCTCGGGATGGGGAGAGCGCGCCTTGAACCTGTCGCGGATGTTCTGGCAGAGCGCGACCCACTCCGCGCGGGTCTCGTCGGTGAGGTCTACGTTCTTCTTCTCGGAGCGCAGCTTCGCGAAGGCGAGGTCGTCCGCGGCGCGGACACGCTGCGACAAGAGCGAGCCGGTCGCCTCGGCGGTGCGTTTCAAGATCGCGCGTGCCTCCGGCGGGAGCCCGTCGAGCCTCCCCGCGTGGATGACGATGCCGCCGATCCCGAACGCGACGGGCTGCGGAGTGACGTAGTCGAGCATGTCGGACCACTTCAGCTCCGTCACCGCGAGGGACGACGCGAACACGACGTTCACGTGTGGCACGCCCGGACCGGCGTCCGGCGGCGGGGCGGGCCGGTTCGGCATGAGCGCGCCGAGCACCTGCGCGACGGTGACGACGGGCGGCCGCGGAAAGAGCGATCCTCCGTCGAAATACGACTTGGCGAGCAGGTCGTCGGGGCGCAGAAAAGGCTTCATCCGAGCGAGATCTTTGGGAGATTTGACCTCTGCCTCGCGCGAGAAGAGGCGCATCGTGCCGGTGTCTCCCTCGGCGAGGAGCCGCACCCCGGAGCGATCGAAGCCCTCTGCCACCTTCGCGCGCACCGCGTTGCGTGCGCGATCGAGGCGCGAGTAGCTCGGCAGCACGCACGGCAGCTCGAGGGCGGCCACGTCGCGCGAGAACGCGGCGAGCCCGGTCCCGGAGAGGGCGGCGCCGTCCATCGTCTTGTCGCGGACCTTCTGCACGAGCTCGGGCTCGTCGCCTTGGGAGCCGCCGAAGTAGAGGCTCACCTTGAGCTGGCCGCCGCTCTCCTGCTGCACGGAGGCTGCCCACGCGGCGAGGGTCTTGCCCCACACCGAGTCGCGCGGCGCGAGAGTGCCGACCCGGATCTCGTCGATCGCGAGCGCCTCCCGCGGGACCACGAGCACGGCGACGAAGAAGCCGAGGACGACCAACACACGATCGCAAAAGCGCACGAATTTACGGTACGGAACGCGCGCCCGCGGAGCAAGCTCGGCCCGCGCGCGTCGATCGCGGTGCGTTTCAGGGCTTCGGCGGAGCTTTGCACGCGCGCATCGCCTCGGGCGCGAGGGCGCGTCGCGCGCGTCGTTTGGCGAACACGTTGGCGAGGCGCTCGTCGAGGCCGGGGTCCGACGACGACATCACCTCGTTCAAGAGCCGCTCGTACAGGAGCATGTCGCCGGTGGGGCACGCGATCCGGAGCGCATATTCGAGCGGCACGAAGAGCGCCTTCTTTTGCGTCTTTTCGATCACGACCTCGAACGTGCGGCGCGCGTCCTCCACCGTCTCGCGCGACTCCGCCATCGCGCCGGCGAGGAAAATCTCGGCGCCGTAGTGCGCGTAGCCCGGGGCGAGGCGTCGTGATCGATCGAGCAGCACCGTGCCCACGAACGCGTCGAACGGGCGCGCCTGCGGATCGCCCTTTCCGCGTCGTGAGCGCAAGAGCCACGCGCGGCCCACGTAGTAGGCCATCTCGGCGTCGCGGGGGGTCGTGACGTGCTCTTCGACCCAGCGCGCGAAGGTGTCCTTCGTGCGGCGTGCTTCTTCGAGGCCGGCCGCTTTTTTCTCGAGCGCGAAGAGGCCGAAGCCCGCCGCGCGCTCGAGCGCGTGACGCTCGCGGAGGTCGAGGGCGGCGGCCCCGCTCGTGTCTCCCGAAGCCTCCGCCGTTTCGCGTGCATCTTGCAGGAACTGCGCGCCGTACATCGTCCACCCGCGCACGAGGGCGAAGAGCAGGTCGTCCTCGTGCGGCGCGAGGCGGTAGAGGCCCTCGAGCTCGGCGAGCTGCGCCTCCGTTCCCGCGCGCGCGATCTCGGGATCTCCGAGCGTCTCGAGGGCCTCTGCGCTCGCCTTCGCCTCCGCGATACGTGCATCCATCATGTATCCGCGGAGGCACCCCGACGACGCGAACGCGAGGAGCCCGACGAGCGCGGCGCGAGCGATTTTACCGCCTATCGTGATCATCGGGTGACCGCGAGCACGAGGCACGCCGCGCGCGAACGCACGTGGGGATCGTCGTCGGCGAGGAGGGGAGCCGCGCGCGCGACACGACCTAGCGCGGCGAGACCGGCCGCCGCGCGGATCTTGAGGCCCGCCTCTTTGCGCGCCGCTTGCTCCTCGAGCCAGAGCTGGACCGCCATGTACCGCGCGCCGGCGAGGATGCCCCGCGCGCGCGGCGCGTGCACGAGGTCGTCCTTGTTACCCGCCGCACGAACGAGCTCGATTCGTGCTTTTTCCGCGTCGGAGGGCACGTTGAGGAGCTTCCCCATCGCCGAGAGCGCGACGTCACGATCGGCGTCCTTCGCCGCGGCGCGGAGAGCCTCGAGGCCGTCTCCCTCCGGGCGCACGAGCACCACCGCGAAGCTTCGTTCGATCGTCGAGCCGTCGCGGAGCACGCTCACCGCGACCCGCGCCGCGTTCTCGCGAAGGAACGTGTCCTCCGCGTCTTTCCGAGAGGGACCCATCCGCAGAATCGCGCTCGCCACGAGGAGCCGATCGGGGCCTTCGCCGAGGCGGGTACGAAGCGCATCGCGGCCGCCGAGCTCGTAGAACGGCGAGGTCGCGAACCCCGAAGCCACGTCGTCGCGGATGCCCTTGCCCCCCGTCGTCCACGCGTCGCGCAGCCGATCGAGCGCGTTTTTCCCAGCGATCGCGTCGCGCTTCTCGTCGTCGTCGGCGTCGCCGAGGAGGCCGGCGAGCACCGCTTTTTTCTTCCGCGCGACGGCATCGACGGCGGCGCGGAGGGCGAGGTGACGGACCTCGTCGTCCGGATCGAGGCGTGCCGCTTCGAAGAGCGCGTCGAGCTCCCCGAGGGTGGCGCCTTCTCCTGCGGCGAGGGCGGCCATCTCGCGACCGATGACCTCGCGGAGCACGAGGGCGGCTCTCCGTGCGTCGCCGTCGTCGCTCGCGTTGAGCCTGCGCGCTGCGAGCGCACGAAACGCGGGATCGGGATCGTTCTTGTAGGTCGACGTGTCTCCGGGCGAGAGCACCTCTTCTTCGACGAGCATCCGGAGGATCGCGAGCGCGACCGGATCGCGCTTCTCGGCGCGCGACTCGAGGGCCGAGCCGAGGTCTTTCGCGCAGGCACGGAGCTCGCGAACGCGGCCCTCGGAGCCCTCCGGGAGCGCCTTGATTTCCCGGGTCAGCAGCGCCGACGCGATGTCGCGCGCCTCGCCGTTGGAGAGCTTTCCCAACACGTGCGACTTTTGGATCTCGGCCCTGAGCCCCGGAAAATCGCCTCGTTCAGCGAACCCTACCGCCGCCGACGCGCACCCGGTCGAGGAAGCGGCGAGCACGAGCGTGACGGGAACAGCGAGCCAACGAGAGAGGCGCGAGGCCAGTGGATGCACGGCGGCGAGCTTACCAGCCCGTCCCGACGCCGGTCGCGTGTGATCTGCGGGCCGCTCGGCGCATCGGTGGGCGTGTGGGCCTGTGGGCGCGCCCGGGGCGCCCTGCCCGCGAACCGCCATTTTTACGGCAAATCGCATCACCACAGTGGGGCACGCGTCATGCTCTTGGGAGGACGAAGCGTACGAGGCGAGCGCCTCTCGCTTCTTTCCTCAACGCCCCCCACCCGAAGAGCCCACCATGAGCGCGACCGCGAACCCCGTTTCCCAGTGCCTCGTCTGCGCGCGCGAGGCGCTCACCGGCCCCACGTCGGAGCGCACCGTCCCGGTCGACGTAGACGCCGTCCTCCGCGATTTCCCGGAGCTGTTCGACGAGGAGCCCACCCTCGAAGCGGCGCAGAAATTCGCCTCCGCCACCCGCGCGAAGGCGAACAACCGGCACGTGTGTGCGCGCCACTCCGCCTCGTAACGGGGAAGGGAAGCTCGAGGTCGTCACGAGCGTAGGTGCTCGGCGATGGCCAAAACACGCACAGAAGCCAAGCCTGCGACCGCCACGGTGACGAAGCTCCCGAAGTTCGGGCTCGACAAGGGGCAGTACGCGGTGCTGGTCCTCGGCCGCGCTTCGATGTCGACCTCACGCTGAAGGCGGTGAAAAAGGCGCACGCCCTCACGGAGCGGCACCGCAAAGAATCGGGTCTCCCGCTCGTCTTCGTGAGCCCTGGCGCGGCCGAGTGCGAAGAAGACGAGATGGCGAGCGAGCGGTTCTTTGCAGGGCTCCACGTCGCACACGCGCAGGATCAGAAGAAGCCCGCCGTCATCGACGCCGCCATGCTCACCACCGAGGCCCTCGCCACGATTCCTGCCGCTTTCTTTCGTGATCTCGAAGCTCTCTTCGCCAAGAGCGGCGATGGGGACGACGAGGAAGAAGACGAAGAAGACGAAGAAGACGACGCGGACGGAGAAGAAGACGACGACGAGGACGAAGGGCCTTCGACGGGGCTCTTTTTGGCGCCTGCGAACTGGGCTGTGGCACAGATCCACGTCGGCGACGTGGATGGTGAGCCCGTGAAGACGACCTCGTCGGAGGACACCTCGATCGGGCAGTACCTCTCGCCCGAGCTGCTCACCCGTCTGCGTGGAGAGAAGAAGAAGGTTCTCCTCAAGGGCTTTTACTGCTGAGCCAATCGAGTGGACGGGAGCGGCGAGCCTCTCGCGACGCTCCGGAGGCGCGAGCCTCTCGCGACGCTCCGGAGGCGCGAGCCTCTCGCGACGCTCCGGAGGCGCGAGCCTCTCGCGACGCTCCGGAGGCGCGAGCCTCTCGCGACGCTCCGTAGGCGCGAGCCTCTCGCGACGCTCCGTAGGCGCGAGCCTCTCGCGACGCTCCGTAGGCGCGAGCCTCCGCGCCGAGGTAGGGTTCCGCGAGGCGGCGGCTCATGTTACGGAAGGGGCTTGAGGCCCGGTCGTATCGTCGTCGTCGTGAACCGCAACGCGAAGAAGCTTCGCGCCGAAGGGGGCCTCGTGGACACGCTGCGGGGCCTTCGCTCCTCCGCGGTGGTCCTCCGCGAGACGCGCTCCCTCCTCGAGCTCCGCGACGTATGCACGAGCCTCCGCGAGGACGACACGGTGGTGCTCGCGGGCGGCGACGGCACGCTCATGGCGGGGCTCACTGCGCTCTCGTATGCCCGTGACGGCTCGTTTCCGAACGTCGCGATCGTGCCCGGCGGCACCGTCTGCACCGTCGGAAAAGCCTACGGCGTGCGAGGAAATCCCACCGCCTACGCCAAACGTCTCCTCGCCGCCCTCGAGCGCGGCACCACGAAGCGCCACGTCGTGAGGCCCCTCCGCGTCACCGAGGCGAACGGCGAGGCGCGGGTCGGTTTCATCTTCGGCTTCGGTCTCGTCGCCAGCTTCTTCGATGCATACTACACGGGTCGTTCGCGCGAAGCGCTCGGTCTCGGGGCTGCCGCGCGCATCGTCGCGGAGGTGTTCGCCGGTTCGTTCGTGGGCGGCGCGCTCGCCGGGCGTGTGCTCTCGCCGCAGCCCGCGCACCTCGAGGTCGACGGCGCCGCCGTGCCGCACGAGGGTTACAGCCTGTTCGTCGCGAGCGTGGTCCGCGACCTCGGGCTCCATATGCACCTCACCTACCGCGCCGAGGAGCGCATCGACCGGTTCCACGCTGTTGGCAGCGCGCTCGGTCCCCGCGAGCTCGGCCCGCAGATGCCGCGCGTGCTTGCAGGTAAGCCCCTCGTCGGCGCCGGGATCGACGCCCTCGCTTCACGGATCGCGGTGAATTTCCCCTCCGATCGACGCGCCTACGTGCTCGACGGTGAGCTCCTCTCCGCCCCCTCGGTCGAGGTCGGCCTCGCCGAAGAGCTCACCCTCCTCACGGTGTGACGCGCGGAGGTCGGAACGCGCGATAATTTGTAAATTACATGTTCTTCGTGTGCTCCGTGAGCGGAGCCCAGGTGTTCCTTCTTCCATCCACGAAGGTGACGGGGATCGCGTCCCGCTCGTCGTCCGTGAGATCGAGGGTCGCGACGTTCACGGCGTAAAACGCGTTCCCGATCGCAGGCAGAAATCCCCCGCGCGAGAAGGGCCGAACCCCGCAGCGGCTGCAAAAGGTGAGGTGGAGAAACGCCTCTTTGCCCTCCGGCGCCTGCCGGTAGTCCGTCAGCGCGTCCGCTCCCTTCGTGACGCGCACGTCGTCGATGTCGACGAGCGTCATCCAGAACCGGTTCTTGTGACAGAAGCTGCAGTTGCAGCGCGTGCTCCCTTTCGAGAGATCGATGTCGGCCTCGAAGGCGACGGCTCCGCAATGGCAGCTTCCTCGGTACGTCTTTTTCATCGGGTTCACCTTTCGCGCTCGTGAGCGCCGTAGCGTTTCCCCTAAGAGGGCGCACGGGACCGAAACTCATCGGTCGTCGGTCCAAAAAGTGATTCGTCGCGTGGCCTTCGCGCGCGTCGGGAGCGCCCCGCGGCCCGAGATCGCGCCCGGCGCCGGGCGCGATCTCGGGCCGCGG
>JAAFHV010000419.1 GCA_013297655.1 Myxococcales bacterium | reverse complement strand
CCAGGAGCCGCCTCGGATCACGCGCTCGTCGCCGGTGGGAGGGCCCTTCGGATCGACGAGGGTGACGTCCGATTTCATGTAGGGTGCATGAAAATCGGCGACCCATTCCCACACGTTGCCGGCCATGTCGAGCATGCCGAAGCGCGTCTTGCCGGCGGGAAACGAGCCCACTGGCGCCGTGTTCGGGTAGCCGTCTTTCTTGCGGATCATCGCGCTGAGGGGCGCGTTCGCGTCGGGATGCTTTCGGCCCCACGCGACGCAGTCCTCGTCGCACGCGTTCAAGAGGTCGATCGTCGGAGGCGTGTCGCCCCACGGATACACGCGCCCATCGGACCCGCGGGCGGCGAGCTCCCACTCGGCCTCGGTGGGCAGCCTCCCACCGTCGTGCATCTCACGGCAGAAACGCGATGCCATTTCCCAGTCGACGCAGTTGATCGGGTGGCTCCCACGGTGATCCGCGTCGCCCCCGGTGCAGACGGGATCGTACGTCCTTCGCTCGAGCGCGGTGATGCCATCCCACTCGTTGTCGGTCGGGGCGCGTTTGCATTTGCCCTTGTCGCTGCAGTCTTTGTAAGCGGCGACGGTGACCTCGGTGAGGTCGAGGCAGTAGGGGCTCACCTTCACCGGGTGCGCGGGCCGCTCGTCGTCGGTCGCTTTTTTGTCGTCGGTGCCCATGAAGAGCTCGCCCGCGTCGACGCGGCCCATGCCCGCCGGGCACGGAGCGCTCGGGGCAGCACCGACGGCCGAAGCGTCGCTCGCGGGCACGATGTCTCCCGCGAGCGCGGACGAAGAAGGCGCCGCGGTGGCGGGCAGACCGCTCGGAGCCTTCTTCCGCATCACGATCGCGACGCCACCGATGACCACGAACCCTCCCGCGAGGCCGACGAGGATCGCGAGCAGGAACGCGCTCGACCCGCGCTTTTTCCCGGCGGCGGGGACGAACGGAGCGGGCACGCCGCTCGGCATCGTCGCCTTCGGCCCGGACGGCAGCGTCGAGTCGTTCATCGGGGGCGGCGGGTAGGTGATCGCTGGCGCGCCCGGCACCGCCACGCGCGACGTGCTCGACTGGTGACGAATCGAGGCGGGGGTGCCCTCCTGAACGGGCAAACGCATCGACATCTGCTCGACCTCGGAGACCTCTCGTGCGCGCGCGTCGAGCTCGCCCCCGGCGACCGAGTCGACCCAGCGGCCCACCTCGAGGGCTCCCGCCGGGCGCACCGCTGCCTCGATCGCCATCGCGAATTCGAGCGCACTCGTGTATCGATTTTCTGGCTCTCGCGCGAGCGCACGTGCCACGACCGCGTCGAGCGGCGCGACGAGGGCGCGCTCCGCCTCTGGAACGCGCGAGCTCGGCGGAGGCACCGCGAGGCGACTCAACGCGAGCAGGGTCGCGCCGTCGGAGCCCTTGAAGAAGAGCCGTTCGCCGGTGAGGAGCTCCCACAGAACCACGCCGCTCGCGAACACGTCGGAGAGCGGCGTGACGGTGCCCTCGAGCTGCTCGGGAGCCATGTACGCGAGCTTGCCCTTGAGCTCGCCCTCGCGGGTCGCGGTCATGCGGCCGAGCGCCTTCGCGATGCCGAAGTCGATGACCCGCGGCACGCCGTCACGACCGACGAGCACGTTCTGCGGCGACACGTCGCGGTGCACGAGGCCGAGCGGATTTCCGAGCTCGTCCTTCGCGGTGTGCGCGGCATGGAGCCCGAGGAGCGCGCCGTACACGAGCGCGGCAGACACGGTGAGCGGAGGCCGGCGCCCTTCCCCAACGAGACGAGAGAGGGAGTGACCGAGCACCAGCTCGAGCACCAAAAAGAGCTCGTCGTCGGTCGCGACCACGTCGAGCACGGGCACCACGTTCGGGTGCCGCACGCGCGAGGCGATGCGCGCTTCGTCGAGGAACATCCGAGAGAACTCGGGGTTCTGCGCGAAGTGGGCGTGGAGACGCTTGATCGCGACGGTGCTCGCGAAGCCACCCGCGCCGAGCGCTCGGCCAATGTAGACCGCAGCCATGCCTCCCGAGTCGAGCCTCGAGAACAGGGCATAGCGGCCGACGATTTTCGGTTCCGTACCCACACTCTCCTCCCTCGGAGCCAACGCGTGGAGCCCACGCGCGGATCACTCGAAGGTATCTGTATTTGGAGGACCGGTCGAAATTAGTCCGCGCGTGCCGCCTCGTGCGCCAGCTTCGTTTCACGCGCCGAAGCACAAACGCTCGAACGCGAAACGCAAAACGCGAAACGTCAGCCAGACTTGGCGCAGCGGAAGCCGATGCCGTGGCTCTTCATCGAGGGCGGCGCCGAGAAGCGGAAGCTCGGGCGCAGCCACGCGGGATCGCCGCCGTTCCAGGCGCCTCCGCGGATGACGCGCTCGTCGCCCTTCTCGGGCCCCTTCGGATCCGACACCTTCGTGCCGGCGGAGTACGGACCGTAATAGTCGCTGACCCACTCCCACACGTTGCCGACCATGTCCTTCATGCCGTGGCTGGTCTGCCCGCGCGGGAAGCTGCCCGCAGGCGAAGTGTGGGCGAACCCGTCGTCCGACTTGTACATCGCCGCGAGCGGGCCGTCCGGATCGGGGTTCTTCCTGCCCCACGCGACGCACTCCGAGCCGCACGCGTTCAAGAGGCCGGGGGCCGGAGGCGCGTCGCCCCACGGGTAGACGCGGCCATCGGAGCCGCGCGCGGCGTACTCCCACTCGGCTTCGGTCGGGAGCCTGCCCCCGCGCACCTCGCGACAGAACGTCTCCGCGGCCTCGAAGTCGACGCAGTTGATCGGGTGGTCGGCGAAGGCGGCGTAGTCGTTCCCGGTGCAGATCGGATCGTAGAGCTTGCGCTGGCGAGCGGTGATGCCCTCCCACTCGTTCGTCGCGACCAGACGCTTGCAGTGGCCGCCGTCGCTGCACGCCTTGTACTCGCGGGCGGTGACCTCGAACTCGTCGAGGCAGTAGCGGCCGAGCTTCACGGGGTGCGCGGGGCGTTCGTCTTTGTTGGTCTTGGGATCGTCGGAGCCCATGAAATAGTCGCCCGCGGCGACCTCGAGCATGCCCTTCGGGCACGCGGGCGCCAGAGCCGCAGAAGGTGCCGCCGACGCCGACGTGATCGTAACCGCCGACGCCGAGGTCACGGTCGTCGTTGCACCACCCGCGGCGCCGCTGCTGCCGCGCAGCTTGAGCCCGACGCCGGCCCCCACCACCGCGAGCAGCGCGACGACGCCCGCGGCGACGAAGAGCTTCGCGCGCGACCCGGACTCGGCGCGCGCCGTCCGCGCGTTGACGTCGACGGCGGAGTCGACAATCGTCGCCGCGGCTCCGAGCTGCGGCGCCGGGCCGACCACCGACACGGGGCCGAGGCCCGGGCTCTGCGCCGTCGCCGAGGCCGGCGGGGGCGTGACCTTCAGGCCGGACGGGGGCGGCATTCCGCGGATCGACGACACGGGGGCGACGCGCCGAAGCTGCGCCGAGGCGAGGGTAAATCCGCTCGGCGGCCCCATCGAGAGCGCCGCGCGGAGGGCGACCCACAGCTCGCCCACGTTCTGGTAGCGATCGTCCGGCCTGACCGCGAGGGCGATGCGGAAGGCGGCCTCGATTTGGTCGCTCACGAGGATGCCGTAGCTGCCCGGGGTCGGCCTTCGCTTCTCGTCCAACGCGGAGAACGCGAGCTGCGCGAGGTTGTCGCCGACGAGCGCCTCGCGGCCGAGCATCACCTCGACCATGACGAGGGCGAACGCGAACACGTCGGTCCAGGGGCCGGTCGCGCCGAGGTTGCGATCGAACTGCTCGGGGGCGCCATAGAGCGGAGTGAACGACGTGTGCCCACCGCTGGTCTTACGGAAGCCCTCTTTTTGTGCCTCTTGAACGACCTTGGCGATCCCGAAGTCAAGAAGCTTTACCTTATGCTCTCCATCGACGTCGCCGACGACGAACACGTTCCCTGGCTTCACGTCGCGGTGGGCGATGCCCTTTTGGTGCGCGAGCGCGAGCGCCTCCGCGACGGGTCCGAGGAGCTCGATGGTCTGCTCGATGCCGCGGGGGGTGACGCCTGCGCGGCTCTCGCGGGCGAGCACGTCCTCGAGGGTCTCGCCGTCGAGCCACTCGAGCACCATGAAGGGGACCTCGTCGCCTTGCGGGAGCACGACGGTACCGATGTCGCGCGCCTGGACGATGGCCGCCGAGCGCTCGGACAGCTCGGCCAAGAGCGCTCCTTCCCGCACGAAATCGTCGAGGAGCTGCTGCCGTCGCTCGTGGCTCACGTCGCCGAGGGCCTTGAACACCTTGAGCGCCACCGGTCGCTTCCAGACCGAATGCGTGGCGCGGTAGACGACGGCAAAGCCGCCTTCACCGACCACGGAGTCGACGGCGTACTTGTCGGCGATTGTGGTCCCGACGAGGTGGAGCGGATCCGATTCCATGGGGCGCGAGGACCTTTCGGTCGCCTCGGGAGGATCGCCCATCCCGAGAGGAAAGGCGAGCCCGATACGGCTCCTCCACGCTACGCGTCTCCCCCCACTTCGGTTTCGGAAGAAGCCGCGCAAACCTGTGGATTTCCCCTTCCGAGGTCGACCACGGACCCGTTCGAGGCTCCGCCAGCGAGCTCGCGATCCGCCTTGGAGACACAAAAAGAAGCCGCGCCTCACGAAGGAAGCGCGGCCTCTCGACGCGGGTGACCGTGACGAATCCTCGCGTCAGCGCGGGTTGCGACGACGGCGCGCGACGGCGAGGGCGAGACCCGAGAGTGCGAAC